>JASHOF010000021.1 GCA_030041255.1 Acetobacteraceae bacterium
GCTATGCCAGTCGCTACAGCGAGAAGGACGTGTTCGAGGTGCGGCTTCTGCTCGAGACGCGGGCGGCGTGGCTGGCCGCGGGCCGGGTGACGCCGGAAACGCTGGCCGAGCTGACCACCTCTCTGTCCGCGATGAAGGCTGCGATTCGCGACGCCGATCTTTTCACGGCATCGCGGAAGGACTTTGAGTTCCATGACATCATCGTCACGCTGAGTGGCAATCGCCTGTTCAAGGAGATTCATGACATGAACGGCGAGGCGATACTGGCCAGCCAGCAACTGCCGCTGGCGCGCCACAACCGGCTTTGGGAGCCGGTCAAGGAGCACGAGAACCTGTTGCACGCGCTGGAGCAGCGGGACCCTGACGGGGCGGCCTACATGATGCAGCTCCATATCATCCGGGCCGCCGACCGGATCGGCATCCAGCTCCAGGCCTGACACCAGGGACGGGCGCCAGCGCGATGAGCAGCACGCCGCCGGTCCTGGAAGTCCGCGGCATCAGCAAGCACTACGGCGCCACGGTCGCGCTTCGCGACGTGTCATTCGTGCTCAACGCCGGCGAGGTCTGCGGGCTCCTCGGCGAAAACGGCGCCGGCAAATCGACCTTGGTCAAGACGCTGAGCGGGGTTGAAGTGCCGGACAGCGGAGCGCTTTTTCTGGCCGGGAGCGAATACCGTCCGCGGGACAGGAACGATGCGCGCCGGCAGGGCGTCGCCACCGCCTTCCAGGAACTGAGCCTGGTCTCCACGCTTTCGGTTGCGGTCAATCTGTTCCTGCCCGACCCGGCGGTGAACCGTGCCGGGCTGGTCGCCATGCGCCGGTTGGAACAGCAGGCGGCGCGCATCCTTGCGGCGCACGGTGTGAGCGAGATCGACTCGGCGGCATTGGTGGGTGAGCTCACACTCGGGCAGCGCCAGCGGCTCGAAATCGTGCGGGCGATGTTCCGCCGCCCGCGCCTGCTCCTGCTCGACGAGCCGACCGCCGCACTCTCCGATCGCGACTGGCTGTTCGACCTGGTCGGCAACAGGCTGGCCGAAGGCGCCGCGATTCTCTATATCAGTCACAAGCTCGACGAGATTCGCCGCCTCTGCCGCCGCTCGGTCATCCTGCGCAACGGGCAGAAGGTTCTCGACCGCCCGGTCGCAGAGATGAGCGACGACGAGATCTTCAGGAGCATGGCCGGACGTTCCGTGGTCGAGCGCTTCGTCGCCGCGCCTTCCGCGGTACGGACGGATGCGCAACCGGCGCTCAGCGCCAGCCGCCTCTCCGGCGATGGCGTCGAGGACATCAGCTTCACCTTGATGGCAGGCGAAATCCTCGGCGTTGCCGGCCTGGAAGGGCAAGGCCAGGCGCGCCTGTTCAGATCGCTGGTCGGCCTCTATCCGCTGCGGAGCGGCCGGATCGAGGTCGCGGGCTGCGGGCGGATGGTGCGCTCGCCGCGCGCGGCGCGGGCCGCGGGCGTCGTGCTGGTGCCGGAAGAACGCAAGACCGAGGGCATCTTCAAGGACCTCACCACCATCGCGAACGTCTCCCTGCCGGCGATCGATCATGCCAGCAAGCTGCATTTCCTGAATCGGCGGCGCGAACGGGCCCTGGTCGGGGAAGTGATCGGGGATGTGGATCTGCCCGAGCATTTTCTGCCGCTTTCCATCGCCGCTCTCTCCGGCGGCAACCAGCAGAAGGCGGTGCTGGGGCGTGCCCTGATGGCGCGGGCGCGTTGCCTCCTGTTGTTCGATCCGACGCGCGGTGTCGATGTCGGCGCCAAGCAGAGCATCTACCGCATGATGCGCGCCTTCGTGGGCGGCGGCGGCGCGATCCTGTTCTATTCGACCGAATTGGACGAACTGGTGCATCTGTGCGACCGCTGCCTCGTGCTCTACGGCAATCGCATCGTCGGTGAACTGCAAGGCCCGGCGCTGTCGCAGGAGCAGGTGCTGTCGCTCGCCGCCGGGCACGGGCTGGAGCGGGCGGCGGTGAGCGGGCGATGAGCGCCGCGCTGAGACGCCTCGGCCGGCTTCGCCCGACCGGCGGGGCGGTCGTCGCGGTGGTGATCTTCCTGGCTCTTTACGCGATCTACGCGGCGAGCGAGGCCAGTGCCGCCTCGGTGTTCGGGCTGACCAACCTGTTCAACAACACGGTGGTGCTGGCGATCGCCTCGGCCGGGCTGACGCTGGTGGTGCTGGCCGGGGAATTCGACCTTTCGCCGATCGGGGTGATCGCCATCGCCAACGTGGTGATGGCGACGACCAGCGTCGGCACGCTCGGCTGGTTCGGCGCGCTGATCCTGGTGTTGCTGATCGGCGCCGCCGTCGGCCTGCTCAACGGATGGCTGGTGGCCAGCCTGCGGTTGCAATCGCTGGCGGTGACCATCGGCACGATGATCGCCTGCGAGGGGGTGGCGCTGCTGCTTCTCCCGGCACCCGGCGGCGCGGTGAACCAGGCCATCGTCGATGCGCTGACCGGGGACGTGCTGGAGGTGGTGCCGGTGGCGCTGGCGGTCATCGCCCTGGTGCTGCTGGTGTGGCTGGTGCTGGCACGCACCCGGTTCGGCATCGCCATCTACGCTGTCGGCACCGACGCCATGGCGGCCCGGCTGTCGGGCCTCAGTGCCGAGCGCACCAAGCTTCTGGCCTTCGTTCTCGCCGGCGTCGCCTACGCCTTCGCCGGCTTCATGCTGAGCTGCCAGACCGGCAGCGGCGACCCGCGCGCCTCCGACACCTTGCTGCTTTACATGTACGCGTCGGTGGCGATCGGCGGCACGTCGCTGATGGGCGGGCGCGGCGGCGTGTTCGGCACCCTGTTCGGCGCCGGCATCCTGTCGGTGATGCAGAAGATGCTGTTCGCGCTGGGCGCGGCCTCGTTCTACACCAGCATCTTCAGCGGCCTCATCATGCTGGTGGCGATCTTCATCGGCAACGCCTCGGAGCTGCTCGCCCGGGTGCGGCGGCAGCGGGTGGCGTGAATGGCGCCGCGGGATACCTCGACCCTGGCCGAGCCGATGGCGCGCGGGCGGGCGCCGCGGGTCAACCCCGAGCTGTTGCCGGCGGCGGTGGTGCTGGCCTGCGCGGTGCTGCTGATCGTCGCCAGCACGCTGCTCAACGCCGGCTCCAGCTTCGTGCCCCAGCTCGATGCCGTGCTGGTGACCTCGATCTTCCTGGTGGTCGCCTCCTTCGGACAGGGGCTGACGATCCTGCTCGGCGGCATCGACCTCTCGATCGGGGTGGTGGTCGGCCTGGCCGCGATCATGGTTTCGACCCTGACCAACGGGAGCAACGCGGCGATCCTCTGGGTCGTGCCGGCGACCCTCGGCTTCGCCGCCTTCATCGGCCTGGTGAACGGGCTCGGGGTGGCGCTGGCGCGGGTGCCGCCGTTCATCATGACGCTGGCGTCCGGGATCAGCTTCTATGGCGTGGGGCTGGCCTTCACCACGGGGCTTGCGCAGCGGCCGGTGGCACCGGGCCTGGTCGCGCTGATGAACGCGCGGGTCGCCGGCGTGCCGATTCCGGTCGTGATCCTGCTCGGCTTCGTCATCGTCGCCACCATCTTCCAGAACGGCACCAGCGACGGGCGCAAGCTCTACGCCCTCGGGTCCAGCCCGGGGGCGGCGCGAGTACTGGGGCTGCCGATCGCGGCACTCACCATCCTGGTCTACACGCTGAGCGGGCTGTGCGCGGGCATCTCCGGCATCCTGCTCGCCGGCTATTCCTCGGCGGCGACGATCGATATCGGAGATCCGCTGCTGCTGCCGACGATCGCGGCGGTGGTGATCGGGGGAGCGCGGGTGGTCGGCGGACGCGGCATCTATCTCGGCACCTTTGCCGGCGCCCTGTTCCTGAGCGCGCTCGAGACCATCATCACGGTGCTCAATCTCTCGCAGGGGGTCCGCAACATCATCGAGGGCGCGATCATCGTCTTTGCTTTGCTGCTGCAGAGCGAACGCTGGCGGGTCGCGCGGGGCTGACGGGCGATGGCGGCCAGGGGAGGAGACGGCATATGAAACGCATCCGGAAGACCCCAGGCGTCGCGTTGCGGAGAACGGGGGTGTTTGCACCATCGTCAGCGGGGCTATCATCGTTCGTGCACTGCTGCCGCGGCACGGGCGAGGCGTTGCGACTCTGAAAAATGCGGGAAAAATGGAGGAAGATTCGCTATGAACGGGTTATCGGTACGGTTCAAGAAATGGCTGCGGCCGGTGCTGTGTGCCGCCGGCGGGCTGGCGGCAACGGCCGGGTTCGTGTTGCCGGCGCACGCGCAGGGTGCTCACTACAAGGTATTCCTGGACCTGAGCTACAGCGGCAACGTGTGGCAGGCGGAGGCTGCCAACGGCATCGCGGCGCTGGCTCATACGCCGCCCTATGACAAGGAGGTCACCTTCAAGGAGGTGATTTCCGGCACCGACGTGCAGCACCAGATTTCCGATCTCCAGAGCATGATCGCGGCTGGCGCCAACGCGATCCTGTTCTATCCGGTGTCGGGGACCGGGCTGAACCGCGTGATCGAGCAGGGCTGCAAGCGTCATGTGCTGATGTTTGCGTATGACAGCTCCGTCACCGCGCCCTGTGCCTACAATGTGGCGAGTCTCAGCCAGGGCTATGCCCCCAACTCGGCACAGTGGATCATCAACCAACTGGGCGGGAAGGGCACCGTGGTGATCAATCACGGCGTTGCCGGGACCGCCCTGACCGAGGTCATGAGTCGCCAACTGCTGCACGTCTTCGGCGAGTATCCCGGGATCCATATCCTTCAGTTCTATGGGAGCTGGAACGACGCGATCTCCCAGGAAGCGATGGCGAAGATCCTGGCGGCTGATCCGAATGTCGATGCGGTCTGGTCGAAGGACGGCAACTGGGGCGTGCTGCAGGCACTGATGCAGCATCGGCCCAATCGGCTGGCGGTGATGTCCGGGCAATCGAACAACGGATACCGGCTGGCGATGGGCGATCCAACGTTGCAGAAGAAGGGATTGATCGGATTGAGCGCCGGCTCGGGCCCGGCGGATGGTCCCTACGCTTTCAAGGTGATGATGGAGGTGCTGACCGGGCAACTGAAGCCCACCGGGCACAACATTTCCTATCCGATGCCGTGGGTGCCATACGACAAGATCAAGGTGTGCACCGGCGATTCGTTCGTCAATGGCTGCAACGTCTTCCCGGCGAGCAAGGTTCCCGCGTCGTTCATCGACACCTCGCTCGATGGCACGTACCTGCCGGAGCTGAACCTCGCATCGGTGCAGACGGGTGCGCCCGTGCCTGGCATGACCATCCAGAAACTGCAGCCGCTTCGGTACGAGGGCAGCCTGCCGGGGGTCAACTGCGTCAACTGCAAGGCCCCGGCCGGGTGGTTGGATCCGACGTTCATCAAGCCGACCGTGGCTCCGAAGTAAGTCGCTCTCTCATCCCGGCCGCGCGATCGTGCGTCGCGCGGCCGGAGTCTTCCACAGCCAGGAGCCGGCCATGATACCCCGTGAGCGCGCCAGCTATTCGGCGATCGTCGATCGCCCGCCGATCCGGCTGCCGGAAGGGAATCGGATCGTCGTCTGGAGCATCGTCAACCTGGAGGTATGGGACATCGCCCGCCCGATGGCGCGCCAGGTGATGCCGGCGCCGAGCGGGCAGAGCCCGTTGCCTGACGTGCCGAACTGGAGCTGGCACGAATACGGCATGCGCGTCGGCGTGTGGCGTTTCTTTCGCCTGTTCGAGAGGCTCGGGATTCGCCCGTCCCTCTCGACCAACGCGCGCGTGTGCGTGGACTATCCGCGTGTCGCCGGCCAGGCGCGCGACGCCGGGTGGGAGTTCATGGGGCATGCCTGGGACCAGATCCCGATCCACCGCGTCCCCGACCAGGCCGCGATGATCGAGCAAAGTCTTGCCACCATCGAGAGATTCGCGGGCCGCCGCCCGGTGGGCTGGCTCGGCCCCGGCCTCACCGAGACCGAGGAAACCCCGGACCTGCTGGCCGCTTCCGGCGTCCGCTATATCGGGGACTGGGTCTATGACGACGAGCCGACCGAGATCAAGACCACGCATGGGCCGCTGCTCACCCTGCCATACACGGTCGAGCTCAACGACATCGCGGCGATGGCCGTGCAGCACCACGAATCATCGTACTGGCTGCAGCGCTGCCGCGACGCGTTCGACCGGCTGTACGAGGAAGGTGCGGGGCGGCCGAAATTCATGGCGATCGCGATCCACCCCTACATCTCCGGCCAGCCGCACCGCATCCGCTACCTGGAAGAGACATACGACTACATCAACCGCCATGCCGGCGTGCTGCACTGGAACGGGCTCGACATCCTGCGCTGGTGGGACGCGCATGCGGCTCGAGCGGGATGATGTTCGATCATCCTGCTCGTCGTTTGCTTTCCCGCCATGACGGGTGGGGCGGGTCCATCTTGACCCTGCGGCCAGAACCGATAGCCTCGCCACGTTCGACACGGTACAATGAGGGGAGTCGTCCAACATGAAACGCAGCATCCAATCGCGGAGAGGGCGGCTCGCGACGCGCCTCTTTGCCACCGCGGTTCTCGGCCTCGGCGTTGCCGCCATGGCGGCCGGGATGGTGGCGCCGGCCGTGGCCGCGACCACCTTGCCCAAGTCGAAGATCAAGATCGCGCTGGTTCCGGGCGGCCCGAACGTCTACTTCGCGCCGTGGGCGGAGGCCGCGAAAGCGGCGTCGAAAGTGCTCGGGGTCACGGTGAGCTACGTCGTGCCGCCGACGCCGACCTTCCAGCCCTCCGTCGAAATGAGCACGGTCGATTCGCTGGTGGCCAAGGGTTACAACGCCTTCGCGATTTTCCCGGACGGCGAAGCCTCGATCGTTCCGCTTTATAACCGTCTCAAGGCCCGGGGAATACCGATTATCGACCTGGCCGGCTGCACCAGCGACCCGACGCCCGCCGTGCTGTGCTTCGGCACCAACGTCGAGGCTTCGGCGAAGTATCAGACCGAGGTCCTGACGAGGGCGATGGGCGGCAAGGGGAAGATCGGCTTCCTGACCGGGCTGCTCACGGACGCCAACACGGTGCTGCGCGAACAGGGGGTGAAGGCCGGGGTTGCCGAGACCAACGGTGCGGTAGAGCTGGCGCAGATCGTATCCAACATCGATAGCCCGAGTGCCGCGCCGCCGGCGGTCGAGAGCCTTCTGGCCTCGAAGGGCAGCGAGCTGACGGGGATGCTTGCCACCGACTATTATCCCTCGGTCGCCGCCGCCTCGATCCTGAGCAAGAACGCGCAGTTTCGCCACATTCTTTTCATCGGGCAGGATAACGACCCGACGGTGATGAGCGCGCTCCTGAGCCACGCCATCTACGGGACGATGTTGCAGAATCCCTACGGACAGGGAATCGTCGCCGCGCACCTGCTCTACAAGATGCTGAAAGACGGATGCACGGTCAACCCGAACGCGCCGTTCACCAAGATGGGCAACACGAGCCGCTTCATCAATTCGGGATATCTGTTCGTCAGCCAGGACCTGGCGAAGCAGTATTCCGGGACCATGGCGAGCATCCCGGCGGTCACGGACAAGGTGCTGGGCGAGACCGACAAGATCCTGTCCTGCCCGTAGCGGGGCAGCCGGAGATCGCCGTGCCTGGAGCGTGTACAGGTTGACTGAACACGCTCCCCTTTGTCTGGTCGTTGTTTGAGCCCGCGATTCACGCCCTCCGACGATTCCGCCTCGGGCGATCGCGGGCTAGTGTCGGGCGGGGCCGGGCGCGGCGTGCGAGGACTGATGGGCGTTTCGCCCGCGCGTCTTCGTGAAGTACTCGGAAGCCAGACGAGTGCGCTTGGGCTGGTGCTGCTGATTGCGTTGACGTGGACCGGCTTCACCAGCATCGGCGGCAGCGGATTCCTCGGCAGCTTCAACCTCTACAGCATCGTGCAACTGGCGGCCCGGGACGCCGTGCTCGGGATGGCGCAGGCGATGCTGATCGTCGTCGCGCGGATGAACCTCGCCGTTGGCGGGATCGGCGCGGTGTGCACCTCGCTCCTCGGCTACCTGCTCGTGGTTGCCGGCGCGCCGCTGTGGGTGGCCGTCGTGCTGGTGGGCGTGGTCGGAGTGCTCGCGGCATTGCTGATGGGCTTCACCGAGCTGACGACCGGGCTATCGAGCTTCATCGTCACGCTGGCCTTTCTCTCGGTGTACGGGGGCGCTGCGGTGCTGGCCACCGGCGGGCGCCAGTTCCAGATCACCTCGCCGGAGCTGCAGGCGCTCGGGAACGGCACGCTCTTCTCTCCCGCGATCTGCCCGCTGGTGGCGGTTGCCGTTGCCTGTGGAGTGCTCTGCTGGCTGCTCTATTTCCGCAACAGCCTGGGGTGGAAGATGCTGGCGGTGGGCGCCAACGAACGGGCCGCGCGCGCGTCGGGGGTGCATGTTGGAGGGGTCGTGCTGGCCGCGTACGCGCTATCCGGCCTGCTCTGCGGCGTCGCCACGATCATGAACGCCTCCTACGAGCTCAACGTCAACGCCGGCTTCGGGGCGGACTGGCTACTGCCATCGTTCATCGCCGCGGTGCTCGGTGGCGTGGCGCTGACCGGCGGCGACATTTCGGTGGCCGGCATCCTGCTTGCCGCCCTCTTCTATGACAGCCTGCAATCGGGCCTCACGATCATCAATGTGCCAAGCTACTGGATCGAGCTGCCACAGGGCCTCGTCCTGCTTGCGGCGGTGCTGATCGACCAGGCGCGCCGGCGCCGGGCAAGGCCGCTCGAGCGCAGCCGGGACACGGAGCCCGGGACGGCGGCGGTTCCTTCATGAGGCGGCTTTTCGGCACCCAGTGGGCACCGCTGCTGGCGGCGACGGCGGTCGCCGGGATCGTGCTCGGCCTGGCGACGAAGCAATTCGGCACCGCCTTCAACATTTACACGATCCTGCAGACGACCGCGATCTACGCCGCGATCGGGCTGTCGCAGATGGTCGTGCTGGCGATCGCCGATATGAGCCTGGCCGTCGGCGGCATCGCCGGGCTGGTGACGATCGCGGTGGGGGGGCTCTACGGGGTGCAGCACTGGCCGATCGGTGCCGCGATCGTGGCGGGACTGGCACTCGGGCTGGTGTGCGGGCTGGTGAACGGGCTCATCATCGCCGAAATGGATTTGTCCGGCTTCATCGTGACGCTGGCGACAGGCACCGCCTTCACCGGGATCGCCTATGGCGTGACGAGTGCCATTCCGTACTCGAACATCCCGCCGGTGCTGGTGAGCCTGGGCCAGGGCAGGGCTTCGTTCTTCTCCTACCTGCTGGTGCCGGCGATCGCGATGAGCGTTGCCGTCGGCGCCGGCTTCCGATGGCTGCCGATCGGCAGAGCGATCCTGGCGGTCGGCGGCAACCGCGAGGCGGCGCTCCTCGCGGGGATACCCCACAAACGCGCGATGCTGGTTGCCCACGCGCTATCGGGCCTCATCGCCGCGATCGCGGCGGTGATGTATATCGGGGTGCTCGAGAGTGCCACTCCGGCCACCGGCAGCGAGTGGCTGATCATTTCGTTTGCGGTTCCGATCATCGGCGGCACGGCGCTCGTCGGCGGCGACGCGCCCGCCGCCGGCTGCTTCGTCGCCGCCCTGGTGCTGGCTGCGATCAACGACGTGCTGATCGTGCTCAATGTCAACACCGAAGCGGTGCAGATGGCGGAGGGCCTCCTGATCTTCGCGGCGGTGATCTCGGGCAAGCTCGCCCAGAGCGTCGGCCGAGCGTCTCCGGGCAGGGGCAGACCGCTCAGCAGTGCGGGCAGCTCGGGTCCATGAGCGGTTGGTCACGCACCCGGCGCGCAGAGGGCCAGGGCTCCCATGACGAGTGAACAAGCTCCGCCGAACGTCCGGGAGACGACGCCGGCAGCGTTCGCACTCGAGGATGTCTGGAAGTCGTTCGGCGGCGTGACGGCGCTGTCGGGGGCGTCGCTCCGGCTGCGGCCGCGCGAGATCCACGCCCTGATCGGGGAGAACGGGGCGGGAAAGAGTACGCTCATCAACGTTGCGACCGGCGTGCATCGCCCCGAGCGTGGCCGCATCCTCATGCACGGGCAGGAGGTGCATTTTGCCACGCCGGGAGCGGCCGCCGAGCACGGCGTCTCGGTCGTCCACCAGGAACGCAACCTCGTCCGCAAGTTCTCCCTGGCCGAGAATCTGCTACTCGGCCGCCAGCCGTTGACGGGCGGCGTGGTGAGCTACGGGAAGATGGCCGCCGAGGCACGCCCGTGGCTGGAACGGGTCGGGCTGCACCTGGATCCTCTTGCCGAGGCGAGCAGCCTCAGCCCCGGACAGGCGCAGTTGCTCGAGATCGCCAAGGCGCTGTCGCGACGGTGCGAAGTGCTGCTGCTGGACGAACCCACCTCCTCGATCACCGAGGCCGAGTTCGAGCACCTGCGCGTGATCCTGACGGAGCTTTGCAACGGGGGCACCAGCATCGTCTTCGTGAGCCACAAGCTGGAGGAGGTGTATTCCCTGTGCAGCCGCATTACCGTGCTCAGGGATGGGCGCAACATTCTCAACGATGTGCCGGTCGCGGCGGTGAGCCAGGAGGAGATCGTGCGGGCGATGGTCGGGCGTCACATCGAGCTGTTTGCCGCCGGCGGCCGGCGGAACGCGCAGGTGGGGGCGCCCCGGCTCGAGCTCAGGGGCGTCTCGACCGAGTTCGGGCACCGCGGCCTCGATCTTACGGTCCGGCGCGGCGAGATCGTCGGCCTCTACGGGCTCGTCGGTGCGGGCCGCACCGAGCTGGCGCGCTCGATCATCGGCCTCGGCAGGATCACCGGCGGCGAGATCGCCGTCAACGGCAAGCCGGCACGGATTCGCAACCCCTACGATGCTCTCCGCCACCACCGGATCGGCTATGTCAGCGAGGACCGCAAGGATGAAGGCCTGATTCTCCGCCACTCGATCAGCCGCAATGTCGGGATCACGGTGTGGCAGCGGATCGAGCGGTGGATGGGCTGGATCTCGGATCAACGGACCCGCCCGTCCGTCGAACCTCCGCTCCGGCACCTGAACGTGAAGATGCAGCGGATCTCGCAACCGGCCGGCAGCCTGAGCGGAGGCAACCAGCAGAAGGTGAGCGCCGCCAAGTGGATCGCCGCAGAAGCGGAGCTGTTGATCTTCGACGAGCCGACGGTGGGCATCGACGTGGCGGCGAAGGATGCCATGCACCGGCTGATCGTCGAACTGGTCGAGAACGGTTCGGCCATTCTTCTGATCTCGAGCGACCTGCGCGAGGTCGTGCAGCTCGCCGATCGCATCCTGGTGATGGGAGACTTCCGCCTGCTGGCCGAGATTGCGAACAGCGGCGAGTATGCCCCGATCAGCGAGCAGGTGATGCTGGCGATTACCAGGGCAACGCGTGACGTCGAGGCTGCCGCCGCGTGAGCCGGCGACGCCTTCCTGCTCGTGTCGGGCTGGCCAAGATCAGGAGAAGACCCGATGCTCGCCGCGGTGCGCTTCGATGAACTCCCAATCGTAGGTGACGCCGAGCCCCGGCCCGGCCGGCACCGGCACGCACCCGTCTGCCCCGACCCGCTCCGGCTGATCGGAATATCCGCAGGTGTAGACAGGGGGAATCACATTGGGCATAGCAGGACCCATCAGCGCCATCTCGTAGAAATGCGTATTCGGGGTGGCGGACATCACCGCGCGGTGCGCCGGCCCGCAGGCATGGCACTGCACATCGAGGCCGAATGCTTCACAGCAATGCGCGATCTTGATCGCTCCGGTAATTCCCATATCGTATTCCGGGTCGGCGTGAATCATGTCGGAGCCTCCGCCGGCGAGGAATGCGACCTTGCTCTCGATGCCGCGGATGTGCTCGGAGACCAATAAGGGAGTCCGAAGCCTCTCGCGGAGCCTCTTGTGGCCCTCCAGCGCGATTCCGGAATCGCGGTACGGGTCTTCGTACCAGAAGTACCCGGCCTCGTCGCAGGCGCGCCCGACATAGAGCGCGTCCGACCAGGTGCGGAGCTCGCATGCCGGATCGATCATCAGCGCCCAGTCGTCACCGACGGCTTTGCGCACACCGAGCAGGTTGAAAGCCTCGCGCTTCGCATCACCGTCGTGCCAACCGTGGATCTTGAAACCTTTGAATCCCTGATCACGGCAGGCCCGGGCGTATTCGGCGAACGCCGCAGGCGAGTCCAGTCCGCCGGGCTCGCTTTGGCCGTGATACGTACTGGCATAAACGGGAAGCCGGTCGCGAAAGCCGCCCAACAGTGTCGAGATCGAAACGTTGCGCCGGCGGCCGGCGAGATCCCAGAGCGCGATGTCGAGCGGGCCGTGCCCCATATGGTCGTAGGCGCGCACTTCCCGCTTGAGGTCCTGCCAGATCGCTTCCCGCGCATCCGGATCTCGTCCGATCAGGTGCGGCGCCAGCATCAGGGCCTGCCCGAAGGACGAGGACGTGCCGACCCAGTGCGTGACATATTCGCCGCGCATGCCCTCCGAGGTCTCGATCCGCACGGCCCAGCGCTGGCAGCGCAGGCTCTCCCCTTTTTTGGCGATGACATTCCCTACGCCGGCGGCGCCATGTCCGGGCAACCCCAGCCCCGCGACATCGAAATGAAAGAGGCTGAGCTCGACGCGGCTGATTCTGTCCATGGCTTCTTCTCCGGGCGATACGGGCCGGCGGAACGCGGGTCTCGCCCAGGGATTCCCGAATTGACGAGACTCCGATCCCATGCGGCGAGCAGCCTTTCGCACGGAGGCATGGTGATGGGCAAGCCGGTCGGGGGCGTCCATTCTCTCGCCTCCTGGTCGGTCAGCGCGGCGAACTCATGAGTGGGCAGCGACGTTGCATAGCCGGCGTCCGGTGGCGGCTGACTTTCCGTTTCGATGATGAGCGTCACCTTTCCGTCGGAGCCAATGCACCGGCGCTTCAATTCGGCGGCCACCTCGCCGGCCGGGCGCGGGGTGCAGACACTGCACGGCGCTGGCTGCCCAACTCTCATGCCGGTGGGTTCAGGATCCCTCAGGCAGATGGACGCCTTTGGGTGGATTGAATCGGTCGATCTGCTTCCGGGTATCGATGCGCCGAATCCGGATATTCGACGCTAATGACCACCAGAGCGGGGCTGCTTGCGGCTCGCGTTGCAAAATCCTTTCACACCGGCTATGTCGTGAAAGGAAAATGCGAGACTCGCCCCATGACCCTTTCGAACGTTCACATTCTTCATCCAACGAACCCTCCGCTCGCCGGCTATCTTCGCGTCGGGCGGAAGATTTTCTCCTGCGCCAACTCGATCCCGCTGTGAGATCGACGAGGCAGGCGAGCACGCTCAAATTCGGCGATAAGGTGATTCAAGACCTCGTCGTCGATACGAAGTCACGACTGACGCGGCTCCGTGATGCTCTCGGCGCCCTGCACGAGGCGGATGGCGCTGCCGCTCCGACATCTGCTTCGCCACTCTTTCGCGGCAACAGGCCGGGATCGGGAGGCATGTCGGTCATCCAAGGGGGGAGACCATGAGCGGCGCGGTTGCCCGCTTAGTCAAAGATCTGCGCACACGCGGCGGCCTCAAGGGGTCGGATCTCGCCAACATCACTCATGTCTCACAGGCCACCGTTTCGCGGTGGGCTGCGGGGAAGGCCGCACCTCAGCCCAAGACACAGCTCGTCATCTCCGATCTGCGCTACGTCGTTGACCGTTTGGCGGAGTTGTACAGTCCTGAGGAGACCCGGCTATGGCTGTACGCGCGCCACCCTCTGCTGGATGGCGAGCGAGCCATCGACCTGATCCATGCCGGTGACGCAGATCGTGTTCTGGCTGTTATCGATAGCCTGTCCGAGGCCACCTTCACGTAACAATGGGCAGCCTCTCTCGCCAGCATGATCGGGAGCTGCTCGACGCCCTGGAGTCGCGCCCTTCCGAAGCGTTCGACGGCGAGACGTGGCGGGTGACAGCGAAGGGTCGCGATGCGCTGCGTGGATCGACTGCCGGCGGTCGTTGGAGCCCGCCCGGCGAGTTCGAGGTCCTCTACACCAGCCTTGCGCGGCAGGGCGCCCTCGCCGAAATAGGCTACCGGCTCTCACTGGAGCCGGTGTGGCCAAGTCGTCTCGAGCACGAACTCCACCGGCTCACTGCTCGAACAAATAACTCGCTTCGCTTCGCCGACGTGAGCAGCCTGTCGCCATTGGGGGTGGACGTCAGGCGTTATGCCAACTTCGAGTACTCCGTCACCCAGGCGATTGCAGCGGCTGCCTTCTTTCTCGATTTCGACGGATTGATCGTGCCAAGCGCGCGAACCGCAGGACTCAATCTGGTCATCTTCACGGAGAAGCTCGGCGTCGGCGAACGGCTGAAGGTTGAGGCTTCAGAGCCCGTGGATTGGTCTGCCTGGCGATCACAGCATCGAATGCAGCCCGCCGAAGAAGTCAAAAAGCTCCACCGGGTCAGCGACTATGGCCAGGCCGTCGATCGCGAGGAAACCGCAGGTCGCCGCAAAGCCCGCACGTTTGTTGCCATCGACGAATGGTGGTTCTGCGAGAAGCTTTCATCAGGTGCCGGAGCGTTCAATGAGATCCAGGTGGATAGCGAGAACATCGGCCGCGGCCAGATGGTCCGTCAACGAACCGGGAGCTCGCATCCCGGACGATCTCTCGTATAAACAGATGGTATTGAGCGAAGCGAACCCATGAGCGTCAGCCCGATCAAGCCTGAAACATCAACTGCGGTGCAGATCGCCGCGCTCGCGCTTGCCGCAGCGGCGTTGGGCGCTCTCGCCATCGGAGCGCTCGCCATCGGAAGGCTGGCCATCGGGGGGATGGCGGTCCGCAAGGCGAAGTTCCGGTCTGTCGAGATCGACGAGCTTACCGTTCGTCGCCTCCGCGTGCCGGAGAGGGATGCGGCCGCCTCTGCAAGCCCGGAAGGACGCCGCGCTTCTTCGTGACCTCTTGCCCGAGGGCTCAGTCCGGCGGTGGGACGCCGAAGAGGCGCAGATCCCAGGTGAGGGGCTCGGGCGTGCCGACCGCGATTCTCCCGGCGTCGGGATGCGCCGGGTTGACGAGATAATTGGCCTCCCGCGGCACCAGGGCCGAGGGCACGCGGAGCAAGGCGGTGCGGCGGGCGGCGAGCCAGGCGCTGCCGGCGACAACGGCCTCGGGGCTCGCCAGCGCCCGCCAGTTCTCGGGCGGGCGCTCCAGCCAGTCCTCGATCTCGAGCCCGGCCGGGACCGACGCCTCGACGAGGATCGTGCGGCCGAGGTTCCGCCGCTGCACGAGGCGCTCCAGCATGGCGAGCGACTGCGAGCCGGAGGCATAGATCACCGCCACGCCGGGCGGATTCCACCGGCCGCCGTGGCGGGCTGCGCCCGCGCCGTCCCAGGTCGGATGATCCTGGCTTCCGAGGCGAAAGAGCTTGAGAGGCGGCGGCACCCGCGATCAGACGGGCAGGTCGTGGGCGATGTTCTGCAGAATCCGCTCCACCTGGCGGGCGCCGAGGTCGGTCGCGGCGACCTCGATCGGGGGCACGCCGCCAAGCAGCGGATGCGGCGAGGAGAGCCATTCGGAGGCCTCCGTCGCGTCCCCGAAAGCGTCCCGCGCCAGGGCCACGATCCGCGCCAGCCGCTCGGCGCGCGCGCTCGCCGAGGGCGTGAGGCGCTGCCGGCGCTTGAGGCTGGCCGGCGAAGTGACGAGTGCGGCGACGCGGCGGCGCTGCGCCGCATTGCCCGGCGCCACGTTGGCGGCGAGCTCGCCGACCACCGTTTTCGGCAGGCCGGCGGCGATGACTGCCGCCAATTCGGAAACCGTGCCCGGCGCGCTGCCGACCGTGCGCTCCCCGCCGAGGGCGGCTACGACCTTGCGCACTTCCAGCGGATACATCTTTTTTTCCCTGCATCAACTGATCCACGATATAGGGATCGACTGAGCGCGGGCAAGCCCGTAGGATGACGGGATGGGCAGCATCGGGATCGATCTCGGCACCTCCGGCGTGAAGGCGGTGCTGCTGGACGCGAAGGGCGCCCTCAGGGCCGAGGCGACGGCGCCGCTGACGCTTCAGAATCCGAAGCCGTTGTGGAGCGAGCAGGCGCCGGAGGACTGGTGGGCGGCGGCCGAAGCCGCGATGGCAGAGCTTGGGCGGCAGGCCGATCTCTCGGAAGTCAGGGGAATCGGGCTGAGCGGGCAGATGCATGGGGCGGTGCTGCTGGACGCGGCCGACCGGGTGCTGCGGCCGGCGATCCTGTGGAACGACGCGCGCTCGGCCGCCGAATGCCGCCTGCTCGATCCGCTGGCGCGGCGGATCACCGGCAACCTCGCCATGCCGGGCTTCACCGCGCCGAAGCTGCTCTGGGTCAGGCGGCACGAGCCGGAGATCTTCGCGGCGACGGCACGCGTGCTGCTGCCGAAGGACTGGCTCCGCCTGCGGCTTACCGGGGATGCGGTTTCGGAAATGTCGGATGCCTCGGGGACGCTGTGGCTGGAGGTAGCGGGGCGGCGCTGGTCAGCGGAGATGCTGGCGGCGAGCGGGCTTTCGGAGCGGCAGATGCCGCGGCTGGTGGAGGGAAC
Organism: Acetobacteraceae bacterium; assembly: GCA_030041255.1. Lineage (GTDB taxonomy): Bacteria > Pseudomonadota > Alphaproteobacteria > Acetobacterales > Acetobacteraceae > JAKAWQ01. The sequence continues at coordinate 16,478 of JASHOF010000021.1, forward strand.
GGAGCCGACGGGCACCTTGCGCCGCGAGGTTGCGCGCGCCTTCCGATTGCCGGACGGGGTCATGGTGGCGGGCGGCGGCGGCGACAATGCCGCCGGTGCGGTCGGGCTCGGCTGCATTGCGGCGGGGCAGGCGTTTCTTTCGCTCGGCACCTCGGGGGTGGTGTTCGTGTGCGACGCGGCGCACCACCCGGCGCCGGAGCACGCGGTGCACGCATTCTGCCACTGCCTGCCGGGAGCCTGGCACCGGATGGCGGTGATTCTCTCGGCGGCGATGTGTGTCGGCTGGCTCGCGCGCATCAGCGGCGCTGCGAGCGAGGCGGCGCTGATCGCCGAGCTCGAGCAGGAAGGGGTGGCGGCACGGCACGGGCCGGTGTTCCTGCCCTATCTCACGGGCGAGCGGACGCCGCACAACGATCCCCATGCGAGCGGCGTGTTCTTCGGGCTCGCGGGGAGCACCACGCGGGCGGCGCTGACCCGGGCGGTGCTCGAAGGGGTGGCGTTCGCGCTTGCCGATGGCATCGAGGCGCTGGAGGAAAGTGGCGGGCGGATCGAGGCGCTCTCGGTGACGGGGGGCGGGGCGCGGAGTGCGCTGTGGGGGCGGATCCTGGCGGCGGCGCTCGGCCGGCGGCTTCTCTATCACGCCGGCGGCGAGGTTGGCCCGGCCCTCGGCGCGGCGCGGCTCGGCGCGATCGCGGCCGGGGCGAGAACGGTCGAGGAGGTGTGCCCGGTGCCGCCGATCGTCAGGGTAGAGGAGCCGGAGCCGGACCTGGCGGCCACGCTCAGCCCGCGGCGGGCGATTTTCCGCCGGCTTTACGGGGACCTCCGGGACGCGTTCGCGGAGCGGTTCGGAGGAGGGGGCTCGTGATGTCTCGGGCGGAACGCGAGGCCGCCCGGCCGGCATCCAGGACCGCATAGCGCCAAGCCGCCGCCTGTACTTGAACGCGACCCTGCCCGCGCTAGTTTGCCGGTCCATGACGAAAGACCTTTCGACCGACGTCGCGATCGTCGGCGCCGGGCCGGTCGGCCTCTTCGCCGTCTTCGAGTGCGGCATGCTGCGCATGAAGACAGTGCTGATCGACGTCCTGACCGCGGCCGGCGGCCAATGCACGGCGCTCTATCCGGAAAAGCCGATCTACGACATCCCGGCCCATCCGATGATTTCCGCCTCCGCCCTGATCGCCGGCCTGGAGCGCCAGATCGCCCCCTTCGCCCCGCCCCGCCTGCTCGGCCGTCGCGCCTGCCGCCTCGAAGGCGCGGCCGGCGATTTCCGCCTGGTCACCGACCGCGACGAGACGGTCCGCGCCAAGGCCGTCATCCTGGCCGCCGGCGCCGGGGCGTTCGGGCCGAACCGGCCGCCGCTCTCGGGTCTGGCTGCCTTCGAAGCCACCGGCGCCGTGCAGTACTACGTTGCCAGCCGCGAGTCGCTGCGCGGAAGGTCGGTGGTGATCGCGGGCGGCGGCGACTCGGCAGCCGACTGGGCGCTCGCGCTGGCCGACGTGGCCGCCGAACTCAGCCTCGTGCACCGGCGCGAAAAATTCCGCGCCGCGCCCGAAACTTCCGCCCGGCTGGCCGCGCTCGCCGCTTCCGGCCAGCTCCGCCTCGTCACCCCCTTCCAGCTCTCGGGTCTCCGCGGTCGGGGCGGCAGGCTCGAGGCGGTCGAGGTCTCCCGCCTCGGGTCTGACGAAACCCGTGTTCTCCCGGCCGAGGTGCTCCTGGCTTTTTTCGGCCTCGCCACGGACCTTGGCCCGATCGCAAGCTGGGGCCTCGCCCTCGAGCGCCATCAGATCGTCGTCGATCCCGGCACATTGGAAACCAGCCGCCCGGGCGTCTTCGCCATCGGCGATGTCGCCAGCCACCGCGGCAAGCTGAAGCTGATCCTGCAAGGTTTTTCCGAGGCGGCGATGGCCGCGCACGCCATCCATCCGATCGTCTTTCCCGGCCAGGCGCTGCATTTCGAGTACTCGACCAGCACCGGCGTGCCGGCGTTGGCCCCCGCCTGAGCCGCCTCACTCCCGGTTGCCAAGCCGGGCCGGTCGGTGTTTCGTTCCCCGATGCCCATTCTTTCCGGTCGCGCGCGCGTCGCCGGCATTGTCGGCTGGCCGGTCGCCCACTCGCGCTCGCCCTGCCTGCACGGCTTCTGGCTCGAGCGCTACGGGATCGACGGCGCCTACGTCCCGCTCGCGGTGCCGCCCGCCGCGCTTCCCGCCGCCATCCGCGGCCTCGCCGCCGCCGGCTTCGCCGGTTGCAATGTGACGCTGCCGCACAAGGAAGCGGCCTTCGCACTCTGCGACCGCGCAACCGATGCAGCGAGGCGCATCGAGGCCGTCAACACGCTCATCTTCCGCGACGGCAACATCGAGGGCAGCAGCACCGACGGCGCCGGCTTCCTCGCCAATCTCCGCGCTCACGGCGTCGATCCGGCCAGGCCCGCCCTCGTGCTCGGGGCCGGCGGCGCTGCCCGCGACATCGCCGCCGCCCTCATCGATGCCGGCGCCTCCGTCTCGATCGCCAACCGCACGCCTGGACGCCTCGATCGCCTGCGCCGGCTCTTTCCCGCGCTCACCCCGCTCCCCTGGGAGGCGCGCTCTGCCGCGCTCGGCGACTTCGCCCTGCTCGTCAACACCACCTCGGCCGGCATGGCAGGCCGGCCCGCGCTCGAGATCGACCTCGCGCGCGCGCCCCCCTCCCTGATCGTCGCCGATATCGTCTATGCCCCGCCGGTGACGCCCCTCCTCGCCGCCGCCGAACGCTGCGGCCTGACGACCGTGCCCGGGCTCGGCATGCTGCTCTATCAGGCCGTGCCCGGCTTCGCCGCCTGGTTCGGCGTGACACCGAGCGTCGATCGCGACCTTACCGACTTCGTCGCCGCCGATCTCGCAACCTCCGCGCCGGCGTCCTCCCCGGGCGGATGACCTTCCGCCGCCGGCATCGTTTCGATACATAACCATTCGCATGGTCGTCATCGGGCTCACCGGAGGCATGGGCATGGGAAAATCGACCGCGGCGGCCGTATTCCGCCGCGCCGGCATCCCCGTCTTCGATGCCGACCGCACCGTGCATGCGCTCGGCGCCCGGGGCGGGCGCGCCGTCGGCCCGATCGGCGATGCCTTCCCCGGTGTAATCCGCGATGGGGCGGTGGATCGCGCGCGGCTGCGCCGGCGGGTGCTGGCGGAAAGGGACGGCTTGGCGCGGCTGGAGGCCATCCTGCATCCGCTGGTCCGTGCCGCCGAGCGCGATTTCCTCGCCCGCGCGCGCCGGGCCGGCCGCCCGGTCGCGGTGCTCGACATCCCGCTCCTCTTCGAAACGCACGGCGAACGGCGCGTCGATCGCGTCGTCGTCGTCTCGGCGCCGGCCGCCGTGCAGCGGGCGCGCCTGCGACGACGCGGAAAGATGCAACCCGACGAACTTTCCGCCATACTGGCCCGCCAGATGCCCGACCGGGAGAAGCGCAGGCGCGCCGATCTCGTCGTGCCGACCGGCCTCTCCCGCCATCACGGCGGGCGTGTCCTGAGGCGCCTGATCAGGGAGCTTCGCGGCTGATGCGCGGCGTTCTTCTCGATACCGAAACAACAGGTCTCGATTCCCTGCTCGGGCACCGGGTGATCGAGATCGCCGCCATCGAGCTCAGGAACGATCTCCCCAGCGGGGCATTCTTCCATCGGCTCATCAATCCCCACTGCCCGGTGCCCGCCGAGGCCACGGCGATCAACGGCATCGGCGATGCCGACCTGGCAGAGGCTCCCGATTTTGCCGCCATCGCCCCGGAACTGCTCGCGTTCCTCGCCGATGACCCCATCATCGCGCACAATGCGCCGTTCGATTTCTCTTTCCTGGACGCGGAATTCGCCCGCATCGGCATTCCGCCCCTCGATCGCGCGCGCATGATCGACAGCCTGGCGTTGGCCAAGGCCCGCTTTCCCAGCCTGCCGAACAGCCTCGATGCGTTGTGCCGCCGTTTCGCCATCGATCTTTCCGAGCGCGGCACCCACAACGCGCTGCTCGATTGCCGCCTGCTCGCCGCCGTCTATCTCGAGCTCACCGGCGGGCGGCAGCGCGGCCTCGCCCTGGTTCATGCTGCCGCGGGCTCTGCCTCATCGGGGCCCGAGCGCCCTCCGCGCGTGCCGCGCCGCATCGTTCCCACCGAGGCCGAGCGGGCGCGCCATGCCGCCTTCATTGCCCGCCTGAAGGGTAAGCCCCTATGGCAGAGCGGCTGAGCACGAAGGCGAGCCGCCCCCTCGCCACGCGGGCGCTGGCCATTGCAATCGGTCTCGCTGCCGGGATCGTCATCGGCATCTCGAGCACCTTCGCGGTCATTGCGATCCGGAATTCCCGCCTCGAACTGGCGCGCGCCTTCCAGGCACACGCCATCTACGACCAGACGAACGCGCTGGCGCTGGCCGTCACGACCGCCGAGGTCAGCGGGCGCAACGTACTCCTCTTCCGCCGGCCATCCGAACTGGGCCAACTCCAGGCAGCGGAATTCTCGGCCCGGAAAATCTACCGCGGGCTCGAAGCCGCCGCCCACGTCCACCCCTGGCTCGCCCCGCAGATGGGGCTTTTGAGCCTGCTCGCGGAAGACCGGCTGACCTCCTTGTGGCTCGCCGCGGAGCAGGCGCTGCAAACGCCGGGCCCGCCGCCGGTGGCGCCCGGGGGTGCGAACGAAATCGCCGCCTGGCGAGCCGACGACCTGGCGCTGGCAGCCGCCCTCGCCGGAACCAGGGATGCGGCCCAGGCGCGGCAAAATCTGCACATGGCGGGCTTCCGGGCCGACGAACGCACCGGCCTCGCCCTGATCCTGCTCGCCGCGGCGACGGCGCTCGGGCTGCTCACCCTGGCCTTGCTCGGCGGGCTCGCCAGCCGCCGCCGCCTGCTCGCCGTCGAGCAGACCTTGCGCCGCGAAGGCGCGCGTCTTGCCGCCATGATCAACCACATCCGTGACGGTGTGGCCGTGTTTGACCGCGAGGACCGCCTGGTGCTGTGCAACAAGGCGTTCCTCCCGGCCACCGGGCTCGCGACGGAGCTGGGGCGTATCGGCACCCCCTTCAGCGCCTTCGCTGCCGCTGCCACCGACTGGTTCCCCCCGCTTCTCGACGAGCCCCGCCCGCAGGCCGACCCGATCGTGGCCGAGATGCAGCACCAGGGCCGGATCCTTGAGGTCTGGCGGAGCGCGCTTCCGGACGGCGGCCAGATTCTCGCCGTCGCCGACATCAGCAAGCGCGTCGAGGTCGAGCAGATGGCACGCCAGGCGCAGCGCATGGACGCGCTCGGCCAGCTCACCGGCGGCATTGCCCACGACATGAACAACCTGCTGCAGGTGATCTCGGCCAATCTCGAACAGCTCAACAGCCGCCTGCCCGCCGACGCGCCGGTCCGCATGCGGCTCGATGCCGCGATGACCGGCGTCGCGCGCGGCGCCAACCTGACGCGCCATCTGCTCGCCTTCGCCCGCCGCCAGCCGCTGGCCACCGAGGTCATCGAGCCGGGCGAATTGGTGCGCGGCACCGCCGATCTCCTGCGCCGCACCCTCGGCGAAACCTACGAGGTCAGGCTCGCCCTCGACGAACGCGAAACGCTCTGGGCCGTCCGCACCGACCCCCAGCAGCTCGAGAACGCGGTGCTCAATCTGGCGCTCAACGCGCGCGACGCCATGCCGGGCGGCGGGCGGCTCGTCATCATCGTCACCAACCGCGTCCTCGACGAGGAATACGCGGCCCACCATGCCGAGGTCACCCCCGGCCAGTACGTGATGATCGCGGTCGCCGATACGGGCCACGGCATGGGCCCCGACCAGATCGCCCGCGCCGCCGACCCCTTCTACACCACCAAGGGCGGCGGGCGCGGCACCGGCCTCGGGCTGTCCATGGTGTATGGCCTGATCCGCCAGTCGGGCGGCCATTTCCGTATCGACAGCGCCCCCGGCGAGGGCACCACGGTCCGGCTCTATCTGCCGCGCACGCACGCTGCCCTGATCGAGGCCCCGCGCCGCTCGCTGCCGCCGTCTGCGGCCGGCGAGCTGGTGCTGGTGGTCGAGGACGACCAGGCGGTCCGCACGGTCGCCATCGGCACGCTCCGCGATCTCGGCTACGGCACGATCGAGGCCGAAAACGCCGACGCGGCGATGGCCCTTCTCAACGCCGGCGCGCGTCCCGACATCCTCTTCACCGACATGGTGATGCCCGGCACCCTCGGCGTTGCCGAACTGGTGCGCGCCGCGCGCCGCATGCTGCCGGGCCTGGCGGTGCTCTTCACCACCGGCTACACCGACAATCCCGAACTCAGCGTCGAAGCCCTCGGTCCCGCGGCGCGGCTGCTGCCGAAACCATGGACCCGCGCGGCTCTCGCCGAAGGCATTCGCGAAGCGATCGTGACCGCGGCCAGCGAGCGGGTACGCCTCGTTCCCCAGCAGGGCCTGCGCATCCTGGTGATCGACGACGAGCCCATGGTCCGCGAAACCATTGTCGAACTTCTCGGCCTGATGGGCCACAGCGTGCGCGCCGCCGGCTCGGCTGCGGAAGCGCGGGCGATCGCCGAGGATGCCGAACTCGTCATCACCGATGCCGGCCTGGCCGACGCCGACGGCATCGACCTTGCCGAGGAACTTCTCGGCAAAAGGCCCGACCTGCCGGTCATCATCATCTCGGGTCGCGACGCCGATCCCGCCTCCGATCCCGGGTTCGTCTGGCTCGAAAAGCCGTTCGACGAGGCCAGGCTTCGCCACGCCATCGCCGAGGCCATCTCCGAAGCGCGCGCGCCCCGGCGCCAGAGCAACCCGCCCCCCACCGGCCCCGCCCGCCAGTCTCGCAGCGCCTGACGGCTTTCAGGCCGCCCGGCGCGCCACCTCTTCCGGCGGCAGGCGCACCAGCGCCGCATAATCCCGGGCGATGGTCTCGGTGATCCGGCCCGGCGTGTATCGATGCGAACCGATCTGGCGGATCGGCGTCACCTCCGCCGCCGTGCCCGCGAGCAGCGCCTCGCTCGCCGCCGCGAGCTCCTCGGGCATGATCGCGCGCTCGACGACCCGGAGCTGCCGATGCCGGGCCAGGCTCATCACCGTGCGCCGCGTGATGCCATCCAGGAACCCTTCCGGCGTCGGCGTGTGCAGCGCCCCGTCGATGACGAAGAAGATGTTCGCCCCGGTCGCTTCGGCGACCTGGCCGCGCCAGTCGAGCATCAGCGCATCCTGGAAACCCGCTGCCTCCGCTTCGTGCCTGGCCAGCGTGCCGATCATGTAAAGCCCCGACGCCTTCGAGGCGGTCGGCGCAGTCTCCGGCGACGGGCGGCGCCAGGTCGCGATCCCGAGCCTCACCCCCTGCGCCCGGTCCGCCCCGAACAGATTGGGCCACGGCCAGGCCGCAATGGCAAGGTGGATTTTCGTCTGCTGCGCGGCAACCGAAAGCTGCTCCGCTCCGCGCCAGGCGATCGGCCGCACATAGGCATCCGTGAGCGCGTTCGCCCGGAGCACCGCCTTGACCGCGCCGTCGATCTCGCCGGCAGTCCACGGAATCGAAAACCCGAGCAGGCGCGCCGAGTTTTGCAGCCGCTCCGTGTGATCGCGGAGGCGGAAGACGGTCCCGCCATAGGCCCGCTCGCCCTCGAACACCGCGCTCGCGTAGTGCAGCCCGTGCGACAGCACGTGCAGCCTGGCCTCCCGCCACGGCATCAGCGCGCCATCCCACCAGATCGTTCCGTCGCGGTCGTCGAAAGGAACGGGCGTCATGAACTGCTATCCCGCAATATTGTTGTTCATCCTTGCAGAACGGTAGAAGCGGGCGCATATTAAGTCAACGACGCTGCCGTAATGGTCGGGGTATGCCTGCCATGTCCGATCGCAAAGCCGAGCCGCCCTCCCGCCCGGCTGCCGCTCTCCCCGCCGACACGAAAACCCTGGCCAGCCTGCTCTTCCTCCGCGAGGAAGAAATGCGCCTGGCCCAGGACCTCCTCTTTTTCGCTTATCGCGACTTCACGTGCGCCGCGGATCGCGTGCTCTCCGAACTCGGCCTCGGCCGGGCGCATCACCGGGCGCTGCACTTCATCGGCCGCAATCCCGGCATCAGCGTGAGCGAACTGCTCGGCATCCTGCGCATCACCAAGCAATCTCTCGCCCGCGTGCTCTCGACCCTGGTCGGCCGCGGCTATGTGACGCAGGCCGCCGGCCGTTCGGATCGCCGGCAGCGGCGGCTCTCCCTCACCGCGGCCGGCGCCGGCCTGGAGCGCCAGCTCTTCGAGCGCCAGCGCGAGCGGCTGGCCGGCGCCTATCGCGAGGCGGGCGGCACCGCCGTCGAAGGCTTCCGCCGGGTCATGCGCGGCATCATGGAGCATGACGCCCGCGCCTACATGGACGGCGCCGAACGAGAGGCGCACGAACCGCGTGCCCGCCCGGCCTGAGCCGCAACCCGCGCCGGCGGAGAATGCGCATGTCCTCGTCGTCGATGACGACGCGCGGTTGCGCGGCCTCCTGGCCCGCTATCTCGCCGAGCACGGCTTTCGCGTCACCACCGCCGAAAATGCCGCCGAGGCCCGCGAAAAGCTCGGCTTCCTCAAGCCCGACCTCGTGGTGCTCGATGTCATGATGCCGGGCGAATCCGGTCTCTCGCTCGTCGAATCCCTGCATCGGGACCGCCCGCGGCGCATCCCGGTCCTGCTCCTGACCGCGCGCGGGGCCCCGGATGACCGGGTGGCCGGCTTCGAGGCCGGCGCCGACGATTATCTGCCCAAGCCGTTCGATCCCCGCGAGCTGGTGCTGCGCATGCGCGCCCTGCTCAGGCGCACCGCCCCGCTCGCAGCGCCGACCGGCCCGGTCCCGCTCGGCGTCGCCGTCTTCGATCCCGAGCGCGGCACGCTCACCGCGCAAGGCGGCACCATCCGCCTCACCGGCGGCGAGGCAGCGCTCCTCGCCGCCCTCTCCCGCCAGCCGAACGAGGTGCTCTCGCGCGAGGAAATCGCCGCCGCTCTCGGCATGGACGAGGCCAGCGAACGCGCCATCGACGTGCAGGTCACGCGCCTCAGGCGGAAGATCGAATCCGATCCGCGCGAGCCGCGCTTCCTGCACACCGTGCGCGGTCGCGGCTATGTCCTGAAACCGGGGACCTGATCAGGCATGCGCTTCGCCCCACCCGGCTGGGACCGCGTTCTCCGCCGCGTGCTGCCGCGCTCCCTACTCGGCCGCAGCCTCCTGATGATCCTGCTCCCGCTCGTGCTGCTCGAAGCGGTGGCGTTGCAAATCTTCTATGGCAGCCATCTCAGCCTGATTTCCCGCCGTCTCACCAGCGCCGTCGCCGGCGACGTCGCCTTCGTCGCCCACATCTTCGAACACTTTCCCGACCCCGCGGACCGGCGAGCGATCCTCCGCTTCAGCAGCCGGAATCTCGAGCTCGGAATGCGCTTCTTCCCCGATGCACTGCTCGCGCCGGCACCCCCTCCTTCCGCTCTCGGCCCGACGGACGAGGATCTGGCCGGCGCGATGCGCCAGCTCGTCGGGCGGCCCTTCACCATCCGGTGGGCCGCCAATCCCAAGCCGATCGTGCTCAAAGTTCAGCTTCCCGACGGCGTGCTCGAAATCGATGTCCCGCACAAGCGGCTGTACGCCGAAACGATCTACGTCTTCCTGGTCTGGCTGGTCGGCACTTCGATTCTCCTGTTCGCGATCGCCGCCCTCTTCATGCGCAACCAGGTGCGCGCCATCCGCCGCCTCGCCGCCGCCGCCGAGGCCTTCGGCATGGGCCGTGACCGGGAGCCGATCAAGCCCGAAGGCGCGGCCGAAGTGCGCCGCGCCGCTTCCGCCTTCAATCGCATGCAGGAACGGATCCGCCGCTTCCTCGCCCAGCGCACGGAAATGCTGGCCGGCGTCTCGCACGATCTGCGCACGCCGCTCACCCGCCTTCGCCTCGCCCTCGCGATCCTGCCCGCCGGCCCCGAACTCGCCCCCGATGTCGCCGCGATGACCGCCGATGTCGAGGAAATGGAGCGGATGATCGAGGGCTATCTCTCCTTCGCGCGCGGCGAGGGCTCGGAGCAGGTGCGCCCCGTCAATCTCTCGCAGATGCTCGAGGAAGTCGCGGCCGGCGCCAGGCGTGCCGGCGCCGAGGTCACGCTCGAGGCGCCACGCGGCCTGACGCTGCCGCTTCGCCCCGATGCCGTCCGCCGCGCCATCACCAATCTCGTCGACAATGCCCGCCGCCACGCCCGCCGCATCGCGCTTGCCGCCGCCACCCAGTCCGGTCGCAGCGTGCAGGTGATCGTCGATGATGACGGCCCGGGCATCCCGCCCGAGCGGCGCGAGACCGTGTTCCGCCCCTTCCAGAGCGGCGCTGCCGGCGGCACCGGGCTTGGCCTCACCATCGCCCGCGACATCGTCCGCGCCCACGGCGGCGAGATCGTCCTCGAGCAGAGCCCGCTCGGCGGCCTCCGCGCCCGCATCCGTCTGCCGGTCTGATCGCCTCAATCGGCCCGGATATAGTCGTACCGGCCGAGCGCCTGGACGAGCAGGTAACGGCCGGTGGAATCCGATCCGTTGCTGACGTGATGCACCGTTCCGGGCGGGACTTCGTGGCTTTCGCCCGGATTGAGCAGGTGCCTTGCGGGCGGCGTCCTGATGTCCACGCCGATCGCCCCTTCCAGGCAATAGAACCGGTCCGAAACTTCGGAATGATAGTGCCACGGATGCGCATCGCCGGGAGCCAAGGTATATTCGACGATCCGCACGTCCGGCGTCTGCACGATCACCTTGGCATTGCGTGGCACCGCGCGGGCCGCCACCGCAGCCTCTCGCTCTTGCGGCATCGTTCGCCTCCTTCCTGCCTGACTGCTCAACCCCTATTGCCAAAGCACTCTCCGGGCAACTCCGCGTGCGGCGCAACAAAGTGCGCAGCACCGCGAGGCCCGAACGGGCCGTGGCGGCCTATCCCGATCCCGCCAGGAAAACCATGAACCGCCAATTCTTCGTCTACATCCTCACCAACGGCCGCCACACGCGACGCGCTCGGTGCCATCGCCCGCGGGAAGCGGATCAAAGGCGGCTCACGCGGCAACACGATCGCCCTGATCGCCGAGGCCAACCCCGAGTGGCGAGACCTCTCGCCCGACCTCGTCGCCTGATCCGCCATCCGCCACTGAGCCGAGGCGGACCCTCACGCACCCCCATCCGCCCGCCGCGCCCGTGCCCGAACCGGGCTCGCTCGCCCTCCTCGGCATGGCCCGGATCGGCATCGGCGCTTTGAGCTTCAGCCGCCGCCGGCGCGCCTGAGCCCGCCGTCGGGATCCTTTACACCCGGCAGCCCGGCCGCGCGAGCCCATGGCCGCACGTATTGCTGGCAAATTCGCCGAAAATACCTCGCTTGTCATTCGGATTCGGAAACAATGGCCTCCGGAACTGTCGGCAGACCTTACAGGTCCCGCCCGCCCGGCAACCCGGATTCGCCTGCAATCAACGGGTTACCCGTCTGGCGCGAATCTTGCTTCCACCAGCCGCAGCGGGGAGCGTACCTGGCCGCTGCCCGCGCTGGGCGGGCGGCGGCGCCACTCAATGTCGAACTGCGCCGCGGGGAGAGCCGGGCGAAACAGCAGTTCAGAGGAACCACCGAGATGAAGCAGACCCTGGCAATGGCGCTCCTGGCAGGAATTGCATTCGTCGGTCCGGCGGCGCATGCCGGCTACGTCGTGACGCTCACCCAAGTGGGAGACAGCGTCGTCGCCACCGGCAGCGGCACCATCGACCTGTCGGGGCTCACGTTCCTCGAGTCGACCGGTGGCGGGGTCGTCATCGAACCCTCCCGTGGTACCATATCACTCGGGCCAACCGGCGTGTCGTCAGACGACGTTTACACCGGCTTCACCGGGCCTACGAGTTTCGGCAGCGGGTTCGGAGCCGTGGCCAGCAGCGGCAGCGGAGACTTTGTCGGGATTTCGTATAACCTCGGCGAAATCGGCGTGCCGGAGGGCTACGTCTCGGGCAGCTCCCTCTCCGACACCGCGACCTGGGACGACGCAACCTTCGCGAGCCTCGGCGTAACGCCCGGCACCTACGTCTGGACCTGGGGAACCGCGGCCGCGGATGACATTGACACATTCACGCTCGACGTGGTGCCGGAGCCCGGCTCGCTCGCGCTTCTCGGCACGGCCCTGATCGGCATCGGCGCTTTCGGCTTCAACCGCCGCCGGCGCGACTGAGCGGAATCACCGCCGCGATTCACATCCTCGCCCGCTGCCTCTTGCGGTGCCCCACGGCGCCTGCGCGATCGGCCACCGCGAAGTAGTTGCGAGGAATTTCGCGAGATCCGGGCGGGCCTTCGTCACTCGCCGGCGATAAGCGGCATCGCCTTGCCGCGAATCTCTCGCAGCTCCGCCGCGCTCAAACGGGATTTGCGCACGGCGCGAACCAATCGCGCCGTGCTTGCGCGGCCGCCCCAGCCAGACCCTGCCCGCTACCGGCTGATCGGCCGATACTTGAGCCGGTGCGGCTCGATCGCCGCCACGCCGAGGCGGCGTACTTTGTCCGCCTCGTAATCCTGGAAGTTGCCGGCGAACCATTCCACGTGGCCCTCGTCCTCGAAGGCCAGGATGTGCGTCGCCAGCCGGTCGAGGAACCAGCGGTCGTGGCTCACCACCACCGCCGAGCCGGCGAATACCATCAGCGCCTCTTCGAGCGCGCGCAGCGTCTCCACGTCGAGATCGTTCGTCGGCTCGTCGAGCAGGATCACATTCGCTCCCGATTTCAGCATCTTCGCCAGATGCACCCGGTTGCGTTCCCCGCCCGATAAATCGCCGACGCGCTTCTGCTGGTCCGTGCCGCGGAAATTGAAGGCGCTCACATAGGCGCGCGAGGGCATGCTTCGCTTGCCGAGGACGACCACGTCCGCGCCGCCGCTGATCTCCTCCCAGACCGTCTTCGTCGCGTCGAGCGATTCGCGCGACTGATCGACATAGCCGAGCCTGACCGTCTCGCCGATCCTGAGTTCCCCCGCATCGGGTTTTTCCTGGTTCACGATCATGCGCAACAGCGTCGTCTTGCCGGCGCCATTGGGGCCGATCACGCCGACAATCCCGCCCGGCGGCAGGCTGAAGGAAAGCCCCTCGATCACCAACCGCTCGCCCATCACCTTGGTCAGGTGGTCGGCCTCGATCACGAGCCCGCCGAGCCGCGGCCCGGACGGAATGACGATCTCCGCACCGTTCGCCACCCGCGTCTCCGCCTCTGCCCGCATCGCCTCGTACTGAACAATGCGCGCTTTCGATTTCGCCTGCCGCGCCCGCGGCGAGGCGGCGATCCACGCCCGCTCCTCGGCCAGCGCCCGTGCGCGCGCACTCTCTTCCTTCTCTTCTGCCAACAACCGGGCGCGCTTCTGCTCGAGCCAGGCAGAATAATTGCCCTCGAACGGTACCCCCCGCCCGCGCTCGAGTTCGAGAATCCATCCCGTCACGTTGTCCAGGAAGTAGCGGTCGTGCGTCACCACCAGGACCGTGCCCGCGTAATCCCTGAGCGTCCGTTCGAGCCAGGCCACGCTCTCCGCATCGAGATGATTGGTCGGCTCGTCGAGCAGCAGGAGATCCGGTTGTTCCAGCAGCAGCCGGCAGAGCGCGACCCGCCGCCGCTCGCCGCCCGAGAGTGTCGCCACCCTCTGTTCGGCCGGCGGGCAGCGCAGCGCATCGAGCGCGATTTCGATCCGCCGATCGAGTTCCCAGCCATCCGCGGCGTCGATCGCCTCTTGCAGGCTCGCCTGCTCGGCCAGGAGCGCCTCCATTTCCGCCTCTTCGAGCGGCCCGGCAAACCGTTCGGAAACGTCATTGAACCGCGCAAGCTGAGCCTTGAGGGCTGCGAACGCCTCCGCCACGCTCTCGCCCACCGTCTGCCCGGGGTCGAGATGCGGCTCCTGCGGCAAATACCCGACCTTCGCTCCCTCCGCCGCCCAGGCCTCGCCGCCGAACTCGGAATCGAGCCCGGCCATGATCCTGAGCAGGGTCGATTTGCCCGCGCCGTTCACCCCGAGGACGCCGATCTTCGCCCCGGGCAGGAAGGAAAGCGTGATGCCGCGAAAGACCTCCCGCCCACCCGGCCAGGCCTTGGTCAGATCGCGCATCACGTAAACGTACTGATAGCCCGGCATCTTCGCTCGCACGGCTCCGCTACGGATGGAAAGCGGGCTCGCCCCGGCATCGGGCCGAACCGCCGGCCTGCCAATGGCCTTGCTCGCAGCGAGGTGAGAATCGTCGCCTCCCTCGCCAAGGATCGATCATTCCCGAGACGACTTCCGGGAAGCCTTATGACAGGAGGCCGTCCCAATCAGCCGCCCGAGCGGGCTCGGCTGCCACGTCCTCCTCCATCGCCAAATTCTCCTTGACCAGCGCCAGCACATCGATCAGCGCCTCGCGGGCGGCCGGATCCAAGCCGACGAACGCTTCGGCCTGCACCTCCTGGTTGATCCGAAGGATGCGCTCCAGCACCGGCTGCGCGGCTTCCGTCAGCCACAACGTGCGCACGCGGCGATCGGTGGGATGGGGGCGGCGCTCGACCAGCCGTTCCTCGCACAGCTTGTCGAGCATCCGCACCAGCGCGATCGGCTCCATGTCCAGCATGCCGGCGATCTCCGCCTGGCTGACACCCTCGCGGCGGGAGACATGGATCAGCACCGCAGCCTGGCGGCGGGTGATCGGCAGGCCGGTCTGGCGGGCCCGGCGTTCGAAATGCCGCTTCTGCAAGCGGGACACGTCCTGCACCAGGAAGCCGAACGTGCGACCGATCGCTGAGTGTCGCGCCATGCCCGCCCCTTCATTCCGCAATCTGCCGTTCCTGCACGAGTTCGCGCGTCGGCCGGTCGGACAGTACTTCGGCTGCGTGCGACAGCCGCTGCGAACTTCCCAACCAGCGGCTGAGGCGTTCGAGGTAGAGGTAGATCACCGGCGTCGTGTACAGCGTCAGCCATTGCGAGACCAAGAGCCCGCCGATGATCGCGATACCGAGGGGCCGCCGCAGCTCGGAACCGGCGCCGTGGCCGAACGCGAGCGGCATGGCGCCGAACAAGGCGGAGAAGGTCGTCATCATGATCGGCCGAAAACGCAGCAGGCAGGCCTGATGGATCGCCTCGCGCGGGCTTTTTCCCTCGTGGCGCTGCGCCTGCAAGGCGAAGTCGATCATCATGATCGCATTCTTCTTCACGATGCCGATCAGCAGGATCATGCCGATGATGGCGATCACCGTGAGGCTGTACCCAAACAGCATCAGCATGATCAAAGTGCCCACGCCCGCCGACGGCAGCGCGGAGAGAATGGTGATCGGATGGATATAGCTTTCGTACAAAATGCCGAGCACGATATAGACGACCAGCACCGCCGCCGCGAGCAAGAGCGGCATCGAGGACAGTGACGCCTGGAACGCCTGGGCCGTGCCCTGGAACGATCCGGTCAAGGTCGGGGGAACATCGAGGCTTTCCGTCAGCCGATTGATGGCATCGACCGCCTGGCCCAGCGACTTGCCCGGAGCGAGGTTGAACGACAGCGTCACGGCCGGGAACTCTCCCTGGTGGCTGACCGAGAGCGGCTGCAGCGTGCGGGTGAAGTGGGCGAACGCGCTCAGCGGTACCTGGGCACCGGTCGGCGACGATACGTAGATCTCCGAGAGCGTGCTCGGATCGTCGCGGAACTGCGGCGCTACCTCCAGGATGACCTTGTACTGGTTGGTCGCGGTATAGATGGTCGCGACCTGACGCTGTCCGAATGCATCGTACAGCGTCTGGTCGATCTGGTCGGCGGTCAGGCCGAGGCGCGACGCCTGGTCGCGGTCGACGGTAATCGCGATGTGCGGAGCGGCGCTCTGCTCGTCGGACGCCACGTCTTGCAGCTCCGGCAGCTTCTGCAAGTCCTGCTCCAGGATCGGCGCCCAGTGATCGAGCTCCTCCTGGTCGGTGTCGGTCAGCGTGTACTGATACTGCGTGCGGCTCAGGCGGCCGCCGACGTTGATGTCCTGGCCTGCCTGCATGAAGAACCCGGCACCCTCCACCCCGGCAAGCTGGTCCCGCAGCCGCTCGATCACCTGCTGGGCGGTGACGTTGCGTTGATCGAACGGCTTCAATTGCATGTAGACGCGGGCGGTATTCTCGGTCGGGTTGTACGAATAGGTGCCGCCGGTGGAGAACACGGCGTGCATGGCGGGGTCCTTCATGGCAACCGCGACGATGTCGTGCCGCAGCTTGTTGGTTTGTTCGAACGAGGCATCCTGCCTTGTATCGACCTCGCCAAAAATGAACCCGGTATCCTGTTCCGGGAAGAATCCCTTGGGAATGACGACGTACAAGTAGCCGGTCACCACGATCAGCGCCAGCGTGGCGAACAGCATCAGAGGCTGGTGACGGAACACCCAGCCCAGGCCGCGGTCGTAGGCGCGCAGCACCCGCTTGAAGCAATGCTCGGCGCCTCGGTAGAACCAGCCGTGGTTCTGCTCTTCTTCCCGTTTCAGGAACAAGGAGCACAGCACGGGGGTGAGCGTCAGCGATATGAAGGCGGAGCTGATCACGGCGACCGAAACGGTGACCGCGAACTCGCGGAACAGCCGGCCGATGATGCCGCCCATGAGGAACAACGGAATGAAGACGGCGATCAGCGAGAAGGTGATGGAAACGATGGTGAAGCCGATCTGGCCCGCCCCGCGCAGCGCGGCCCGGAATGGCCGTTCCCCCTCTTCGATGTAGCGCACGATGTTCTCGATCATCACGATCGCATCATCGACCACGAAGCCGACCGAGATCGTCAGCGCCATCAGCGAAATATTGTCGAGGCTGTAGCCGGCACCGTACATGATGGCCAAGGTCGCCAGCAGCGACAGCGGCAGCGCCATGCTGGGGATGATGGTGGCCCACACGGTGCGCAGGAAGACGAAGATGACCAGCACCACCAGGGCCACGGTGATCGCCATGGTGATCTGCACGTCGTGCACCCCGGCGCGGATGATCAGGGAGCGGTCGGACATCAGGCGGACATGCACGTCGGGTGGGATCGCCGCCTCCAGGGTCGGCATCAACTTCTCGATGCGCTTGACCAGCTCGATGGTGTTGGCCCCGGGGGCACGCTCGATGGCGATGCCTTCGGCCGGCCGGTTATCGAACCAGGCGCCGACATAGAGGTTCTGGATGGAGTTGACCGCCTTGCCGACGTCCTTGATGCGAACCGGAGCGCCATCCTTGTAAGCGATGATGACGTTGGCGTATTGCCCGGCATCGAAGAGCTGGTCGTTGGTATCCAGGGAAATCGCCTTGTGCGTCCCCTCGATCTCGCCCTTCGGCTCATTCACTGTCGAGGCGACCAGGGCGTTGCGCACATTCTCGAGGCCGATTCCGCGCGCGGCGAGCTCGGTGGGATTGATCTCGATGCGGGCGCCATACTGCTTCTGGCCAAACACCCCGACCTGGGAAACGCCCGGCACGGTCGAAAGCTGCTGCGCCAGGATCGTGTAGGCGTAGTTGTCGAGCTGATAGACCGGCACTGCGTCGGAATAGACGGCGTAGATCAGCACCGGAAAATCCGCCGGGTTGACCTTCTTGTAGGTCGGCGGACTCGGCATATCCGTCGGCAGCAGGCCGCTGGCGGCGGCGATCGCGGTCTGCACGTCCTCCGCCGCGCCGTCGATATTGCGCGAGAGGTCGAACTGCAGGGTGATCGTGGTCGTGCCGGTGCCGCTGAGCGAGGTCATCTGCGCCAGCCCGGGAATCGACGTGAATTGCTGCTCCAGCGGCGTGGCGATCGCCGTGGCCATCGTGGATGGACTGGCCCCCGGGTAGCTGGCGGTGACGGTGATGGTCGGAAAATCCACGTTCGGCAGCGCCGCGACCGGCAGCAGCGTATAGGCCACCACGCCGAACACGAGAATGCCCAGCATCAAGAGCGAGGTGGCGATCGGGCGGCGAATGAAAGGTTCGGAAATGCTCATCGCGGCGCGGTCCGCTCTACCGCGTTGGCGATTCCGCGGCATAGGCCTGCCGCAGCGTGACGCGCGCCCCTTCGGTCAGCCGATACTGCCCGGCGACAACGACGTGCTGGCCCGGCTGCAGGCCTTTGGTGATCACGGCGAGGCCGTCCTCGACGTCGGCGACCATCACGTTCCGGCGTGTGACCGTGTCATCCTGACTGATGACATAGACATAATCGCCATCCGGCCCCTGCTGTACCGTTTGCGACGGCACGGTCGCCACGTCGTGGCGGACCCGCAGGATCAGCCGGGCGTTGACGAATTCCCCGGGCCAGAGCCGCTCATTGCGGTTGAGGAACTGGGCCTTCAACTGCACGGTGCCGGTGGCCTGGTTGACCGTGTTGTCGATCA
Source organism: Acetobacteraceae bacterium (assembly GCA_030041255.1). GTDB lineage: Bacteria > Pseudomonadota > Alphaproteobacteria > Acetobacterales > Acetobacteraceae > JAKAWQ01. The sequence continues at coordinate 34,779 of JASHOF010000021.1, forward strand.
GCGTCAGCGTGCCTTGGGCGAGCCGGGCCTTGCCGTCGGCGCTGAGCGCGGTTACCGCCAGGGGCGCAAGCTCCTGGTAATGACGGATCTCGTCCAGCTTGTCCTGCGGCAGCGTGAAAGTGACGAAGATCGGCTGCATCTGGGTGACCACGACCAGCGGCGTGTTGTTGGCCACCTGCAGGAGGTTGCCGATATCCACCAGTCGGGCGCCGGTGCGTCCATCGATCGGCGAGCGGATGTCGGTGTAGCTCAGGTTCAGTGCCGCGGTCGCGATCGCTGCGTGATCGCCCTCGATGGCGGCCTGAAGCTCCGCCACCAGGCCGCGCTGGTCGTCATAGCTTTGCCGGGTCTGGAAACCGTGGCCGACCAGGGAGGCGTAGCGCGCCAGATCCGCCTGGGCGGCCCCGAGCAGCGCCTGGTCTTTCGCCTTTGCCGCCAGTGCCTGCTCGAGCGCGTCCTGGTAGGGGCGGGGGTCGATCTGGAACAGCAGGTCGCCCGTCTTCACCTCCTGACCTTCGGTAAAGGCTACCTTGACGATCGGCCCGCTGACGCGGGTCTCGATCGTTACGGTGTTGAAGGCCTGGACCGTGCCGATACCCTGGAGATAGACCGGCATGTTGGAGGCGGTGACGACGCCGGGAGTGACGGGCACGGCGGGTGGCGGGGTCTCGGCCCTGGCGTGCGAGACGCCGCGATCCAGGCCCAGCCGCCACGCCACGACCCCCGCCAGCAGCACCAGCAGGCCCAGGCCACCCAGCGCACGCTTCGACATTTCCCGGCCCCCCTCACCGTCAGGGCATCGCTTCGCACGGTCCGCCTTCGTTCGCCGGCAGTGGCAGCCTTGCGGCGCCGGCCACTCCAATGTTGCGGCGAACACCGCGATCTATACGATATCTGTCATAGACGATCTATACGGAGCAGGCGGGGCGGCAGCGCTTCCCAATGCGCACGGGCCACCCGCGCTTCCGGCGAGGCTTCCTCAACGATGTGCCGTTCGTTGCGGTGAATTGCCGCGCGCCGGAGGAAGTGGCCGGAAACGCCGGCGGCGGCGATGTTCGCAGGATCTGTTCGATCGGCGGCAGCCGCCGCCGCTTCTGCGGCGCTGCCGCGCCGGAGCGAGTGCGGGGCTCTCGGGCCCAGTCCGGCGTTGACAGCAGTTGACAGCAGAAGAAGCCCCTGTGCTACGCTTGTAAACGCGTTTACTGGACGCAGGCCGATGGCCACCCGCCCTGTTGGTGCCCGCATCCGCGACGTCGCCGCCGCCGCCCGGGTCTCCCCGGCGGCGGTCTCGCGCTACCTCAACGGCTCTCTTAGCCTCCCCTATCCGACCGCCGAGCGCATCGACCACGCCGTCCGCCGCCTCGACTACCGCCCCAACCCGCATGCGCGGCGGCTCAGCCTCGGCCGCTCCGAGACCATCGGACTGGTACTCCCCGATATCGCCAACCCCTTCTTCGCGCGCCTCGCCGCCGCCATCGAGGAGGCGGCCGATCGCGCCGGCCTCGGCCTCGTTCTCTCCGCCACCCTCAACCGCCAGGACCGCGAGCTCGAATACCTCGAACGGATGCGCCGCAATCGCGTGGACGGGCTGATCTTCGTCACCAATCACGCCGATGACGGGGCGCTCTGCCGCGCGCTCAACGCCGCCCCGGGCGTCATCCTGCTCGACGAGGACGTGCCCGGCGCCGCGGTAGCGAAGGTGTTCTGCGACAACGAAGAGGGCGGCTTCCTTGCCGGCCGCCACCTGCTCGCCGCGGGCCACCGCCGCCTGGCCTTCATCGGTGGCCCGCCCGGCCTGATGAGTGCCCGCGACCGCCGCGCCGGGCTCACCCGCGCGCTTGCCCGATGTGCCGGCGCTACCCTCGTCTATGAAAGCTCTGGACCCTACACCATCGCCGAGGGTGCGCGCGCCGCCGCCGGGCTTCTCGCCATCGACCCGCTGCCCACCGCCGTCTTCGCGGCGAGTGACGAGCTCGTGCTCGGGTTGCTTTCGGTCGTGCGCGAAGCCGGCCTCGGAGTCCCACGCGACATTTCGATCGTCGGCTTCGATGATGTCGGCCCGCTCAACCTGCTCGATCCGCCGGTCAGCACCATCCGCCAGCCGGTGGTCGCGATCGGCGAGCGCGCGGTTTCCCTGCTGATCGCCGATGGCAATGGCCCGCCGCCCTGCGAGCATCTTCCCGTACACCTGATCGAACGTGCCTCCGTGGCGCCACCGCGCCACGATTCGACCCGCCCCTCCAACAAAACCAGGAGAAAACAGCCATGAAACGCCTGACCCGCCGTGCCGTGCTCGGGACCGCCGCCGCCGGTGCGCTTGCCGCGCCCTTTGCCGCGCCCTTTGCCGCCCGGGCGGCCGCACCCACTTTCGCCCTCGTCACGATCAACGAGCAGGCGCTTTTTTTCAATCAGCTCAACGACGGCGCGAAGAAGGCCGCCGCCAGGGCCGGGGCCACCCTCGTCATCTACAACCCGAACAACGATCCGGCCGCGCAGAACAACGCCATCGACGACTACATCCAGCAGAGGGTCGCCGGCATCATCGTCGATGCGATCGATGTCAACGGCATCATGCCGGCGGTCGAGAAGGCCTCGGCGGCCGGCATTCCGGTGGTGGCGGTGGATGCGATCCTTCCCAAGGGGCCGCAGAAATCGCAGATCGGCGTGGACAACGAAGGCGGCGGCGCCACCATTGGCCGCTACTTCGCCGACTACGCCACGAAGTCGATGGGCGGCAAGACCTCCCTCGGCATCGTCGGCGCCCTCAACTCCTTCATCCAGAACCTGCGCCAGAAGGGTTTCCAGGACGCCATCAAGGCCGATCCGGGCATCCGGCTCGCGCAGGTGGTGGACGGGCGCAACATCCAGGACAACGCGATGAGCGTTTCCGAAACCCTGCTCACCGCCAACCCGGATCTCACCTCGATCTATGCGACCGGCGAGCCGGCGCTGATCGGTGCCATCGCCGCGGTGCAGAGCCAGGGGCGCGCCAAGGGTGTGAAGATCGTGGGTTGGGATCTCTCCGCCCAGGCGATCGCCGGGCTGGATGCGGGCTTCGTCCTCGCCGTCGTCCAGCAGGACCCGGTGCTGCTCGGCGCCGCCGCGGTCGATGCGCTGGTCGCGATGACCAAAGGGCAAAGTGTCGCGGCCCGCATCAACACCAGGCTCACCATCGTGACGAAGGAGAATGTCGGGCCGTACCGCAAGATGTTCTCGTGACGGGGGAGCCGCTGGTCGCGCTGCGCGGCATCGAGAAATCCTTCGGCTCGATCGCCGCGCTGCGCGGGGTCGATCTCGAACTTTATGCCGGCGAATGCCTCGGCCTCGTCGGCGACAACGCGGCGGGCAAATCGACGCTGACGAAAATTCTCGCCGGCGTGCATGCGCCCGACCGCGGCCAGATCATGGTCGCCGGCGAGGATGTGCGCTTCGCCGATCCCGCGGCGGCGCGCGCCCGCCGCATCGAGATGGTGTATCAGGACCTCAGCCTCTGCGACACCATCGATGTCGCCGGCAATCTCTTCCTGGGCCGCGAAGTTGCCACCGGCGGCTTTCTTCGCAAGCGGGCCATGGTCGCGGCGGCGCGGCAGATGCTCGGTGCGCTGCAGATCCGCATTCCCAACCTCGGTGCGACCGTCGGTGCGCTCTCGGGGGGCCAGCGGCAGTCGATCGCCATCGCGCGCGCCGCCTCCTTCGATCCGCTGGTGCTGATCATGGACGAGCCGACCTCGGCGCTTGCCGTCTCCGAGGTCGAGGCCGTGCTCGCCCTGATCCGCCGCGTCAAGGCGCAGGGCGTCGCCGTCGTGCTGATCACGCATCGGCTGCAGGATCTGTTCCGCGTCTGCGACCGCATCGCCGTGATGTACGAGGGGTTGAAGGTGGCGGAGCGGCGGATCGGCGAGACCAGCCTCGAGGATCTGGTGACGCTGATCGTCGGCGGTGCCGGATGAGTGCCGGCGCCCGGCCGGCCGGCGCGCGCCGCGCCGATTTCCTGATCAAGCACGCGCCGATTCTTTCCATCGCCGGCTTCGCGCTTCTCTGTCTCGTCGTCTTTGCCTGGGGCAGCCCGTATTTCCTGAGCGGCGGCAACCTGCTCAATCTCGTCCGCCAGTCGGCACCTCTGCTCATCGTCGCCATCGCCATGACCTTCGTCATCACCACGGGCGGCATCGATCTCTCGGTCGGCTCGATCGTGGCCCTGGTGAATGCGCTGGCCGCGATCGCGCTCAAGGCCGGGCTCGACTGGCCGTTCGTGGTGCTCTGCATGCTGCTCGTGGGCGCGCTCGCCGGATGGGTGCAGGGCTGGTTCTCGGCCTACCAGGGCATTCCCTCCTTCATCGTCACCCTCGCCTTCCTCGTCGGCCTGCGCGGTTTCGCGCTGCTGCTGACACGCGGCTATTCGATTCCGATCGCGCCCGGAAGCTGGTTCGACGCGCTCGGCCGCGGCTCCCTCGGCCCGTTCCCGGTGCCCGCGCTCCTCGCCGCGCTGACCTCCCTCATCGGCTTCATCGCGCTCGGCGGCACCCGCTACGGCAGGCACGTGATTGCCGTCGGCGCCAATCTCGAGGCAGCGCGCCGCGCCGGCATTCCCGCCCGCCGCATTGCCGCCTCCGTGTTCGTGCTCACCGGCCTTGCCGCCGCGCTTTCCGGCCTCATCATCGCGGCGAGACTCGGCTCCGGCTCCTCGAATGCGGCGGTCGGCTTCGAATTGCAGGTGATTGCTGCAGTGGTTCTCGGCGGCACCTCGCTTTTCGGCGGCTCCGGCACCATCGTCGGCACCGTTCTCGGCGCGCTCACCATCGCCATGATCGGCAACGGACTGATCCTCATGCACGTCTCTCCCTTCTTCACCGAGATTGCAACCGGCGCCATCATCCTCGGCGCGGTGTGGCTCAACGCGCGCGTCTTCGCCCGCCTCGCCGGTCCCGATCGCAGGCGCTGAGATGACCTTGCCAGGCCAGGCGATGACCGTGCTGGGCCCGGTGCCTCCCGCCGCACTCGGTCTCGTGCTGATGCACGAGCACGTGCTGAACGACTGCCGTTGCTGGTGGCACCGGCCGCAGGAACGAGCCCGCAATCGCCTTGCCTGCGAGCCGGTCAATCCCGGCATCATCGGTGAGCTGAGGATGGATCCCTTCGTCAATCTCGACAATCTCTCGCTCGACGATGAGCGGCTGGCCGCCGCCGAGCTCATGCTTGCCGCAGACGAAGGCTGCCGCACCGTCGTCGACCCCACCTGCCGCGGCATCGGCCGCAACCCGGAGGCGCTGGCGCGCATTTCCCGCGCCACCGGCCTCAACATCGTCATGGGCGGCGGCTATTACCTCGAAGCCTCGCATCCGCCCCGGCTTGCCGGCATGGGCGCCGATGACATCGCAGCCGAGATCATCCGCGATGCGACCGAAGGCGTGGATGGCAGCGGCGTGCGCATCGGCCTGATCGGCGAGATCGGCATCTCCGCCGGTTTTACGCCGGCCGAAGAGAAATCGCTGCGTGGCGCCGCCCGCGCTGCCCGGCTGAGCGGCCTTTCTCTCATGGTGCACCTGCCCGGCTGGGAGCGCCATGGCCGGCGCGTGCTCGACATCGTCGAGGAGGAAGGCGCGGATCCGGCGCGTGTCGTGCTCTGCCACATGAATCCCTCGCACGACGATCCCGCCTACCAGGAAGCGCTCGCCGGGCGCGGCGCCTGCATCGAGTACGACATGATCGGCATGGATTTCTGGTACGCCGACCAGGGCGTGCAGTGTCCCTCGGAGGAAGAGAATGCCCGCGCCGTCGCCCGCCTGGTTGCCGGCGGCTTCACCCCGCAGCTTCTGCTTTCGCAGGATGTGTTCCTGAAGATGATGCTGACCCGCCACGGCGGCTTCGGCTACGCCTACCTCCAGCGTCATTTCCTGCCGCGGCTGAGGCGCCACGGCGTTTCCGATGCCGCGATCGAAACCATGCTGGTTGCCAACCCCGCCCGCATCCTGGCCGGCAGAGCCGCCTGAACGGAGAAGAGAATCGATGAGCGAACGCCTCGACATCCTCCTGGTCGGCGAGAGCTGGATGAGTGCGGCGAGCCACTACAAGGGCTTCGACCAGTTCGGAAGCGTGACGTTCCACCTGGGTGCCGAGCCGCTCGTCGCGGCATTGCGCGAAAGCCGCTTCGCGCTGACCTACATGCCCACCCACGAGGCGGCGGAGGGATTCCCCTTCACCAGCGAGGGCCTCAGCCGCTACCGCGCGCTCATCCTCTCGGATATCGGCGCCAACACGCTGCTGCTGCCGCAGGCGGTGTGGCTGCGCGGCGAAACGGTGCCGAACCGGCTCAGCCTGATCCGCGATTTCGTCGCCGGCGGCGGCGGCCTCGTCATGGCCGGCGGCTATCTCAGTTTCCAGGGCATCGACGGCCGCGCCCGCTGGCGGCGCACGGCGGTCGAGGAGGCCCTTCCGGTGCGCTGCCTGCCGCACGACGATCGGCTCGAGGTGCCCGAAGGGTTCGTGGCCGAGCCGGCCCACGGACATCCCGTCCTCGAGGGTCTCGGTGAGCCGTGGCCTGCGCTGCTCGGCGCCAACGAGGTCATCGCCAAGGAGGATGCGGAGGTCATCGCCCGACTGCCCGGACATGCCGGTGGCCATCCGCTGCTCGTCCTTGGCCGTCACGGCAAGGGCCGCTCGGTCGCCTGGACTTCCGACATCGGCCCGCACTGGCTGCCCGAGCGTTTCGTTCGCTGGCCGGGCTATGCGCGGCTCTGGACCAACATCCTCGGTTGGGTCAGCGGCGGATGACGGCGCCGGCGAAAATCGCGGCCAGCGCGCCCTGGTGCGGAGACGACGCCAGCGCGCCGCGCGC
>JASHOF010000001.1 GCA_030041255.1 Acetobacteraceae bacterium
GCGACGATCAGCTCTTCTTGAAAGCCTTGTCCCAGACCGCGTGGGTCCAGGCGCCCACCGGCTGCCTGGTGATGACGGGAGTCGATTTGCTGGACAGAAGCTCGCTCACGGTGCGCTGATAGGCGGCGGGATCGAGCCAGCCCCAGCCATGCTCACCGCCGGCGACCAGCTTGGCCACCTCGTTGATCATGTGCTCCTGATGCACGCGGGTCAGCACGCCGGCGGTGTCGTATTTGAAGAGGATGTCGATCGTCTCGTTCTGATGCCGGATCGCATACTCCCAGCCCTCGCGCGAGGCGACGAGGAAGCGGGCAAGTTGGTCGAGCTTCTTCGGGTTGTCGATGCTGCTCTGCAAGGCGTAGAGCCCGTCTTCGAGGGTTGCCACGCCTTCCTTCTCGTAGCTGAAGACGAGGAGCTGGGAGGGCTGCATGCCCGCCTCGATGAGCTGCCAGTACTCATTGTAGGTCATGGTCGAGATGCAGGCGGCCTGCTTCTGCAGCAGCGGATCGACGTTGAATCCCTGCTTCAGGACCGTGATGTCGCGATGCGGGCCGCTCCACTGATAATCGAGCTTCGCCATCCACGAGAGGAACGGATATTCGTTGCCGGCGAACCAGACGCCGAGGGTCTTTCCCTTGAAGTCCGCCGGGGTCTTGACGCCGCTGTCCTTGCGGCAGGTGAGTTCCATGCCGGAGCGCTGGAAGACCTGGGCGATGTTGACCATCGGCACGCCTTTTTCGCGACTGGCCAGCGCCGAGGGCATCCAGTCGATCACCACGTCCGCGCCGCCGCCGGCGAGCACCTGGTCAGGATTGATGTCGGGCCCGCCCGGGCGGATGGTGACGTCGAGATTCTGCTGCTTGTAGAAGCCCTTGTAGAGGGCGACGTAGTAGCCGGCGAACTGCGCGTCGGTGACCCATTTGAGCTGCAACGTCAGATGATCGGCCGCCTCGGCGAGGGGGGCGGCCAGGCCAAGCATGAGGGCGGCGGCGGCCGCCAGGAAAAGTTTTTTCATCTGCGTTGCCTCCTTTCGTTGGTTGCTCATTCTGACATAGCCGATTGCCTGGCGGGAATGCGGTATTTGCTCAGCTTCCAGCGGGGGCGCGGAAGGACGGGTGCCAGAATGTCATGGCGCGCTCGAGGAGTGCGATCAGGCCGAAGCTGATGGAGCCGGCCAGGGCGGCGACGGTGATGGTGGCCCAGACGACGCCGAGATCCATGCGTGCCGCCTCGGTCGCGATGCGGAATCCCATGCCGCCGATCGGCGTGCCGAAGAACTCCGCCACGACCGCGCCGATCAGCGCCAGCGTGGAATTGAGCTTGAGGGCGGTGAAGATCAGCGGCAGGGCGGCGGGGAGGCGGAGCTTGATCAGCGTCGCCGAGTAGCCGGCGGCGTAGCTTTGCATCAGCTCGTGCTCCATCGCGCCGGCCTCGGCGAGGCCGGCGGTGGTGCTGACCAGCATCGGGAAGAAGGTCATCAGCACGACCACGGCGGCCTTCGAGGGCCAGCCGAAGCCGAACCACATGATCATGATCGGGGCGACGGCGACGATCGGCATCGCGCTCATCAGGCTGGCGAACGGGCCGAGCCCACGCTTGAGGAAGGGCGAGCGGTCGATGGCGATGGCGACGGCGAAGCCAAGGCAGCAGCCGATGGCATAGCCGATGACGACGGAGTGCAGATAGGTCAGGCGGAAGTCTGCGGCGAGGGTGCGGTAGTGATCGGCGAAGGCAACCGCCACGGCCGAGGGTGCCGGCAGGAGCACGGGCGAAACCTTGAGGCCGAGTACCAGCATTTCCCATGCCCACAGCACCAGAAGACCGAACAGGAGGGGGCTGGCCAGGCGCTCGGCGAGCGAGGTGCCGCCGGCGAGGGCGAACAGCGCGCCGGCGGTCGCGGCGAGCGTGACGAGGACGAAGAGAAGGAAGAGAGAGGCTGGGGCGTGACCGAGCAGGGCGCGCGCCGCCAGCCCGGCGGCGATGGCCAGCACCGGCAGTGCCGAGGCTGCTGCCCGGCGCCTCACAGCCGCCCGCCGCGCCTGGCGATGACGAGCCTCTCGATGAGGCGCACGCCGGCCAGGCCGAGGACCGCGAGCAGCGAGGAGAGGACCAGCGCCACCCACATATCGATGGTCTGGCCGTAGTAGCTGCCGGCCAGGAGGCGGGCGCCGAGGCCGGCGACGGCGCCGGTGGGCAGCTCGGCGACGATGGCGCCGACCACGGCGAGCGCGACCGCGACGCGCAGGCTCGGGAAGAGGAAGCCGAGGGAAGCCGGCCAGCGCAGCAGCCGGAATACCTGGGCGTTGCCGGCGCTGTAGGTGCGCATCAGATCGAGAGCCAGCGGGTCCGCGGCGCGCAGACCGCTGACCATGGCGACCGTGATCGGGAAGAAGCAGAGGTAGCCGGCGATCGCGGCCTTCGGAAAGAGGCCGGTGATGCCGAGATTGCCGAGCACCACCACCACCATCGGGGCGATGGCCAGGATCGGCACGGTCTGGCTGGCGATGACCCACGGCATCAGCGAACGGTCGAGCGTGCGCCAGCGGATGATCCCGGCGGCGACCGCGATGCCGAGGATGAGGCCGAGCAGCAGGCCGGCCAGCGTCTCCTTGGCGGTGACGGCCATGTGGTAGAGGAAATTCCGTGGCGAGGTCAGCGGATTGGCGAACACGCTGTGGCCGAGCGTGAACAGGATCTGCTGCGGGGCCGGGAGTTCGGGCCGCTGCATGGTCCAGGAGGCGCGTGCCAGCACCCAGAGACCGGCGTGACCGGCGGGAAGCATCGCCTTTGCCTGCGGCGCGTTCAGGAGCACTGCCCCGGCGTACCAGGCGATGAGCACTCCGGCGAAGACCGCGGCGAAGGGCAGGATGCGCCCGCCTGCCGGCCGCTCTTCAGTCATAGCTGTGGCCGGCGCGCAGCGCCTGGCGGACGCGGTGCGCGACGGCGTTGAACTCCGGAGAATCGCGGATTTCGAGTGCCCGCCCGGCCGGAAGCTGGCACGGAATCTCTTCGATCACGCGGCCCGGGCGGGCCGACATCACGACGATGCGGGTGGAGAGGAAGACGGCTTCGGGAATGGAATGGGTGACGAAGACCACGGTCATCCCGGTGCGGCGCCAGAGCGCGTTGAGGTGGAGATTGAGCCCGTCGCGGGTGATTTCGTCGAGCGCGCCGAAGGGTTCGTCCATCAGGAGGAGACTGGGCCGGAAGGACAGCGCGCGGGCGATCGAGACGCGCTGCTGCATGCCTCCCGAGAGCTGCCAGGGGAATTTGCGTCCGAACTCGGCGAGCCCGACGAGGCCCAGATATTCGGCTGCGCGCGCCGCGCGTTCGGCGCGGGGCAGGTGCATGAGTTCGAGGGGGAGCGTGATGTTGCGGGCCACCGTGCGCCAGGGGAACAAGGCCGGTGCCTGGAAGACATAGCCGTAGGCGCGGTCGCGGCGCGCCTCCCCGGGCGTCTTGCCGTTGACGGCGAGCCGCCCGGCGGAGGGGGTCACGAGATCGGCGATGGCGCGCAGCATCGTGGTTTTGCCGCAGCCGGAGGGGCCGATCAGGGAGACGAAGTCGCCGCGCTGAACGGTGAGGGAGACGCCGGCGAGCGCCTGGATGCCGCCGGCGAAGACGACCTCGAGATTGTCCGCCTCGATGACCACCGAGGCGGGCGGGTGAGCCGCCGGCGCCTTTGCCGCCGGGCGGGAAAGCGCGGCCAGATCCGCCATGCTCCCGTTCAGGCCTTCCCCTGCTCTGCCAGATGGGAATCCATGCTCAGCACAGCCTGCAAGAGCACGTCCGCTCCGGCGGCGACGTGCTCGGGTTCCGCTTTTTCCAGCTCATTGTGGCTGATGCCCTTCTCGCAGGGAACGAAGATCATCGCGGTCGGCGCCACGGCGGCGACATAGGCGGCATCGTGGCCGGCGCCGGAGACGATTTCGCGCGCCGGGTAGCCGCGGCCGGTGGCCGCCTCGCGCACGGCGTTCACGCAATCGGGGTGGAAATGCACGGCAGGAGAGTTCCAGATCCGGTGCCAGGAGACCGAGACGGAGGTTTCGGCGGCGATTGCCGGCAGCGCCGTCCCCAGTTCCCTTTCCATCTCATCCAGCACGCGGTCCTCCGGGTGGCGGAAATCGATGGTGAAGAAGCATTCGCCGGGGATGACGTTGCGGCTGTTGGGCCGGGCTTCGATCAGCCCGACGGTGCCGACGGCGAGCGGGGCGTGGCGGGAGGCGATGCGGTGCACGGCCTCGATCATGCGCGCGGCGGCGAGCAGCGCATCCGCGCGCAGCGCCATCGGGGTGGAACCGGCATGGGCGTCGGTGCCGGTAACGGTCGCTTCGTACCAGCGCATGCCCTGCACGCCGGTGACGATGCCGATCACCTTCGATTCGGCTTCCAGGATCGGCCCCTGCTCGATATGCAGCTCGAAGAAGGCGGCGAGCGGATGATGCGCGGCGCCGCACGGCTCGGCGCCGACGAAGCCGATGCGGCGAAGTTCCTCGCCGAACGTGAGGCCGTCGCGGTCTTGACGTCCGTAGGCGAAATCGCGGGTGAATTTGCCGGCATAGACCCCGGAGGAGAGCATGGCGGGGGCGAAACGCGAGCCCTCCTCATTGGTCCAGTTGACGATCTCGATCGGACTCGTGGTTTCGTAAGCGGCGTTGTTCAGCGTGCGGATCAGTTCGAGTCCGGAAAGAACGCCGATCACCCCGTCGTACTTGCCGCCGGAGGGTTGCGTATCGAGGTGACTGCCGACGGCGATCGGCAGGCGGGAATTGTCGCGCCCGGGGCGGCGGGCGAAAATGTTGCCCATCTCGTCGATCCGGACCGTGCAGCCGGCCTCTTCGCAGGCGGCGATGAACCAGCGGCGCACCGCGGCGTCGAGATCGGTCAATGTCAGGCGCCGGATACCGCCCTTGGCGGTGGCGCCGATACGCGCCGTCTGCATAATAGTGGACCACAGGCGCTCGCGGTCGATGGCGAGATTGGTGGGCGCGATGCTCATTCCGCTGCCTCCCGGCGTTCCGGATTGTTGGGGTGCTGCTTCCAGGTGAGGCGCGGCCGGCCGGTGGAGACGGGGACCATGCTGATGCAATCCTCGACCGGGCAGGCGTGGGCGCAGAGGTTGCAGCCGACGCATTCCGCCTCGATGACTTCGTATTGCCGCCTGCCGTTGACCCGGCGCGCCGCGATCGCCTGGTGCGCGGTGTCCTCGCAGGCGATGTGGCAGAGGCCGCAGCGGATGCAGAGATCCGGGTCGATGTGCGCGACGGTGCGGTAGTTGAGGTTGAGATCCTCCCAGTGCACGAAATGGCGCACCGCGCGAGCGCGGAAATCCTCGATCCGGCGGTAGCCCGCCTGGTCCATCCAGTTGGCAAGCCCGTCGATCATGTCGGTAACGATACGGAAACCCCGGTGCATCGCCGCCGTGCAGACCTGCACCGTGCCGGCGCCGAGCGCGATGAACTCGGCGGCATCGCGCCAGGTGGCGATGCCGCCGATGCCGGAGATCGGCAGCGACGCAGATTCGGAATCGCGGGCGATTCCGGCCACCATGCAGAGCGCGATCGGCTTCACCGCCGGTCCGCAATAGCCGCCATGGGTGCCCTGGCCATCGACCACCGGCATCGGCGCCATCAGGTCGAGATCGACGCCGGTGATCGACTGGACCGTGTTGATGAGGCTGACGGCGTCGGCGCCGCCGCGCCGGGCGGCGCGGGCGGGGGCGAGGATGTCGGTGATATTGGGCGTGAGCTTGACGATGACCGGCATGCGGGTTGCCTGCTTGCACCAGCGCACCACCATCTCGACATAGTCGGGTACCTGGCCGACGGCCGAGCCCATGCCGCGCTCGCTCATGCCGTGCGGGCAGCCGAAATTGAGCTCGACGCCGTCGGCGCCGGTGTCTTCGACCGCTTCGAGGATGCGCTTCCAGCTTTCCTCGGCGCAGGGCACCATCAGGCTGACGACGAGTGCGCGGTCGGGCCAGGCGCGCTTGACCGCCGTGATTTCGCTGAGATTGACGGCGAGAGGACGGTCGGTGATCAGTTCGATATTGCTGAAGCCGGCGATGCGCGCTCCGTTGAAGCTGACGGCGCCGTAGCGGCTCGCGGTATTGACGATCGGCGGGTCCTCGCCGAGCGTTTTCCATACTGCTCCGCCCCAGCCGGCGCGGAACGCGCGCACGACATTGTATTCCTTGTCGGTGGGCGGGGCGGAGGCGAGCCAGAACGGGTTCGGTGATCGGATCCCGGCGAAAGTGGTGGCGAGATCGGCCATTTTTTCCTCCCGCTGGGTTCAGAAGCCGAGATAGCGATGGATGGCGCGGGCGGCGATTTTGCCGTTCTCGACCGCCTGCACCGTCAAATCGAGGCCGGCGATGCAGTCTCCGCCGGCGAACACGCCCGGGAGCGATGTCTCTCCGTCCCCGGTTACGGCGATGCGGCCGCCTTCGAGGCGCGGCCCCTCGGCGCCGAGGGGTGCTGGCAGGAAGTGCTGGCCGATCGCCTTGAGCAGCATTTGTGCGGGCAGGGCGAAGCGTTCGCCGTTGCCGACGGGGCGGCCGGCGGAGTCGGGACGCGTGTGCTCGAACACCACCTGGGCGAGCCGGCCTGCCACTGCCTCGAGCGCCACCGGGATCGCCCAGTGGCGGATGGTGACGCCGGTCACCTGCGCGCGTTCCTGTTCTTCGAGCGTCGCCGACATCGCTTCCGGGCCGCGGCGGTAGACGATGCTGACCTCCTCGGCGCCGAGCTTGCGCGCCTGGGTGGCGGCGTCGATCGCGGTATTGCCGCCACCGACGACGACCACCTGGCGGCCGAGAGGAAGCGCGCTTTTGTCCGGTGCCTGGCGCAGGGCGGCGATGAAGTCGATGGCGTTCGCGACCCCCGGCAGATCCTCTCCGGGCAAGCCGAGCCGATTGGCGCCGGCGAGTCCGAGGCCGAGGAAAACGGCATCGAAATCTTGCCGCAGGGCGGAGAGTGCCAGGTCCTGACCGAGGATGCGGCCGTATTCGACGCTGATGCCGCCGAGGCGGAGGATGAAGGCGATCTCGGACTGCGCGAAATCATCGACCAGCTTGTAGGCGGCGATGCCGTATTCGTTGAGCCCGCCGGGTTTTTCGCGGGCCTCGAAAACGGTGATGGCGTGACCCAGGCGGGCGAGGGCGTGGGCGCAGGCGAGTCCGGCGGGCCCGGCGCCGACGACGGCGATGCGCCGGCCGGTGGCCGGGGCGCGGGCGAAGGGTTGCACCTTCTGCGCGAAGAGCCAGTCCGTGGCGTGGCGCTGCAAGGCGCCGATGGCGACGGGCTTTTCTTCCTGCGCCGTGCGTACGCAGGCGCGCTGGCACAAGATCTCGGTCGGGCAGACACGCGCGCAACTGCCGCCGAAGATGTTGGCATCGAGGATGGTGCGTGCGGCGCCCTGGAGGTTGCCGGTGGCGATACCGCGGATGAAGAGCGGGATATCGATGCCCGTCGGACAGGCCTCGATGCAGGGTGCGTCGTGACAGAAATAGCAGCGGGCGGCGGCGACTTGCGCTTCGTCGTGCGAGAGAGCAGGTGCGCAGTCGGCGAAATTGGTGGCGATGACGGTGCGTGGAATCCGGTGAGCGGATAGCCGATCGCCGTCCATCGGAGCCTCCTTTTCGCGAACCAGGCGAGCGTTGCCAGGATGGGCGGCTTCTGACAATAGAGTCAATCGCTCGGGCGGCCGGCAAGGAGGGATGCGATGTCAGTTCTGATCCGCGGCGGCGAGATTGTCACAGCAGAGCAACGGTTTCGCGGCGATGTCTATTGTGCCGAGGGCGTGATCCAGGGCATCGGAGTCGGATTGGAAGCGCCGGCGGGGGTCGAGGTGGTGGACGCCGGCGGAATGCTGGTGATGCCGGGCGGGATCGATCCGCACACCCATATGGAGCTGCCCTTCATGGGCACCGTGGCGAGCGAGGATTTTTTCACCGGCACTTCCGCCGCCGCTGCCGGCGGCACGACGATGATCATCGATTTCGTCATTCCCAATCCCGGCACCTCGCTGATCGAGGCCTGGCGGACCTGGCGCGGCTGGGCCGAGAAAGCTGCCGCCGACTACAGCTTCCACGTTGCCGTGACGTGGTGGTCGGAGCAGGTACGCGAGGAGATGGGCATCCTCACGCGCGAGCATGGAGTGAACAGCTTCAAGCATTTCATGGCCTACAAGGGCGCGATCATGGTCGATGACGGGGTGCTGCTGCAAAGCTTCGCACGCGCGCTCGAGCTGGGCGCGCTTTGCACGGTGCATGCCGAGAACGGCGAGGCGGTGTTCTATCTGCAGCAACGATTGCTGGGGATGGGAATCACGGGGCCGGAGGGCCATGCGCTGTCGCGGCCGCCGGCGGTGGAGGGCGAAGCGGCGCAGCGCGTGATGGCGATTGCGCGCGTGCTCGGGGCGCCGGTTTATATCGTGCATGTCTCGACCAGGGAGGCGGCGGCTGCGATCGCGGAGGCGCGGGCCGGCGGGCACCGCGTTTACGGCGAAGTGCTGGCGCAGCACCTGGTGATCGACGAAAGCGTGTACCGCAATCCGGACTGGGGAGTGGCAGCGGCGCACGTGATGAGCCCGCCGTTCCGGCCGAAGCAGCACCAGGAAGCGCTGTGGGCGGGGCTCGTTTCCGGGCAGTTGCAGACCACGGCGACGGACCATTGCTGCTTCTGCGCGCCGCAGAAGGCGATGGGGCGGAACGATTTCACGCGCATCCCGAACGGCACCGGGGGGATCGAGGACCGGATGAGCGTGCTGTGGCATGCGGGCGTGAAAAGCGGGCGGCTGACGGCGCAGGAGTTCGTGCGCATCAGTTCCACCAATGCGGCGCAGATTTTCAACGTCTATCCTCGCAAGGGCACGATTGCGGTGGGGTCGGATGCGGATATCGTTGTCTGGGATCCGGCGGGGACGCGACGGATTTCGGCCAAGACGCACCACCAGAACGTGGACTTCAACGTCTTCGAGGGTATGGAAGTGCAGGGGCTCGCGCAGGCGACGGTGAGCCGTGGCAACGTGGTGTGGCGCGACGGCGATTTGCGCACTGTGCGCGGGGCCGGGCGCTACGTGGAGCGGCCCTGCTTCGCGCCGGCTTTTGCCGCGATCGCGCTGGCCAACGCAGCAGAGCGGCCGATGGCGGTCGAGCGCGAAGGCGCGCCGGAGGTGAACCTAGCGCGCTGAGCGAGTGTCCTGCCCCCGCCGTTTGCTGCCGCCGGCAGCAAACGAAAGGGGACGAGCAGGCCACTGAAAATAAAGAGTGGTGTGCCGACCGCTATGGTGCATCCTACGGTATCAAGCGTTGGAGTCGGCACACCAGGCGGCGAAGAGCGAAAGTCCGGCGGGTCATGCTCGGACGGTGGGCGCGACAATGGGGATTCCCGGGGGGAAGCGGAAAAGGTGACCGCCAGCAGCCGATAACGCTGCCCGGGATCAGGATGAACACGAGAGCGTGTTCAGGTTGACTGAACACGCTCTCCTTTGTCTGACCGAGCGGATTCACGCGCTCCCATGGTCCCCTTGGGATCGCTCCGCGATTCCAGTCAAGCACGATCCGCTCTAGCCCGAGCAACTATCCCCGATTCGTTCGATGAGGATGATGCGGTTCAACGGGAAGAGCTGGGAGCTGTTCGGCCCAGTGAGGTCGGCGCGGCAGACGCCTGCCGGAACCGCTCGGCGCCGAGTTCGGCGTAGTGGTTGAGGTGGGTGTAGAGCAGCGTGACGCCTTTTGCCTGCCACGCAGCGGTGTCCGCGGCCGTGACCAGCATCCCTGCCGGGCGCCCGGCGGCGACGATGCGGGCGATCGTCTGCTCCAGCACCGCCATCACCTCCGGGTGGTGGAAATCGCCGCCGTGGCCCAAGCTTTTCGCCAGGTCGACGGGGCCGACGAAATAGGCGTCGATGCCCCCGATGGCCAGAAATCCGTCGAGCTCGGTGACCGCGCGGGCGGTTTCGACCTGCATGATCACCAGTTTCTCGGTATAGCCCGCGGGGAAGCAGTAGCGGACATCGTCGACGACGCGGCGCGCCTCGGCGGCGCTGTCCACGCGCGGCACCACGAGCCCATGCACGCCGCGCAGGAGGATGCGTTCGATGACCCAGGAATCGGGCGCGAACACCCTGACCAGCGCGCAAAGGCCGGCGGCGCGGGCGGCGCGCGCCATGTCCTCCACCGTCTCGATGTCGGGGCTGCCCTGCTCGGTGTCGATCATCACCGCATGAACGCCGAGCCTGGCGATGAATTCGACGAGGCTCGGCGACGGATGGTCCGGGTTCATCATCACTACCGGCTGGCGGCTGGCGAGCCGCGATTTGACCGCGGCGGTCACGGCAGGTCCGGCCATCCTGGCGCCCCAGCGGCGGCCTCGGCGTAAGCCTCGGCCACGCGCAGCACGGTTGCGTCCGCATGCCGGCGCCCGGCGATCTGGAACGCGAGCGGCAGTCCTTCCCGGTTGAACCCGCAGGGTACCGAGACCGCGGGCTGGCCGGTGATGTTGAACGGCGGGCAGTAGCGGGTGAGCGCGCCCATCAGTTCCTCGGTTTCTCCGTCGATCGTCACCTCCGCGGCGCCCACCGGCCAGGCGGGGAACGGCACCACCGGCATGGCGATCACATCGACGGCGTGCATCACCGTTGCGTAGTCCTGGATGATCTTCTGGCGCACGCGGTGCGCGCGGACGTAATCCATGCCTGACAGAAACGCGCCCTGGCGCACCAGCGCGCGCACCACCGGGGAATAGTCCTCGGCGCGCGTGGCAAGATAAGCCCGGTGCGACTCGGCCAGTTCGGTCGCGGCGATCGCCCACATGATCGTGCGCGACAGCAGATGGTCGGGCAGCTCCACTTCGATCAGCCGGGCGCCGGCGCGCTCGAGCGTGGCGAGCGCGGCGCGGCAGGCATCGCGCATTTCGCGGTCGATCCGTTCGCTCGCCTGCACGCGCGGCACGCCGATCCTGATCCCCGCCACACCGCGGCCGAGATCGAGCGTGGCGTCCGGCGCCGGCAGGCGCGTTCCGGCCGGATCGCGCGCATCCGGGCCGGCGATGGCGTTCAGCACCAGTGCCGTGTCCCGCACGGTGCGGGCGAACGGGCCGACATGATCGAGGCTGTAGCCCGCCGGCAGCACGCCGGCGCGGCTGACCAGGCCATAGGTCGGCTTCAGGCCGACGATGCCGCAGGCGGCGGCCGGCAGCCGCACCGAGCCGCCGGTGTCGGTGCCGAGGCTCGCATAGGCGAGGCCGGCGGCGACCACGCAGGCGGGGCCGCTGCTGGAAGCACTGCAGGTGCGCGTCTGGTCCCATGGGTTGCGGGTCTCGCCGTAGTCCTCGTGCACGCCGCCGAACGCGAATTCGTAGAGGTTGGTCTTGCCGAGGATCACCGCGCCCGCCCGCTTGAGGCGCTGCACCACCGTCGCGTCCTCTTCCGGCACCCAGTCGGCGAGGATGCGGGAGGCGGCGGTCGTGCGAACGCCCGCGGTTGCGATGTTGTCCTTGACGGCGACCGGCACGCCATGCAGCGGGCCGAGGCTGGTGCCGGCGTCCAGCAGGCGGTCCAGCGCCTCGGCCTGCCGCATCGCTCTCTCGGCGCAGACGGTGATGTAGCAGTTGAGCAGCGGGTTGAGGCGCGCGATGCGGTCGAGCATGAGGCGGGCCAGCGCGGCGCTGGTGACCTCTCGCGCCCTGATCCGCGCGGCGATGTCGGCGAGCGGGGCGAAGGCGAGATCGGCGGTCATGGCCGGTCGATCGGCAGGATCACGGACGGTTCGGCGGCGCCGACATCGGTTTGCCAGAGGGCGGCGATGCCCGCGAAGCCGCCGGCCAACTGGGTGGCGAGTTCCGCCGCCTCGGCTTCGGTGAGCGGGATGTCGTGCATTGCCGCATAGCGCCGGATGGCTTCGGGGGTGACGGCATAGCGCGGTTCGGGCATGGGCTTTTCCTCCTCGCTCTCAGGCCGCGGTGGCGGCACGGGCATGGCAGCGGGCGGCGCGTCCGGCGCCGAGGGCGGCCAGCCCGGGCGCCTCGGCCTGGCAACGCGGCTGTTGCAGCGGGCAGGTGCCGGCGAAACGGCAGCCCTGCGAAACGACGTGCGCCTGCCTGGCCTGCACCTGCGAAGCCGACAGCCCTTCCGCGCGCCACGCCATTTCCGGATCGCGCAGCGCGAGCAGCGCGATGGTATAGGGATGGAGCGGCCGCTCGAAGAGCGAGGCGGTCGGCGCCGCCTCGATCACCTGCCCTGCAAACAGCACCAGCGTCGCCGCGGCGAGATAGCGGACCACGGCGGGATCGCTGCTGATCACCAGAAAGGTGAGGGAGAGCGAGCGGCCGAGATCGATCAGCAGGTTGAGGATCTGGGCGCGGATCGACACGTCGAGCGCCGAGACCGGCTCGTCGAGCATCAGGAGCCGCGGGCGGGTGGTCAGGGCACGGGCGATCGCCAGCCGCTGGATTTGTCCGCCCGAAAATTCGTGCGGGTAGCGCGTCATTTGCGATGCCTGCAGCCCGACCTGCTCCATCGCCGATCCGACGGCGCGGCGGCGCGCGGCGGCGGTCAGGTCGGCGTAGCTCAGGAGCGGCATCGCGATGCCGTCTTCCACCGGGCGCATCGGGTTGAACGAGCCGAGCGCGTCCTGGAACACGAGGCCGACATGTCGGCGCGCGTGCTGCCATTCTCGCGGCGCGGCGCGCGACAGGTCTGCTCCGTCCACGATGATGCGGCCCGAGGTCGGCCGCACGAGCCCGGCCGCGACCCGGCACATCGTGGATTTGCCGGCACCGGAATCGCCGATCACGCCAAGCGAGGCACCGGGCGCAATCGCGAGCGAGACGCGGTCGAGGGCGGTGGTTCCGGCGCCGCGGGCGCTCTGCCCGCGAAACACCACGCTGACCTGGTCGAACTCCAGAAGGGTGCCATCAGGCATGTTCCGTTGCTCGTTCGAGCAAGTGGCACCGCGCCTGGTGCGTCGCGCCCGCCGGGGCAAGCTCCGGCATCGTCACGCAGCGATCGAAGGCGAAGGGGCAGCGCGGGCGAAAGCTGCAGCCTGGCGGGAGCGAGGCGAGATCGGGCGGCGTGCCCGGGACCTCGTAGAGGCGCTCGCCGTCGCCCTGCTGCAGCGCGGAGGCCAGCAGTCCCTGCGTGTACGGATGGCGCGGGGCGGCAAAGATGGCGCTCGCCGGTCCCTCTTCGACGACGCGGCCGGCGTACATGATGATGACGCGATCGGCGATCCGCCGGACCACGCCGAGATCGTGGCTGACCAGCACGAGCGAGAGCCCGCTCTCGTCGCGCAGCCGTGCCAGCAGGCTCAGCACCTCGATCTGGCTCAGGAGGTCGAGCGCGGTGGTCGGTTCGTCGGCGATCAGGAGGTCGGGGCGGCTCAGAAGCGCGAGCGCGATGCTGACCCGCTGCGCCACGCCGCCGCTGACCTCGTGGGGGAATTTCCCGAGAACAGCTTCCGGTTCGGCAATATTGCAGTAGCGGAGTGTCTGCACCATTTCGGGCAGCATGGCGCGCGCGCTTCTTCCAAGTTGCACGCGCAGCACCTCTTCGATCTGCCGTCCGAGCCGATAGGCCGGATTGAACGACAGGCGCGCGTTCTGGAAGATCATGCCGACGCCGGAGCCGCGGACCTTCCGCAACTGCGCTTCGTCGTTCCGACGCAGTTCCTCGCCCTTGAAGGTGATCCGCCCGGAGAGGTAGCGCGCCGGCGGCGACGGCAGCAGCCATGTCATCGACATGCAGGCGACGGTCTTGCCGGAGCCCGATTCGCCGATGATGCCAACCGTCTCGCCGGCGCCGACCGAGATCGATACGCCCTCGACCGCGTGCACTTCGCCGACCG
The DNA here is from genome assembly GCA_030041255.1 of Acetobacteraceae bacterium. GTDB lineage: Bacteria > Pseudomonadota > Alphaproteobacteria > Acetobacterales > Acetobacteraceae > JAKAWQ01. The sequence goes on from JASHOF010000001.1 coordinate 13,847, forward strand.
GCGAGCCGAAGCGTACCGTCAGATTGACGACCTCGAGCAGCGGCGCCTCCGGCTGGCTCGCGGCGCGCGAGCGGAGCGGGGGTGGCATCGCGGTCACAGGCGCGATCTCAGCCGCGGGTCGAGCGCCACGCGCAATCCGTCGCCGATATAGTTGAAGGCGAGCGAGACCACGACGATCGCAATGCCGGGGACGGTCGAAAGCCACGGCGCGCTGGCCAGCGAGCGCATTCCGTCGGCGATCATCGCCCCCCAGTCCGGCGCCGGCGGCTGCGCGCCGAGCCCGAGGAAGCCGAAACCGGCGGCGAACACGACCATGGCACCCATGTTGGTGGTGGCATAGACGACGACCGCGGGGATCGCGTGCGGCAGGATTTCACGATGCACGATCCGCCAGTCGCGGAAGCCGGCGCAGCGCGCCGCTTCGATGAAGGGGGCCGAGCGGAGCTGGGCGGCGGTGGTGGCGACCACGCGCGCGATATAGGGCGTGATGACGATCGCCATCGAGAGCACCACGGTCGGCAGGCCGCTGCCCAGCGCGGCGGCGATGGCGATCGCCAGCAGCACCATCGGAATCGCGAACAGCACATCGAGCGCGCGCATGACCACTTCGCCGACGGTTCGGCTGAAGCCGCCGACCAGCCCCAGCGCCAGCCCCGCCAGGGAAGCGGCGAGCACGGGAATGACCGCCTCGGGGAAGGCGAGGCGGGCGCCGAACAGGATGCGGGCCAGGAGATCGCGCCCCTGGTCATCGGTGCCGAGCAGGTGCCCGGGGCTGAACGGCGGCACCAGGATCGCGTTCTGGTCGCCGATCGTCGGGTCGTAGGGCGTGAGCAGCGGGGCGAGCAGGGCGGCCAGCACCGCCAGCACCAGCACGGCGAGGCCGAGCACCGCCATCCGGTCACGCGCGAAGGCGTCGAGCGCCTGGAGGCGCGCCGAACGCGGGGCGGCGGGCGCCAGTACGGAGGCGCTCATGCGTGCACCTCGCGCGGGTCGAGCGCGATGCGCGCAAGGTCGGCGGCCAGGTTGACCACGACGAACACCGCCGAGACGATCAGCACCGCCGCCTGCATGGTGACGTAATCGCGCGCCTCGATCGACGAATAGATCAGGTAACCGAGGCCCGGCCAGCCGAACACCACCTCTACGAACAGCGCGCCGCCGAACAGGAAGCCGACCTGCAAGCCGGTGATGGTGATGGCGTCCGGCAGCACGTTGCGGAAGGAGTGGACGATCACCTGCCGCCAGCGCGGCAGCCCGCGCGCGCGGGCTGCCAGCACATAGGGCTGCACCAGCGATTCGAGCATGCTGGAGCGCACGATGCGGGCGATCACCGCGAGCGAGATGATGGAGTTGGCGAAGGCCGGCAGGATCAGGTGCTTCAGCACCTCTAGCACGCCGCCCGGCCCGATCAGCGAGGTCATGCCGAGGGCAGGCAGCCATTGCAGCCGGATCGCGAACAGATAGACGAGCAAGAGCCCGATCCAGAACACCGGCGCGCTGGCGCCGATCAGTGTCAGCAGCATCGCCAGCCGGTCGAACAGCGAGCGGTGATAGAGCGCGGTTGCGATGCCGAGCGCAAGCCCGAGCAGCACCGCGTAGACGAGGCTACCGGCGGTGAGGACCAGCGTGTGCGCGAGCTTGGGGAAGAGCAGCGTCGAGACGGGGACATGGAATTCCGTGGAGGTGCCGAAATTCCCGCCGAGGGCGTGCCGGAGCCAGATCCAGTACTGCTCGGGCAGGGAGCGATCCAGGCCAAGCTCGCGCGTGACCGCGGCCACAGCCTTCGGGTCGGAGGCCGCCATGCCCAGGATCGCCACCACCGGCCCGCCGGGGACGATGTGCAACAGGGCGAAGGTGACGAGCGAGACGCCGATCAGCGTCGGCACGATGGCGGCGGCGCGCTTCGCGGCATAGGAGAGCACACGACGCTCCGCCGCCGGCGCTTCCTACGCCTTCACCCACACCTTCTTGAAGTCCCACCACCAGTCCGAGGAATGCACGAAGTTGCGCAGCTTCGGCGAGATGGCGACCGGTGCCAGGTCGTTGACGATCGGCAGCAGCCACATTTCCTCGGCGTTCAGGGCATCGACGGCGCGGTACTTGGCGATCGCCACCTTCTCGTCGAGGGCGGAGTCGGCTGCGTCCAGCAGCACGTCGAACCGCTGGTCGGGCTGGTGGCCGACATTCAGGACCGAAGTGGTGCGCAGCGGCAGGTTCGGCCAGTAGATCGAGGTCATGCCCCAGGATTGCTGGTTCATGCCGATGCCCGGCTTCATCCCGCCGGCCCAGGCGTGCAGGTAGCTGATCCACTCCATGGTCTCGAGCTTGATGCGGATGCCGACGCGCGCAGCGTCGGCGGCGATCCATTCCGCCATCTGCACCGGCTCCATCTCACCCGACCCGCCGGTCGGAATCTGGAACACCGTGTCGAACCCTTTCTCGAAGCCCGCCTCGGCAAGGAGCTTCCTGGCGAGGGTCGGGTTGTACCCGGGATAGCCGGCCTTGTCGGTCCAGCTCGGGCAGGTGCGGCCGTTCACGCTGACCGCAGACAAGGCGGTGTCCTTCAAGAGGTTGTGCGCCATGCCGGCGCGGTTGATCGACATGAAGAACGCCTGCCGCACGCGGCGGTCCTTCCAGTACGGCTCCTCGGCGTTGACCTGCAGGTACCACAGGTGCGGATTGATGCGGGCGGTGACGATGAAGCCTTCGCGCTGAAGCCCGGCCAGCTCCTGCACCGGGGGAGCGAAGATGACATGCACCTCCCCACCGCGCAGCGCGGCCACGCGCGTTGCCGGGTCGGTCAGCGCCTTGAAGATGATCTTGTCGGCCTTGGCCGCATGGGCCGGGTTCCAGTATGCCGGGTTCTTTACGATCGTGATCTGATCGCCCGGCGTCTGCGACTCGAACAGGAACGGGCCGGTGCCGACCGGGTGAGCGGCAATCCCCGGCGTGCCGGATTTCTTCCACACCGCGGGGCTGCTCATGCCCATGGTGCCGAGACCGGATTCCGGCATGCCGCTGACGAAGGGCGCGAACGGCGCCGCCAGCTCGAACACCACCGTATGCGGGTCGGGTGCGGCGAGGTTGACCAGTTGCGCCGGGTTCCAGAACCAGGAGCGCACGGCCGCCGCGGTGGTATCGAACTGCGGGGGGTTTTTGCGGCCGAGCTTGCCCTGGTCCCATTGCCGCTCGACGTTCCAGACCACCGCCGCGGCATCGAACGGCGTGCCATCGGTGAAGCTGATGCCCGGCTGCAGGTGGAAGGTGTAGGTCTTGCCGTCGGGCGAACGGTCGATGGACTTCGTGATCCCTGGCACCACCGGATCGCTCAGTCCGACCGGGTTGTCCATGTCGCGCGCGACCAGCGATTCGTAAATCTGGTAGAGGCAGGTGCGCCAGGTCACGGCGCCGGTGCCGAGGCAGGGGTCGAGCACGTCCCAGTTCGATTCCTGGCCGACGACGACGGTGCCGCCGGAGCCTTCCTCCATCGGCCCCGTGACCGGGAATCCGCTTTCCGCGGCGGCGGCTGCGGCGCCGCGCAGAAGGGCGGCGATCACCGGCAACGACAGGCCGAGCGAGGCGGCGCGCGCGGCGAAGCCCCGCCGCGTCAGCCTTCCCGCCAGCAGGTCCGTCAGCGCAGGGTCAATTCGCCTGTCCATCACAGCCCTCCTTGCTGTACGCCGTTCGTCCGGCGGCTTGATTGTCGGGGCGCTCTCATGGCATGAGAGTGACTCTTGATGTATGAGCATGATACGCAGCGCGATGGCAGGGAGCAAGCGGATTGCGCCATACTCTTGCCCTGGCCGGCGCGCGCCAGCGGGAGAGGGTGGGGCAAGCAGAGAGCTGACAGTTCCGGACGCCCGGTATCACTTCATCGAAGGCGCTGATGCGTTCGCTCGACCGCCTGATCGCGATTCTTGAATCCGTTGCCGCCGGGGCCGGCAGCGCGACCCCCGCCCAGGTCGCGCGCCGGACCGGCCTGCCGCTGCCCACTGTGAGCCGCCTGATACGGGAGCTTGCCGAGCAGCGGTACCTGCAGCTCGACGGCACCTCCAACACCTGTTCGCTCGGTTCGCGGCTCCTGGAGCTGAGCTACGCGGCGCGGCCGACGAATCTCTTCAACAGCTTGGTGCCCGAGATGGAGCGGCTGCGCGACATCACCGGCGAGACGGTATCGCTGCACGTCCGGTCCGGGGAGCAGCGGGTGTGCGTCTGCGAGATCCAGAGCACGCTGTCGGTGCGCCGAGTGGTGCCGGTCGGGCTGATCGTGCCGCTGCATTTCGGCGCGACCGGACTGGCGCTGCTCACCGGCGCTCCTGAACCGTTCGTGCGCGGGTATATCGGCAAGCTCGGCCTCGATCCGGCCGCCGCGCAGGCGCTCCAGCAGGAGATCGTGGCGGCGCGCGAGCGCGGCTTTGCGATGGCGGAGGATTCCTGGATCGCCGGCCTGGCCGGCCTGGCGGCGCCGGTCTCGGACAGCAACGGCGTGGTCGCCTCGCTGGTAGTGTCCGGCCCGACCTTCCGCTGGAACCGCGAAACCATGTCGCGGCATGTCGATGACGTGGTGGGCGCCGC
>JASHOF010000022.1 GCA_030041255.1 Acetobacteraceae bacterium
AGCGCTCATCTTTTCCTGTCCTATGCTTGTCATTCGGGGCACACCCCCGGGTATCCGTTCAGGGCACAAGGAAAAGGAAGGGGCGATCCAACTCTAGCTCGGCCCGTTACGGCCAGCGGATTCTCGATCCGACCCCTTCCGTCGGTGGCGGGCGGCCACCCGCCACCGACGATCTCGTTGTGCCTCGAAAGGCCTCACCGGCATAAGACAAGCGGATCGCGCTCGACTGGAATCGCGAAGCGATCCAGGAGCGCGTGAATCCGCTCGGTCAGACAAAGGAGAGCGTGTTCAGTCAACCTGAACACGCTCTAGTGCCCTGTCCCCTTTCGTTTGCTGCCGCCGGCAGCAAACGAAAGGGGATGAGAGGCCACTAGCCGCCGGCGTAGATCACGTGATTGCGGGGGTCGAGCAGCGGCACACCATAACTCTCGAGAATGCGGGTGATTTCCGGCTGCTCTTGGGCGATCGCGGCATTGAGGGTCCGCCGCCAGGCATCATCCGCCTGCCTCACGCCCATGACGATGCTGAACGCCATTGGCGGTCCGTCGCTCGATTCGTGCAGCAGCGGGGCGATGGCGAGCGCGCCGTGCGAACGGCTCGCGAAGTAGCCGGCGATCGGTCCCCACAGGATGCCGATGTCGATCTTCCCCTGTTCGAGGTCGTTCACAAGGTCCTGAGCCGGGGCGAAGAACTTGGTATTGATCGAAAGTTCATAGGAATGGATATGGTCCAGGAGATCGTTCTCGGCCAGGATCGTTGCCGGCGGCGTGCCGGCAATGATGCCGATCTCCTTGCCCTTGAGCCGCGGATCTTCGAGGCTCTTGATACCGTCGAGACCGGCATGCGGGCGGAAAATCAGCGCATAGGCTGAGCGATAGTAGGCGTTGGTGTTTCCCACCATCGTCGCGCCCTGGGTGATGCCCATCACCACATCGCAGCGATAGCTGAACAGCGTCATCTGCAGGAAACCGAATACCTGCGGCTGCCAGGTGAAGCCGAGCCGCTTGCCGAGAGTCTGGGCGATGACGCCCGCGATCTTGTTCTCGAATCCCTGCCCGGCCTGGTTCGAGAACGGAAGATCGTGCGGATCTGCGCAGACCCGGAACACGTGCGGATCGACAAGCTCCGCACCGATGCCGAGCCCCGGCGCCTGCGCCATCGCCGGGACAGCGAGCGCCAGCATGAGCCAGCAAAGAGCGAGCCCGCACCAGCCGGCGAGAGAGCAGCGCGGCATGACGACGGTCACATCTGGATTCCGAGGCATTTGTACGACGCTTCATCGAAGCCCTTGGGTGCCGGGGCATGTTGGGACGGACGCCCGCGGCCGAGCCCGCCGGTCGCACGGGCGCGGAGATAGGCATAGATCTCCTGGATGAAACACATCACGTTCTTGTCGGTCGCGAACGAAGGCATCACCAGCTGCTGGGCGGTATTCACCGCCTGGATGCCGCCGGCAACGAAGGCGATGAACTGCGCGTAATCGATGCCCTTCAGCGCCTGCGTGAGGTCCGGAGCGTACGAGGAGCCCGCGCCGTCCGGCCCGTGGCAGCGCAGGCACGCATCATTGTAGCGCAGGAAGCCGACGAATGTGCCCCAGTCGACGCTGCCGTCCTTGGCAATGGCGAACGTCGGCGCGCCGTCCTTGTCGGTCCAGATGCCGCCCGATTCCTTCACCGGCGTCGGATTGCCGGGCGCTGCCGCCAGTGCCGCGACGCCGCATCCGAGAGCAACGACGAAAGCGATGGGAACGAGGCGGGAAGTGACCGTCACGGCTCTGGATTCCTCGAGATGGTGAGATGGTTTGCCGGCCCGGCGCCGATCATGGCGGGCGGGAACGAGAATGGAATGGCCGGCATCCCGTCCAGGATGCCGGCCCAGGTTTGTCACGTCCGCAAGCGAATCGGACTCACGATCCCGGAAGCGCGAACACCGTGAGCTGGCCGCCGAGAGCAGTGTAGTTCTTGAGCGCCGCATAGCCGCCGACGGCGCCGAGGCCCGCATGCGGATCGGTCAAGCCCGCAGCAAGGCCGATACCCGCCCAGCCACCGACACCCGACAGCACGGCGATGTACTGCTTGCCGCCGTGCATGTAGGTCATCACGTTGCCGATGATCCCGGAAGGCGTCTTGAAGTTATAGAGGATCTTGCCGGTCTTGGCGTCGACCGCGCGGAGATACCCCTTCAGGGTGCCATAGAACACGACTCCACCGGCCGTGGTCAGCGCACCGCCCCAGTCGGAGAACTGGTCGTGGATCTGCCAGGTCGTATTGCCGGTGACCGGATCGAACGCGATGAAGCGGCCCATGTAGCCACCCGGTCCGGGGAACATCGAGAGCGTCGCCCCGACATAGGGCTGGCCCGCGGTGTAAGCCACCGGATAAGGCTCATAGTCCATGCACACATGGTTGGTCGGCACGTAGAAGAGGCCGGTCTGCGGGTCGAAGCTCGCCGGCTGCTCATCTTTTGAGCCGAGCGCGGCCGGGCAGATGCCCTGGTAGTTGACGTTCACGCCGTGTGAGCCGGGAGCGTATTGCGCCACGACAGCAGGCCGCCCGTAGTTCGGGCTCGACGGATTCATGTCGACGCCGGTCGTCCAGTTCACGGCCGGATCGTATTTGTGGACCGCGATCAAGGCGCCGGTGGCCCGGTTCAGCACGTAGGCCAGGCCGTTGCGATCGAAGTGGACGAGCGCCGGCACCTGCTGGCCGTTGATGGTCAGATCCGCGAGGATCATCTCGTTGATGCCGTCATAGTCCCACTGGTCGTGCGGCGTCATCTGATAGACCCACTTCGCCACACCGGTGTCCGGATCGCGGGCGAAGATCGTCATCGACCACTTGTTGTCACCCGGCCGCTGAGTCGGGTTCCAGGTCGAGGGGTTGCCCGACCCGTAGTAGAGAAGATTCAGCTTGGGATCGTAGGAAATCCAACCCCAGGTGTCCCCGCCGCCGATCTTCCACTGGTCGCCCTTCCAGGTTTTGAGGCTGGAATCGGCGCCGACCGGCTTGCCGAGCGACATCGTCGTATTCGGATCGAACAAAATCTGGTTGTCCGGCCCTTCGGAATAGGCCTTCCAGAGAATGTGTCCGTCCGCCAGGCTCAGCGCGGCCATGAAGCCCTGCACGCCGAACTCGCCGCCCGAGACGCCGGCAAACACCTTGTCGCCGATGACCAGCGGCGCCCCGGTACCGGTCGCACCTTCCTTGTAGCTGGCAAGCGGGGTCGACCAGTCGACCTTGCCGGTCTCAGCGTCGAGCGCGACCACCGTGTTGTCCGCCTGGTGGAGAATGATCTTGCCCTCTCCGTAGGCCAGGCCGCGGTTCACCGTATCGCAGCACATCACCGGGATGACCTCGGGATTCTGGGTCGGCGTGTACTGCCAGATGATGCGCTCGTCGTTGTTGAGGTCGAGGGCGAAGACGGTGTTCGGGAACGGCGTCACGAGATACATCGTGTTCCCGATCACCAGCGGCTGGCCCTCATGCCCGCGCAGCACGCCGGTCGAGAAGGTCCAGGCAACCTGGAGCTGCCCCGCATTGCTGGCGTTGATCTGGTCGAGCGGCGAGTAGCGCGTCACCGAGTAGTTGAGCGCCGGCATCGCCCAGTTGCTTGTGTTCGCCGCCGCCTGCGAAAGCGATGGCATGGCGGTTTGCGCGCTCGCAGCCGGCGCGGCAATCACCGCCCCCGCCAACGCGCCCAGGGCCGCGAACGCGACCCATGACTCTCTCAGTCTCATCTTCATTCCTCCCGTGAAGTCGCACACTAGGGGACGCCTCCGGAAGCGACCGAAGGACGTCAGGGACACCTACGTACATGCTGTCGTCAGAGATGGATCAGCCGCTCGGTCATGCGTCCATTCGGTTTCCTCCGCTCTGGCTGATTGCCTGGCGTCACATTCGTCATGCTCATCCGGATCCAGTCCGGACAAGACCGTCACGGCGCTTGTCAAGCAATCGCCGTGATGACTGTCAAGCAAATGCCGTGATTAAATTTAAGCAACTGTCATGCCAATCTCGTCCGCAGGCCGCGCTGCGATGCAATTTCAGAAGCATGCACGGCGCCAGGCCGGTTGCTTCCTTTACGAAACGGTTCAAACCTGTGACAGATGGAGCGGACATGGAGGACACTCTGTCCCAACCGGGAGACGGAAGCCGGTCACGCTCTCAGAAGCAGCGAACCTCGCCCTCGGCTTCGGCCTCGTGCAGGCTGCGCACGATCTTCTTTGCCTCATCGCTACGGAATTCCATCGAGAGGTAGCTTCTTTCCTGCTGCATGCCGAGGACCGTCTCGGCTGAGACGTAATCCTTGTAGGGCAGGATCGAGGCCACCACGTCGATCGCGCAGGAGCAGCGGTCGAGCGCCTCGTGCGTCTCACCGTTGACCGCCATGCAGGCGAATACGTAATCGGCGCGTGCCGAGGTCGGGTAGTCATTCGCCACGCCCGCCGCGGGCGCATTGCAGGAGGCGGCTGCAAACGCCGCCAGGGGAAACGTGATCAACAGCAGCACGAGCAGTTTTTGCATTGTCCTCATTTCCTTGCGCGGTGGTCCGGGGCGCTGGTCCGGCCGGCAAATCCGCTCCGGGCAGGCCGTGGATGCAGGCGGCGCCATCTTGCAACCCGAAAGGGGCGGTGGAAAGTTAAGCGTTGGAAGGGAGGGCGGATGAAAGAGCGAGCCTGGCCCCGGTCGCGCGGCCGGAAGCGAGATCGATATGGCTTCCGGCGGAATCGCTCCGCTGACCACCAAAGCCATGGCATTGACCGAGAAAATAAACGAAGAGCAGGATGATCGAACAGCCTCCCGCGCTGCCGCGCCGCAGCCTCCTCGGCACCGCCGGCCTGATCGCCGCCGGCAGTTCCGTGGCGGCCGCCCCTCCTCCTCAGGCGACACCCACGGTCAGGCTCGGCGTGCTGGCGTTCGGTACCGTGCGCTGGGTGGCCGGCGTGATGCTGGGCCATGCGCTCGACCGCGCCCAGGGCTTCACGCTGAAAACCGAGACGCTCGCCAACAACGACACGGCGAAGGTCGCACTGCTGGGCGATTCGGTCGATGTCATCGTATCTGACTGGCTGTTCGTCGGCGCCGAACGCGCACGCGGGCTCAAGCTGCGTTTCGCGCCCTTCTCCTCGGCCAGCGGCGCGATCGTGCTGGCACGGAATTCCACGATTCGCTCGTTCAAGGACTTCGCGCACAAGCGCCTCGGCGTTGCCGGCGGCCCATTCGACAAGTCCTGGATGATCGTGCGCGCAGCGGCCCGCCAGGAGAGCGGCCTCGATCTCGCCCGCGCCGCCGATGTCGTCTATGCCGCGCCGCCCTTGCTGAGCGCCAAGCTGAAACAAGGCGCCCTCGATGCGGTGCTCACTTATTGGAACTTCGCGGCCGCCCTGGAGGTGGCGGGCCTGTCACCGCTCGTCAGCGTCTCCAAGTGCGCCCAGGCGCTCGGCCTGCCGGCACACCCGCCGCTGATCGGCTATGTCTTCCGGGAAACCTGGGCCGAGCGGCAGCCACGGGCAATCCGGGGCTTCCTTGCCGCCAGCACCGCGGCGGAGACGCTTCTCCTTCGCTCCGATACCGCCTGGGAACCGGTCCGCCCGCTGATGGACGCCCCGGACGATCGTCTGTTCGTACTGCTCAGGCAACGATTCCGCGCCGGCATCGTGCCGGTTGCACCGGCCGCGGAGGAGCAGGCGGCAGAGCGGCTGTTCGCGATCCTGCATCGCGAGGGCGGTGCCGCCGCGACCGGCGGGTTGGCCAGCTTGCCGCCAGGGATTTTCTGGCCCGCGCCATCGTGATCCCGCCCGCGGCGCGGTTGCGCCTCTTGTCGCTCGCCGCCTTCCTCGGCCTCTGGTGGGGCGCCGCACTCCTGGCCGCCAAGCCATCGCTGCTACCGCCGCCGCCGGCCGTGCTCGGCTTCGTCTGGCGCTCCTGCCTGACTGGCGTGATGCCGTGGAACATCGGCATCACCTGCCTCCGGGTCCTCGCCGCCTTTGCGACATCGATGCTGGTCGGCAGCGCGGTCGGTTATCTCGCCGGGCGCTCGCCACGCGCCGACACGCTGATCGATCCCTGGCTGGTCATCCTTCTCAACCTTCCCGTCCTGGTCGTGATCGTGCTTTGCTATATCTGGGTCGGGCTGAATGATGTCGCGGCGGTGCTGGCGGTCGCTCTGGTCAAGATGCCGACCGTGATGGTGACGCTGAGAGAAGGTGCGCGTGCGCTCGATCCGGCTTTCGACGAGCTTGCCAGCGTCTATCGCCTGGCCTGGCGGCAGCGCGCCAGGCGCATCATCGTCCCCCAGCTCGCGCCCTATCTTGCCGCGGCCGGCCGCAGCGGGCTTTCGATCACCTGGAAGATCGTGCTCGTGGTCGAGCTCCTGGGCCGGCCGAACGGAGTAGGCTTTGCATTGGACGAACTGTTCCAGACCTTCGACGTCGCCGGTATCCTGGCCTACGGCTTTGCCTTCGCGGCGCTGATGTTGCTGGTCGAGAGCCTTCTGCTCAGGCCGTGGGAACGGCATGCCAATGCCTGGCGGCGATAGCAAAGCATCCGGGCGCTCCCGCGCCGGCGCCATCGAGAGGCGAAAGCCGCCGGCAGCGGGCGAACTCGCCGTCAGGATTGCCGGCAAGTCCTATCTCGATGCGGCCGGCCAGAGGCACGAGGTCCTGGGCGAAGTCCGCTTCGAGGCGACGCCGGGAGAGGTCCTCGCGCTGCTCGCGCCCTCGGGCATGGGCAAAACCACGATCCTGCGAATCGTGCTCGGGCTCGAGCAGGACTTCGAGGGTGACGTCCAACTGCCGGACGGCAGGCTCGGAGTGATGTTCCAGGAGCCGCGGCTGCTGCCCTGGCTCACCGTCGGGGCCAATCTCAGGCTGATCGCCGGTGACGAGACGGCGGAGATCCCGCCGCTGCTCGCCGAGGTCGGGCTGGGCGGCACCGAGGCGCTGCATCCGAAGGCGCTGTCGCTCGGCATGGCCCGGCGGGTGGCGCTGGTCCGGGCCCTGCTCGGGCGTCCGGCGGTGCTCGTGCTCGACGAGCCGTTCGCCTCGCTCGATCCGAAATCCGCGGCTGGCCTTTCCCAGATGATCTCGCGCGCGGCGCGCCAGGAGGGCGCCATGGTGCTGCTCTCGACGCACAATCTCGATCCGGTGCTCGGCTGCGCCGACCGCGTGCTGGTGCTCGCGGGCAAGCCGGCCAGGCTGGCGGCGGACTGGCCGACCGGCGCCCGGACGGCGCCAGCCAACGGCTTGGCAGGACGGGTGTTCAAGCAAAGACTGCTGAACCAGTTTCCTTTCCTCGGCGCCGAGCCGGCGGAGGAGGCGCCCTAACGCCGGGAAGAGAACGCCGGCGGCCCCATCCCCATCATTCCCCTCCCGGAGCCGCCCGCTCTCTTCCGCTCTCCCTCTTGGATCTTCCCCTCTCCCTCTGGGCCGGGGTCCCGGTGAGGGGTTGGGGTGAGGGTCGAGGCCGGGCCGAGGGCCGGGGCGAGGATGAATCACTCATCCATGAAATCCATGAAAATCGACGCCGGAAGTCGACGCCAACCGCCCGCACAAATTGTCATCATGTTTCGCACTTTGTGCAGCAATATTGGACGGGTTGTCATGTTGTATCCCTTGCCTCGCCTTGGGTTTTGCTCTTCGATGCGGACGCGAAGATGGCGGCGTCACGTGATGACGCCCCGGGAGGAGGCCGACCGATGATTGAAACTCGGCTACCGACAAAAGAGAAGCCGCTCACCGGGCGCCGTGCCGTGCTCGGTGCATTCGCCGTCACCGCGGGCGCGGGTCTTCTGCAGCAGGCCGCCGCCGCGCCGGCGCCGACCCTCACCATCGGCTATGTGCACTGGCTGCACGAGGTCGACACGCTCTCCTACATCTTCCAGCCGGCCCCGAACGATGGCCGCGCCGGCGCCGAGGTTGCGATTGCCGACAACAACACCACCGGGCGTTTTCTCAATCAGAATTTCGCGCTCGCCGCGGTCGAGGTGCGCGACAACGAAGATCCGGTGGCGGCGCTCAATGCGCTGATCGCCAAGGGCATCAGGCTCGTCATCACCGATCGCCCGGCGGCCGATGTACTGAAGATGGCCACCGCCGCCGCCCCGCATGGCGTCACGATCTTCAATGCCGGCGCGGCCGAGGATTCGCTCCGCGAAGAGGATTGCCGGGGCAACCTGATCCACACCGCGCCCTCGGACAACATGCTGGCCGACGCGCTGGCGCAATACCTGATCTGGAAGCGCTGGCCGCGCTGGCTGTTGGCCTACGGCGAACATCCGCGCGATCTCAGGCTCGCCGCCGCCTATCGCCGCGCCGCCAAAATTTTCGGCGCCCATATCGTCGCCGAGCGCCAGTACAAGGGCAAGGTCGGCTCCCGCGAGACCGATACCGGGTTGATCGATCTGCAGGAACAACTTCCCGTTTTCACCCAGAACGCGCCGAACTACGACGTCCTGGTGGCCGCCGACGACAATTCCGTCTTCGCCGGCTACCTGCCCTACCGTACCTGGGATGCCAGGCTCGTCGCCGGCTCCGCCGGCCTCATTCCGACGAGCTGGGATCCGAACAGCGAGGAGTGGGGCGGGCGGCAGATGCAGGATCGCTTTGTCGCCTATGCGCATCGATTCATGACCGCGCTCGACATGAACGCTTGGGTTGCCGCCAGGATGGTCGGCACCGCGGCCAGCTACGCGCAGTCCCTCGATCCGGACAAGATCATGGCCTACATGCGCGGGTCGGACTTCCAGCTCGGCGCCTATCGCGGCCTCAGCCTCTCGATCCGGGAGTGGAACGGCCAGGTCCGCCAGGCGATCCTGCTCTCGGATTCCGGGCGCCTCGTGGTTTCGGTGTCGCCCCAGCCGGGTTTCCTGCACCAGCGCACGGTGCTCGACACGCTGGGCACGGACAAGCCTGAAACGAAGTGCAAACTCTCTTAGGCAAGAAAGGGCTGAACCGATGATTCGCCGACGCTCCGTCCTGCTCGGGCTGCCGCCCGCACTGCTGCTCGCCAGCGCGACCTCCGCCGAAGCCGCGCTCAGCGGCATGGCCTATACCGCGAACGAGAAGGACAACACGATCAGCGTCATCGATCTCGCGGCGATGAAAACGGTGAAGACAGTGCCCACCGGGCAGCGGCCGCGCGGGATGGATCTCACCAGCGACGGCGGGCGGCTGCTGGTCTGCCTCGGCGATTCCAACCGCATCGATATCCTCGATACGAAGAGCTGGAAGGTGGTCGGCTCGATCGACACCCCGGATCCGGAATATGCCGCGCTCCGCCAGCCGGGCAACAATCCGCTCTACGTCTCGAACGAGAACAACGCCCTGGTGACGGTGTGGAACATCGACACCCAGAAGATGCTGGTGCAGATGCCGACCGGGGTGGAACCGGAAGGCATGGCGGTGAGCCCCGACGGGCAGCTCATCGCCAACACCACCGAAACGACCAGCATGGCGCAGTTCTTCTCCTATGGCACCGGGAAGAACCTCGCCAATGTGCTGGTCCCGCCGCGGCCCCGCTGGGCCGCCTTCACCCATGACGGGCGGGAAGTGTGGGTGTCCTCGGAACTCGGCGGCACGGTCACCGTGATCGACGCCAAGACCTACAAGGTCCTCGATACCATCCACTTCGTCATCGAGGGGTTGCGCAGCACCTTCATTCAGCCGGTCGGCATCAACATCACCCGCGACGACAAGCGGGCCTTCGTATGCCTCGGCCCGGCCAACCGGGTCGCCGTGGTCGATGTGCCGGAGCGCAAGGTTGTTTCGTATGTCTCGACGAGCAGCAAAACGTTCAATGCAACGGTCAAGAAATACCTGCTGGTCGGCCAGCGCCCGTGGCATGCGAACTTCACGCCGGACGAGAAATACCTCTTGACCGCCAACGGGCTTTCGAACGACGTCTCGGTGATCGATGCGACGCGGCTGCGCGTGATCGACACCGTCTCCGTCGGGCAGCAGCCATGGATGGTCCTGATCTCGCCGAGCTGACAGAGGGACCCTCCACCCGCCTGCCCGAGAGCGGGGAAGTCGCGCTTGGCAGCCGGTCCGTCTGGAGGAGAGAAGTCCCCTTCCCTCCAACCTGAAGCGAGGAAGGAAACGTCATGCAGTTCGTTGCACTCGCAGTCTTCGCCGCCCTGGCAGTCGGCATCAGCCTGCCGGCCCGCGCGGCGGCGAATCATTTCGCCTACAATGACACCGCGGTGACCAGCTTCACCGGCGTCTACCTGGCCCCGGCCGGCACCACGCAATGGGGCCCGAACCAGGCCCTGAACGACGACGACAAGGAGCTCGATTTCGGCGAACGCCTGACGTTGACGGGCCTCAATCCCGGGATTTACGATGTGAAGCTGGTCGATAAAAAGGGCCGGACCTGTATTCTGCACCACGTCGATCTGACCACGGC
>JASHOF010000023.1 GCA_030041255.1 Acetobacteraceae bacterium
CGATGGCTTGCGCGATGTCGTCGCTCATATCCAGGAAGTCGGGCCGCGGCGGTTCCGCTATCATCTCGAGCTCGAAATCAGAAATGGGCGAACACCCCGCACCTGGACGGAAAGGTTGATGTGAGTTCGGGAGAGCCGCTTCGCCTCGATCCGTGCCTGCTGCCGAGGGGATTCGCCTGCTGCATTTCCGGCCGACCGGCAGGTGGCCGGCTGCTCGATCGACATGAATATCGTTCCGCCCGAGATCGCCGCCATGGAGTTTTTCTGGAAGCGACTGGTGGCGGGCAGGGTCGTTCTGCCGGATGATGACGCCTGGGCCACTCACCGGGCAGGGGCTCATCATACGCTGAGCGCGAATATCAGGCTGCGCTCAACGGCGTGGCGGGGGCTGAGAGGAATCCGGGGCGGATTGCGGCGAGCCCTGCGGGGTGGTTGTTGTCTCGGCGCTCGCAGGGGCAGGCGTAACGGGCATCGGTGACTGGTTGGCAGTGTAAGCGGCGAGTTGCCGGGCGCTCGGGATCGAGTTGACGATGGTTCCGGCGTCGTTGCGGAAGTCGATCACGACGATGCCCTTCTCGGGATCGAGGGCAATCGAGGGGATTTGGGGGACGACCGCAGCAAGCGCGGGGCCCACCGGGGGTGCCGCCATGGCGGGCAGCTTCGTGTCCTGCGGTGTTGGTTGCACGGGTGGCAGCGGTGAAGATGGCTGGATCGTCAAATCGCCTGGCATTGCCGATCCCCGGGAATGCTGACCGCCCGCGGGCGGGTCGTTGGGGCCGTGGGCCATCCTGGCGGCAGCCTTTCCGCCCTCCTATCAGGACAACGTTGATGGCGGGTTAACGGAACTTTCCTTCAGGCCGCGACAACCATGCGAGTCGCAAGCCGGCACGCCTTGACCGGGCCAACACAAGGGCCCTGCGGGACTGCCGGTAACCGCACCTCGGGGGCTCGGCAGCGCGTTGCAGCGGTCGGAAGCGTTCCGGGCACCTGTTCACATGCCTGACCGCGCGTGCCGGTAACCGGCAGTCCATGGCCGGGTCGGCGACAGCGGGCAAGGCAAGCCTTTTCCACAGGCCGGAAACGATCGGCCCTGTCGTCAAAGCTCGCGCAAAGTCGCCTGCAATGCGATATCAGAACGCGCTGCTGGATCAGCCGATGATGATCGCACGACAACCGAGGAGGAAGGAAAGTGGCACATTACGATCTGGAAGCGCTCTGGGAGGCGCATTGCCGTTGCGAGTTCGAAACGCGCGACGTCGCTGCCACCATGGCCACCATGGTCGCCGAACCCTCTGTCAATCACGTCCCGACCATGACCGGCGGAGTTGGGCATGACGAGGTCGAGCGGTTCTACAAATACCATTTCATCGGGGCGAACCCGCCCGATTTCCGGCTGACACCCATCAGCCGGACGACCGGCGCCGACCGTCTCGTCGATGAATTCGTCATGGAGTTCACCCATACGACGGAGATCGACTGGATGCTGCCCGGCATTCCGCCCACGGGGCGGCAGGTCAGCGTTCCCGGTGTCGCGATCGTGCAGTTCGAGGGAGACAAGCTCGTCCACGAGCATATCTACTGGGATCAGGCCTCGGTCCTGGTGCAGATCGGGATGCTGGAGCCACGCGGCCTGCCTGTGGCCGGCGCGGAAGCCGCCCGCAAGGTTGCAGACCAGTCATTGCCGAGCAATGCTCTCATGGGAGACGCCTGGCGCAAAAGTGCCGGAAAGCCGATTTAGAGTGTGTCGTGCTTAACTGGAATCGCTCCGCGATTCCAGGAGCAAGGCCCAGGCGCGATCGAGGGGCGCCTATATGACGCCAATGCCCCGCGAATCCGCCGCGCCTTGCGGCGTGCCGTTCACGGGCGGGGCGGAGGGGCGGGCTCGGCGGCGGGCGCCGGTTGCGTCGCCGACGGAGGGGTCAGCAGCGTCTTCAGGCGCTGGGCGATGAGCCGGACATCCTCCTCGCTCAGCAGGCCCGGGTAGAGGCGCGGCATCGGCGGCGGCACGTAGGCGAGGAAAGCCTCGAGCGCCTCGGGATTGCCGGCAAGCTGGGTCTGGCGCTCCAGGCTCGGGTAGGCCTTGCCCTGGGCTTCATTTCCGTGGCAGTATGAACAGGCGCTGAAATAAGTGTCGATCGCCTGCTCAGCCGGTGTCGCGCCGAGCCGTGGCAAAGGATCGAGCCGGACGATTCTCGGCGTATCGCTGCCGTGCAGGCCGAAGATGCTCACCCGTAGAGGGCCGGCCACCCCTGCGGTGTTCAGCGTCGCGCCCCCGACCGCAGCGGCGATATACTGGATGCCATCCACCGCATAGCTGATCAGCCCGTTGTTGAGCGCGCCTCCCGCGTCGATCCGGTCAAGCACCGCCCCGGTCCTGGCATCGAGGGCGAGCAGGTTGCCGCGCACATCGCCGCCGAAAAGCAGGCCGCTCGCGGTCGGCACCAGCCCCGCAATGACCGGGGCCGCGGTGTGGTACCGCCACTCAATGTTGCCGTTGGCACCGTCGATCGCGGTGATCTGGCCGCGCGGCGGGACACTGAAATTCCAGATTGGCGTCCCCCGGTGATCCTTGGTGGTGGCGAGCTGGAAGTAGTACCAGCACCAATCGACCATGCCGGTGTACAGCATGCCGGTGTCGGGACTGTAGGCGGTGCCGTTCCACTCTGCCCCGCCCAGCGTGCCAGGGCAGACCAGGATGGGAGTCGTGCCGTACGGCCCGTCGTTGGCGCGGGTGGTCCCCGGCGTCGCGAAGACCAGATCGTGCGTGGCGCGGTCGATACCGTACACGAGACCGTTCTTGCCGGCGATGGCGAGCATCCGGCTGCCGTTTCGTGCCGTGTACAGGATCGGAGAGGTCCCGAGATCCCAGTCATGCTGGTCGTTCTGAACCCCCTGGTAATACCAGTTGAGCTGGCCGCCGGTCGCGCCCAGCGAGAGGACGGAGTTCGTGTAGAGATCGGCACCCAGGCGCTGCCCGGGCAGGTAGTCGGGGTACGGATTGGCGGCCGGGGCGAAGACTTCGCCGGTTGCCGGATCGAGCGAGGAGCTGGCCCAGAACCCGCCACCCGCCGGTGGAATCGAGGGCGGGTTGTGCCAGGTGTCGGCACCAGGTTCATGGCCGAGCGGAATCGTGTAGAAGCGCCACAGTTCCTTGCCGGTGCTGGCATCGAAGGCCATGAACCGGCCGCGTATTCCTTCGTCACTGACGCCGATGCCGATGAATACCTTGCCGTCCCATGCGATCGGCGTCGAGATGAACGTCTCGCCGTGCCCGATGGCATTGACCACGTCCCAGACGGGCTTGCCGGTTGCGGCGTCGAGCGCGATCAACTGGCCGTCACCCGTGCCGAAAAAAATCTTGCCGTCCCAGTAGCCAGAGCCGCGACTGCTGGGGTGGATGAAGCCAGATTCGTGGCCGCCGGGATGGCTGGACGGTCCCTTGAAGGCGATCACGTAGCGCCAGCGCAGCGCGCAGTCGGTGGCGTCGATGGCGTAGACGGCGCGGAACGTGTTGACATAAAGCGTGCGCCCGATCATCAGGAGGTCACTGGTGAAGATGGCGGTACCTGGCTCATCGAGCCGGACTTCACACACCTCCTTCATGGAACCGACATTCGCCGGCGTGATCTGATCGAGGGCGACGTAGCGCTGGCTCGAATAGTCCTTGTTCATGGTGAACCAGTCGCCCGGTGCTTGCGCCGTCGCGCTGATCGGCCATGTAAGCGAGGCCGCGAGGAGACAGAAGGTAACGAGACGACTGGTGGGAGAAGGCATGGTTTACTCCCCTGCGGCCGGACGGCTGCCTACTGCGGGCAAGGAGCGCCGGCAGCGACCCATTGCTTGACGAGTTGGGTGAACGCATCACGCGGAATTGGCGGTACCGTGCGTTGCACGCCCTGGATATTGCGGCCCGGCGACCAGGCCCAGGCGACGAACTGCCGATCGAAAGCGACGTGCTCGTAGATCTGCTCCGGCGAGCGATGTCCGTTGTCGGCCGGATTGAGGAGGCGGTGGCAAAGCTGGCTGTCTGACAGCCCCTCCCAGCCCATGCTGAGCGGCGCCATGTGCCAATCGGGCCGGCCCGGGATGCCGGTGGCATTGTTGTTGGCCTCGCCGTGGCAGGAAGTGCATCGGGCCCATGGCAGGCCCCTGTCGTCCGACCCGCGGGTGATGAAATAAATGTGCGCGTGCCGATCATCGCCCTGGCGCGGGAAGTCCGTGACCGTGTGGCAGTTCAGGCAGCGTGGGCTCCTCAGCACCGTGGCGATGCGCGCGAACATCGCCGCCGGACCCGCCGGTGCGGCGCTTTGTTGCGCGCCGGCCATCCACGTAAACGTCAGAGCGCCCACAAGAATCATGGACACGGCGGCGTACAACCCCACGTTGCGGGGCGATCGCATACGGGCCCCCTCCAGATTTTATCGTTGCGGCAAGACTATCCGGCTGGGGAGGCGCGCGCAAAGGTGCGGCAACGGGCGTGAAGTTGCACACTCTGCTCGAGCCGGCCGGCCGCCACCATCTGTCGCGGAACGCTCAAGCCGAGTCGAGGACGGGCCTGAACAGTGCGCCCAGGGCACTCAGTACCTGCCGTCGCGGCCCATCCGGCGGCTCGGTGAGGGACAAGGCCATCTCATCGACAGCGAGACTGTGTTCCACGGGAAGCCGCAGCGCCCCGTGAGCCGGAGGGAGCGGCATGTCAAAAATTTCGGTACGGATCCATTCCGGCAGATGCTCCTGCAGCCGGCCCGCCTGGTTCTCCACGACGATATGGGCCGCTGCCGCCTCGAACCGCTGGCGCGCGACGACAGGGTCGGCCGCATGCGGGGCGAGACGCCAGCCGATGGTGCGCAAGGCTGTCAGAGTGCAGGCACTGTCGCGACACCAACTCAGGATGAACCCGTCGATGACTGCCGCGCGGTAGATTTGCACGCCGTTGAACACGAGATAGATCGGCCAGACCTGATGCGGGTGCATCACCGCATGGCCGTGCAGGCAGAGTTTGCCCTGCCCGACCGCAACGCAGCCGCGCGCACGGTAACCAAAGCCATCACCCAGCTCGAAACCGAGGCTGCCGTCCTTTGCCTGCAGATCGAGGAAGAATCCGAACAGGCGAGGCATGCCGGTGAATGAGCTATGGATAAGCAGCCACAGCCCGCCATAGAGCGCGACGTGCTCGGTGAGTTCCGGCAACCGGGCGGCATCGATCTCTGGTTCGGCTGTCCTGGGTGGCGGGATGCCGAGGCGCCTGGCGAAATCGGCGACCGTCAGGTCCCAATCGCTGCGGGAGAAGCCAACGATCTGCCGCCGCGCCAAATCGGTGAGGCGGACGATACTCTGATCGCCGGGGCGTATTCGGCCGGATGCCCAGCGGGCAGCCACGGATTTGTCCACCCCTACGGCCTGCGCGAGCTGCACACGGCTGAGGCTCAGCCGATCGCGGATCAGGCTGAGTTTCACGTCGAACTGATCAATTTCAGCCGATCGCGGCATCGGTAGCGTGGCCTGCACCGCCAAGGGGGGACCTGGAAGGCTCTGAGCCGATCGTACAACACGCGCACGGGGCTGGAAAAGACGCTTGGGATCGCGCACCGGATTTCCCGACGATGGCACCCCTCACGTGCGGATGGCAGCGATCTGCCGCCATGGCAACGGCCGAAGGGCCGCTGCAGATGTCCCGGTGGCGGGGTTCGCGGCCCCCGGGGAGGGCGGAACCGGGTAGTGGCGCCTTGTCCGGATGGATGCATCCGCGCTAAAGGCGCCCGCTCACGCCGCACCGGGCGCGGGCGTGGTGGAACTGGCAGACACGCCAGATTTAGGTTCTGGTGGCGCAAGCCGTGGGGGTTCAAGTCCCTCCGCCCGCAGTGAGCCCCATTCCGGCGAGAAGGAACGATCCGACCATGCAGGTGACTGAAACGCTCTCCGAGGGGCTCAGGCGCGGCTATACCGTAACCGTTCCTGCCGACGACCTTGAGGCACGCCGCAAGTCCAAGCTTGCCGAACTCGGGCGGGGCCTGAATTTGCCCGGCTTCCGGCCGGGCAAGGTGCCTTCTTCGGTGGTGCGCCAGCGCTACGGCGCGGCCGTGATCAGCGAGGTCTTGCAGGAGTCCGTTCGGGAGGCCACCGATGCGATGCTGACCGAGCGCGGCCTGCGCCTCGCAACGCCGCCGAAGGTGGATGTCCTGGTGCCCGGGTTGGGACCGACGGAAGCCCGAGACCTCGAATTCAAGGTCGAGCTGGAGGTGCTGCCTGAGATCAGGATGCCGGACTTCTCGGCCCTTCGTTTCACGCGGCTCAAGGCCGAGCCGGACGAAGCGACGATGACCCAGACGCTCGAGCGGATCGCCGCCAGCAGCGTCACCCTGGAGCCGATTGCGGAGGCGCGCGGGGCGGCCAAGGGCGAGGTGCTGACCGTGGACTTCGATGGGAAGATCGACGGCAAGCCGTTTCCCGGGAGCAGCGGCTCGAAGGTCCAGGTCGAAATCGGCGGCGCTTCCCTTGTACCGGGCCTCTCCGAGCAACTCGACGGCATGCAGCCCGGGGAGGTTAGGGAAGCCAAGGTCGTCTTTCCGGGCGACTACCCGGCCGCCGATCTCGCGGGCAAAGAGGCGCTGTTCATAGTCACGGCGGCAGCGCTCTGGCGCCGCGTGGTGCCGCCGATCGACGATGAATTGGGGAAGAAGCTGGGGCTGGACGGGCTGGATGCGCTCAAAGAAACGGTCAGGCGACAGATCCAGGGAGAGTATGACGGTGTGGCGCGCCTTCGGCTGCGGCGGGCGCTGATGGACGCTCTGGCCGGCTTGGCCGAGTTCAGCCCGCCGCAGTCGCTGGTCGATGCCGAGTTCGACGTAATCTGGAAGCGAGTCGAGGCGGAGCGGGAGGCCGGCAGGCAGGAGCCGGAGGACAAGGAAAAGGACGTCGAGACGCTGAAGACTGAATACCGGGCGATCGCGGAACGGCGGGTCAAGCTGGCCCTGATGCTGGCCGAGGTCGGCCGGGTGAACGGGATTTCGGTGACCGAGGACGAGATGGCCCGCGCGCTCCGGGCGGAGGCTCAGCGCTATCGGGGTCGGGAGTCGGAGGTGATGGAGTTCTACCGCCGCAACCCGCGTGCAGTCGAAGCCTTGCGCGGGCCGATCCTGGAGGAAAAGGTCATCGATTTCGTGCTCGAACTCGCCGAGGTCAGCGAGCAGACAGTGACCGTGAAAGAGCTGATGCAGGAGCCTTCCGGCGAGGTCGCCAGTGCCGAGGCCACGCCGCCTGGCGGGGAGACCGGGGGGGCGGGACAGGCGCCATTTGCATCGGCGGAAGGGCCGCCTATCTAAGGCGCCGGGCAGCGGCCCTGCCGCGCCGGAAGAGAGCGAGAGGGAAGACGATGGGCGAACGCGATGCCGCAGAGATTTACGCGAACACCCTCGTGCCCATGGTGGTCGAGCAGACGGCACGAGGGGAACGGGCGTTCGACATCTATTCGCGCCTGCTCAAGGAGCGGATCATCTTCCTGACCGGCACCGTGTTCGACCAGGTAAGTGCCCTGATCTGCGCACAGCTTCTCTTCCTCGAGAGCGAGAACCCGAACAAGGACATCGCTTTTTACATCAATAGTCCGGGAGGAGTGGTCTCCTCCGGGCTCGCCGTTTACGATACCATGCAATACATCCGCAGCCCGGTGAGCACGGTCTGCATCGGCCAGGCGGCCTCCATGGGCAGCCTCTTGTTGTGCGCCGGAGCCAAGGGGAAGCGTTTCGCGCTGCCGAATGCCCGGATCATGGTGCATCAGCCTTCCGGCGGCGCGCAGGGACAGGCGACAGACATCGAGATTCAGGCTCGGGAAATTCTTACGCTCCGCAAACGGCTGAACGAGATCTATGTCCGTCACACCGGCCAGCCGATCGAGGCGATCGAACGAAGACTGGAACGCGACACCTACATGTCGGCCGAGGAGGCACGCGATTTCGGACTGGTCGACCAGGTGGTCGAGAACCGCCCGGTGCCGATGGAGGTGGTGGCGGCGAGGGGATGAGGGAGGGGGGTCTTCCGGCCCGTTTCCCTTGTCCGACCCGGCCGCCGGACGGTAGATTGCAGGGTCCGGTCCCGAACGGGGCGGGGCAGGAGCAGCCATGAGCAAACCCGGCGATTCCAAAAATACGCTGTATTGTTCGTTCTGCGGCAAGTCCCAGCACGAAGTCCGCAAGTTGATTGCAGGCCCGACCGTGTTCATCTGTGATGAATGCGTCGAGCTATGCATGGATATTATTCGCGAGGAGCACAAAACTCACCTTGTCAAATCCAAGGATGGCGTTCCGACACCGCGCGAGATTTGCAAAGTTCTCGACGATTACGTCATAGGACAGGATCACGCCAAGAAAGTATTGTCGGTTGCCGTCCACAATCATTACAAGCGCCTGGTTCACGGCCAGAAGAACAACGACATCGAGATCGCCAAGTCGAACATCCTGCTGGTCGGGCCGACCGGCTCCGGCAAGACCTTGCTCGCGCAGACGCTGGCCCGGATTCTCGATGTCCCGTTCACGATGGCCGACGCCACCACCCTGACCGAGGCCGGCTATGTCGGGGAGGATGTCGAGAACATCATTTTGAAGCTCCTCCAGTCGGCCGATTACAATGTCGAGCGGGCGCAGCGCGGCATCGTCTATATCGACGAAGTCGACAAGATCAGCCGTAAGTCGGACAACCCCTCGATCACGCGCGATGTCAGCGGTGAAGGGGTCCAGCAGGCTCTCCTGAAGATCATGGAAGGCACCATCGCCTCGGTGCCACCGCAAGGCGGACGCAAGCACCCCCAGCAGGAATTCCTGCAGGTCGATACCACCAACATCCTGTTCATCTGCGGCGGTGCCTTCTCCGGCCTCGAGAAGATCATTTCCGCCCGTGGCAAGGGTTCCGGGATCGGATTCGGATCGGAGGTGCACGCCCCCGATGAGCGACGGACCGGGGCCATCCTGCGCGAGGTGGAACCGGAGGACCTGCTGCGCTTCGGGCTGATTCCCGAGTTCATCGGTCGCCTCCCGGTCGTCGCTACGCTCGAGGATCTCGATGAGGGCGCGCTGATGGAAATCCTGACCCGCCCGAAGAATGCGCTGGTCAAGCAGTATGCGCGGCTGTTCGAGATGGAGGGGGTGAAGCTCTCCTTTACCGAGGACGCGTTGAAGGCGGTCGCCGTGCGCGCCATTGCCCGCCGGACCGGTGCCAGAGGGCTGCGCTCGATCATGGAGTCGATCCTGCTGGCCACCATGTTCGACCTTCCCGGCCTTGATGGCGTCGAGGAGGTGGTGATCAATCGCGAGGTGGCCGACGGGCGCGCCAATCCGCTGTTCCTGTACGGCAAGGAGCGCGCCGAAACCTCGGCCTGACCGTCCTGCCCCGATCGTCGCTACCGCGATTGATTTCAAGTCCTTGCGGCAGGCCACGCGGTTGCCGATATCATAGCTTGGTTTCGCAGATCGGGATTGCCGTCTCTGCCGGTTCCCGGCGGACCTCACGGACAGTCCTTCACGAAGGAGGTCACTATGGCGGACCCTGAACGACCCGACCCGACCCCCACCGAGGGGGTTCCGTCCGCTCGCCCGGGGGAGACGATCGCGGTGCTGCCGCTGCGCGACATCGTGGTCTTCCCGCACATGATCGTGCCGCTGTTCGTCGGCCGCGAGAAATCGGTGCGCGCGCTCGAGGCGGTGATGCGTGAGGACAAGCAGATCCTCCTGGTTGCCCAGAAGAACGCCGAACAGAACGACCCGGGAACCGATGATATCTACCGCGTCGGAACGGTTTCAACCATCCTGCAGCTTCTCAAGCTGCCGGATGGCACTGTCAAAGTGCTGGTCGAAGGCAGCCGGCGTGCCCGCATCACCCGGTTCACCGAGACTGATGCCTATTTCGAAGCGGTTGTCGAGCCGCTCGGCGACCAGCCTGGCGAGGCCAAGGACCAGGAGACCCTCGCCCGGACGGTGGTTTCCCAGTTCGAACAATATATCAAGCTCAACAAGAAGATTGCCCCGGAGGTACTCGTCTCGCTCGACCAGATCGAGGATCCGAGCAAGCTCGCGGACACGGTGGCGGCGCACCTCGGGATCAAGATCGCGGAGAAACAGGAGCTTCTCGAAACGACCAAGGTGGCCGAGCGCCTGGAGCGCGTGTTCGCCCACATGGAATCCGAGATCGGCGTGATGCAGGTCGAAAAACGCATCCGCAACCGCGTCAAGCGGCAGATGGAGAAGACCCAGCGCGAGTACTACCTGAACGAGCAGCTCAAGGCGATCCAGAAGGAGCTGGGCGAGGGGGAAGACGGCAAGGACGAGACCGCCGAGCTCGAGGCCAAGATCAAGAAGACCCGCCTCTCCAAGGAGGCGCGCGAGAAGGCACTCTCCGAGCTGAAGAAGCTCCGCGCGATGAGCCCGATGAGCGCGGAAGCCACCGTGGTGCGGAACTATCTCGACTGGATGCTGTCGATTCCGTGGAAGAAGCGGAGCAAGGTGAAGAACGACGTGATCGCTGCCGGCAAGGTGCTGGACGCCGATCACTACGGGCTCGAGAAGGTCAAGGAACGGATCCTCGAATACCTCGCGGTCCAGGCACGCTCGGCCAAGTTGCGCGGGCCGATCCTCTGCCTGGTGGGCCCGCCGGGTGTCGGCAAGACTTCGCTCGGCAAGTCGGTGGCGCGCGCCACGGGGCGCAATTTCGTGCGCATGTCGCTCGGCGGCATGCGCGACGAAGCCGAAATCCGCGGCCACCGCCGCACCTATATCGGCTCCATGCCGGGCAAGATCATCCAGGGCATGAAGAAGGCGAAGACCTCGAACCCGCTGTTCCTGCTCGACGAGGTTGACAAGCTCGGCGCCGACTGGAGGGGAGATCCCTCCTCCGCGCTCCTCGAAGTGCTCGACCCTGAGCAGAACAGCACTTTCAACGATCATTACCTCGAGGTGGATTACGATCTTTCGGATGTGATGTTCGTTACCACGGCCAACAGCCTGCGCATGCCCCAGCCACTGATGGACCGGATGGAGATCATCCGCCTTCCCGGCTATACGGAAGACGAGAAGATCGAGATCGCCAAGAGGCATCTCATCCCCAAGCAGACCGAAGCGCACAGCCTGAAAAAGGGCGAGTGGTCGATCAGCGAGGATGCGCTCCGCGATCTCATCCGGTACTATACCCGTGAAGCGGGCGTGCGCGCGATGGAGCGCGAGATCGCGTCTCTGGCGCGCAAGGTCGTAAAGGAGATCGTGACCAGGAAGGCAACCAAGGTGGCGATCACCCGCCGGAGCCTCGAAAAGTATCTCGGCGTGCGCCGCTTCCGCTTCGGCGAAGCGGAGAGCGAAGATATGGTGGGCGTGGTGAACGGGCTCGCCTGGACCGAGGTCGGCGGCGAAATCCTGACCATCGAGAGTGTGCTGCTCCCCGGCAAAGGCAACGTGAAGCAGACCGGCAAGCTCGGCGACGTCATGCAGGAAAGCGTGCAGGCGGCGCTTTCGTATGTGCGCAGCCGGTCCATCACTTTCGGCATCAAGCCCAATCTGTTCGAGAAGAGCGACATCCACGTGCACGTCCCGGAGGGTGCAACGCCGAAGGATGGTCCGTCGGCGGGCATCGCGATGGCGACCAGCATCGTCAGCGCTCTCACCGGGATCCCGGTCAAGCGCGACATCGCCATGACCGGCGAGATCACTCTGCGCGGCCGTGTGCTTCCGATCGGAGGGCTGAAGGAGAAGTTGCTGGCGGCCCTCAGGGCAGGTATGCACACCGTCCTGATCCCGAAGGAAAACGAGAAGGATCTGGCGGAGATTCCCGACAACGTGAAGAAGCACCTGACGATCGTTCCTGTTGCCAGCGTCGATGAGGTCATCAGGCGTGCGCTCGTGCGTCGGCCCGAGCCGATCATCTGGCAGGGTGAGGAAGCAGCCGTGCCGGTGCCGACAACCGCTGCAGAGCCGGTCGCGCTGCCACACTGAGGCCGTGTTGACGGGTTGAAATCCGTCCCTTTAGTGTCGTAGGCAAGTAGCCGGCCGGCAAGCCGGCTACTCGCGATTGGCAGCGTGATGAACGAAAGAAGGGGCCTCCGGTGAACAAGATGGATCTGATTGACGCGGTCGCGGAACAGACCGATCTGGCGAAGAGCAAGGCAACCGAGGCCGTGGATGCGGTCTTCGTGGCAATCGAAAAGGCGCTGAGGGAAAATCAGGAAGTACGGCTGCTCGGCTTCGGCAGCTTTGTCACGGCGAAGCGCAAGGAGGGCAAGGGGCGGAACCCGCGTACCGGCGAGGAGATCGTCATCCCGGCTTCGACATCAGTGCGCTTCAAGCCCGGCAAAGCACTCAGGGATGCCGTGAACTGAGTGCTGGCGGGAGTGTCGGGCCTGAGATAGAAGGCGCTGCCCAAAGATCGTGCCGTGGGCGGTTAGCTCAGCGGTAGAGCATCTCGCTTACACCGAGAGGGCCGGCGGTTCGAACCCGTCACCGCCCATACGCCTCTGGCGGTGGTCAACGTCAATCTCCGCGATTCCAGTCAAGCACGCTCCGCTCCGGGCTGGCGTTCGTGCGGCGCAGTGGTTCCCTTACATCTGAGCCGGGGAGACGATTTCCCCCCGTTCGATCGTGTACACCTGCGCGGCGAGCGGGGCGAGCAGAGCAGGGTTGGACTCGGTGATGAGGATCGCGAGTTCCGGGCGTTGCAGCCGGAGCGCGTGGAGTGCCTCTGCGTAACGCCGGGCGAGGACAGGGGCGAGGCCCTGGAACGGTTCATCCAGCAGAAGCAGCCGATCCCCCACCATCAACGCACGGCCGAGCGCGGCCATCTTCTGCTGGCCACCACTGAGGAGGCCGGCGGGTCGTCTTTCCAGGGCCTTGAGTTCGGGCAGCAGTTCGCGCACGGCCTCAAGACGTCGCTCGATCTCCGTTGCCGACAACGCACGGACCTCGGCCGGCAGCCTGAGATTTTCGACCACATTGAGTGCCGTGATGAGCCGGCGGTCTTCTGGCGCGTAACCGATACCTCGCCGGGCTCGCTCCGCGGTTGCCAGCCTTTCGATCGACTCGCCATCCAGAAGGATCTCGCCCCGGCTCTGCGCAACTCCCATCAGTGCACGCAGCGTGGTCGTTTTCCCGGCACCGTTATGGCCGGCCAATCCGATGGTCTTCCCGGCAGGCACCTGGAAGGTCACATTTCGCAGCACTTGCGCACCTTCGAGTACCACTTCGAGCCCCGACACGGAGAGCGCGATGTCCGAGTTTTTCATAATACGCGCTCTTTGACTTCAGGGTCGGCGAGTACTGCTTCGGGAGCCCCGACCCGGAACAATTCACCGTCCACCCACACCGCCACCCGGTCGGCAAAGCGGGCCACGACATCCATGTCGTGCTCGACAAAGACCGCGCTGACCTCCCGCGCGCGAAGGGCGGCCACCAGGCGCGTCATCAAGCCGACCTTCTCGGCGCTGCTGACGCCGCTGGTCGGCTCATCGAGCAGGATCAGCTTCGGTACCAGAGCGAGCGCCATGGCGACGTCGAGCAGCTTCCGCGCCCCTTCGGGAATGCCGCGCACGGTTTGTTCCGCCAATTCGTCCAGGCCGAAGAACGCCAGCAATTCTGCGACGTTTCGCGCCGAGCGAGGGGAGTCCAGTGGCTGAAAGGGATTCCAGAAGCCAGGTCGCCCGGCGACGCTTGCGAAACGCAGGTGGTCCACGACGCGCCGCTGGGGAAAAATCTGCGGATGTTGAAAGGCGCGGGCGACTCCAAGCCGGGCGATCGCCCGTGGTTTGAGCCCGACGATCGAGCGGCCGGCGATCCGGATCGCACCGCGCTCCGGCCTGAGATAGCCCGTGCACATGTTGAGGAAAGTGCTCTTGCCGGCACCGTTCTGGCCGATGATGGCGAGAATCTCCCCGGTTGCAACCGTGAGGCTCACATCGCGCACGGCATGCACGCCCCCGAAGCTGAGATACAAGTGCTCTGCCTCGAGAGCCGGTGGAGAGTTCATTGCCGCCGCCACCGGAGGGACGTCGCCCGCCATGTGCCTGGCAAGCCGGCAAACCCATCGCGGGCGAAGCGGATGACGAAGAGGATCACGGCGCCCAGGAGGATCTCCCAACTGTTGCTGAGATAACGTGCGGCGGTGATGCTCAGCAGTTCGTAGAGCGCGGCTCCGAGAAACGGCCCGACCACTCCGCGGCCGCCGAGGACCGCGACCACCACCAGGACGGTCGAGGTGGTCCAGAAAAAGGCATCCGGCGCGACGTGACCGACCGCGCTCGCGGCGACGGCGCCGCCAAATCCGCCGAGGAACCCGGAGATGACATAGGCCTGCAGGAGCAGCCGGTTCGCCGGGACGCCGAGATATTCGATGCGGATCTCACGATCCTCGATGGCGCCGAGGCCCCAGCCGGCGGGGCTTCGCCGGTAATACTGGAGGAGGATCCCGAGCAGGATCACGGCTGCGAGGCAGACATAGAAAAGCGCGCGTCCGAATTCAGCCGGCCCGAGGGCGTGCCCGAGCATTCCCTGGACCTGTACGACCATTCCTTCCGAGCCACCGGAAATGGCGTACGACTTCAGGAGCATCGAGTAGGCCACCATCGATAGCGCCAGGTTCAACATGGCAAAGAACACGCCGCGGTAGCGGACAATGAAAAGACCGGCGATGACCGCGAGGACGGCGCCCGCCCCCGCTCCGAACAGGAGAAGGAGAAGACCGAAGCGAGGAAAAATGGGAGCAAGAGCGGCGACGGTATAGCCGCCCATGCCGTAGAAGAGGGCATGCCCGAACGAGATGAGCCCGGCTTCGAGCAGCAGGGCGACACCGAGCCCGGCGAGCCCCACAGCCAGTACGATCGTGAACTGAAACGTGTCGGGCGGAGACAGGAAGGGAAGTGCGGCGCAGAAAGCCAGCGCCATCACGAGTGCTGCGGCGCGCGGCTTGCCGGCAACTCTGATCGAAGGGTGCCGGTGGCTGGCGACTTCGGCGACCATATTGCGTGTCGAGGAGGGGTCGCGGTGCGGCTCGATCGGCGCACGTGATCCCTGGGCGGCCACCTCAGATGCTCCGTTGCCGCTGCATGCCGAAAAGGCCCATCGGACGGACGATCAGGACCAGGAGCATGATCAGGTACGGCGACACCGTATCGAGGATCGGCAGGAAGAATACCGTCAACGAATGGGCGACACCGATCAGTATCGACGCGACCGCAGTGCCCTCGATCTGCCCGAGGCCGGCGGTTGCGACAACCGCGAATGAGAGCACCACCATGTCGGCCCCGATCCCGATCGTGACACCGATCGCCGGCGAGGCGAGGGCACCACCAAGCGCCGCCAGCGCCGCGCCGAGCGTGAAGCTCAAAGTCTGCATCCGGGTCACGCGGATTCCCATCGTCGCGGATACTTCCGCATCCTCGGCGACAGCGACCAGGCAGCGACCGCTACGAGTTCTGGAGAGAAACAACCTGAGCAGCCAGAGCACGATGCCGGCGAGCGGAACGAGGAGGAGTTGATAATTGGTGTGCAGGATGCCGGCGATCCTGGTGGCTCCGAGCAGGCCGAGGGCAGCCCCGGAATAGTACGGCTGGGTGCCGAAGACGAGTTTCTGTCCGTCCTCGAGAATGAGGAAGACTGCGAAAGTAGCGAGGAGCTGCACGACCTCGCGCCGGGAGAGAGGCTCGACGCTGAACGACCAGTGGAGCAGGAATCGTTCGACGACGGGCCCGACAACAATGCCGACAGCGATCGCGATCACGACCAGGCCCGGGTAGATCAGATAGCCCGGCAGGCCGGCGGCACGCAGCAGGGCCCAGACCACCGCCGCCATGAAGGCGCCAATCGCATAGAAGCTGCCGTGTGCACAGTTCAGGACCCTGAGCACCCCGAAGATCAGGCTGAGACCCAATGCGACCAGGAACAGGGTCGCCCCGGAGGTCAGGCCATTGATTGTCGCCGAAACAAGCTGATCAAGCATGATCAACCGTCGTTCCTTTGCGGGCCGGGCAGCAGCCTTCCCCTGTCGGTGCCGGAGAAGGGCCCGGCCCTTGCGTCGATGTCCGAAGCGAAGGCCCGACAAGGGCTCGCTTCGCGAAGCGTTCTTCCTTCAGACCGGGCACCCACCGCGATCAGGGCTTGTAGTCGCGCGGCGCCGGCACATTGGCGAGTACCGCGGGGGTCAGCCCCGCAATAAAGCTCTCCTCGCTTTGCCCGACCGGGGCCATGAGCATGCTGGCCGGAAACGCGACGATCTTGTTGAACACCGCGAACGGGTAGGTAGAGGAGTGCACGCTGACGCCATCCATCTCCGGCACGGCCGCGACGTGATCGCTTCGGATCTCGAACGAGCCCAGCATTGTCGTCACCTGGACGCCGACCAGGGCGTGGGCGACGTCGCTGGCGGTCGGCCAGTGCCCGCCATTGGCCTTGATGGCTGCCTGGTAGCCTGCGACGAACGCGAAGATCGCCCGCTGGATCGTAAACGGATAGGGGGACACGGGGTATTCGTGCGTTCGTGCGTGATAGGCGGCGACGAAGGCTGCAATCTCCGGATTCCCGATCTTCCCGGGATGCATCAGATAGCCGTGCTCGGCACCGAAGGCGACGCCTTCAGGCACCGCGTTCATGGCCTCCATTCCGCCTTCGGTCCCGGCCGGCAGTGCGAAGAGGGATTGTGCAAAAGCGCCTTGAGCGACCCCCTGCTGGATCAGGGCTACCACGTCTCCGCCCCAGGTGCTGGAAAGAATAAGGTCGGGACGTTCGCCCTGCAGGCGCGAAAGCTCGCTCGTATATTGGCCGGAGAAGAGCGCCGGGAACAAGGCGGTTCTGAGCTTGATGCCCGGTTCCAACTTCTGCATCGCCAGGGTGAAGTATTTCCACTCGTCCCGACCGTAGGCATAGTCCGGATTGATGCCGGCGATGGTCTTGATGTGCGGGTACATCTTCGCGACATAGAGCGCCATCGCGAGTGCGTTGGTCGCGTCCGACGGGATGGTGTGGAAGATCCACTCGTTGGCCTGCCCCTTGTAGAGAGCGTCGCCATCGCAGTCGGAGAAGAAGGTGAGGACGTGCAACTCTTCGGCGACCGGTTCCACGGCAAGGCAGTCGGCACTGGACGCGTAACCGAGGACGGCGGCGACATGCCCGGCAAGGGAGCGGAACTCGGCCACCTGCTTGGTCGATCCGCCGGACTCGTCAATATATTGAGCCTCGACCGGCACGCCATCGATGCCGCCTGACTTGTTGATCCCTTCGATCGCAAGCTTGGCGGAATCGACGGTCGGGCCGCCGACAACGGCGCCCGAGCCGGAGAAGAAGGTGACGATGGCAATCTTGAGTGTCTTGGGCTTGGCTTCCTGAGCATGGCCTATGGCAGGACCAAGGATCATCGCCAGAGCCAGTCCGGCGATCAGCCACGATATTCGCTGCATAGCGTTTTCTCCCTGTCTGGATCGACCTCATCATCCATGTTGCCTCCGCGAGCGGGGGCCATTGGCTGCGCTGGTCACGCCAGGCCTGCCAGGCCCCCGCTCACGACGCCCGTCACGCAACCCGTCTCCGATCATGCGGCTCACACGTGCAAGTCCTTACCGCCGGCGCGGCGGCCGAATCGCCTCCCCAGCCACGCCACGAAAGCCGACCAGAAAAGGCCGAGGAGGCCGACCGGTGCAGAGGTTGAGCCGGGCCTCTGTTCCGATGCTGCGCCCGTGGCCTCGATCTTGGGAACCGCTGCCCCGAGGGCTGGCGCCGGGGCGAGACGCACCGCGATCGCAGCCTCGAGATTGCGGGCGAACTCCCTGGTCAGTCGCTGCGCAACTTCCTGGACGATGCTGCCCCGGCTGAACTGGGCGAGCGACCCGGAGAGCGTGAAGTCGATCTTGATGTCGAGCCGGGTGGCCAGGCTCTCCTCGGTGAGACTGAAGCGGATCTCCGAGCGCGCACGCGAATTGTTCTTGCGATCGAGCGCCTTGCCGCGCACGATTCCGGTATAGGCGGAATCGTCCATCGAAACGTCTGCTTCGCCGGCGAAATGAGTAGCGATCGGCCCGAGCTTCAGGGCCAGGTTGCCGCGCAGGTGATCGTCAAGCGGGGCGCCCTCCAGTGATACGCCGGGCATCGAGCGGGCGACCATTTCGAGATCGTGAAGCTGGCGCCAGACGACGTCGCGCGGGAAAGAGACGACGAAGCTCTCAGTGATTTCAGGCACCGCCCGTCACCTCGCCTTCCGATCCTCGAGTACACGGCGGATTGCCTTGACGATCCCGACATAGCCGGTGCAACGACAGAGATTGCCGCTCATTTCCACCCGCACCCGGGCATCATCGGCGTCCGGCAGGCGCTCGACCACATCGCGCGCCGAGATCAGCATGCCGGGCGTGCAGAACCCGCATTGCAGCGCGTGCTCTGCGGTAAACGCCTCCCGCAATCGGGCGGCAATCTCGTCCTGGTCCAGGCCCTCGATCGTGGTGACCGCACGCCCTTCGCAAGCGACCGCGTAGGCGAGGCAACCACGAACCGGCTCTCCGTCGAGCAGCAGAGTACAGGCGCCGCACACACCTTGCTCGCAACCGAGATGCGCGCCTGTCAAAAGCTCTCCTTCGCGAAGAAAGTCGGCGAGGTGCGTACGCGGCGCGGCCAGCCGTGCGACCGGCCGCCCGTTGACGGTGAGGCTGACGAGCCTGGCATTCGGGCTTGCGGTACTCATGCCGTTGCCGCCGTGACGGCACGACGCACAGCCGCAGCATGCACCTGGATGGCGAAGGCATCGGCGGCGAGCGCGGTGGGCGAGAGCGCTTCGGCAACGGCGGCAGCGCCGGCAAGCTCGGAGAGCGGGCGCGAATCGTCGATCACGATGGGTCGGCCGGATGTGGCGCCGATGACGCAGCGGTGGAAACCACGGGCATCATCCACCAGCACGGCAGCACTTGCGTCTGCAAACTCACCCCTTTTGCGGCAGACCTTGTAGTAGCCCCAGCGCGAGCCCGCGGAGAGGCGCGGCACGTGGACTTCGACGATCAGTTCATCTGGCGCGAGCATCGTCTCGAATCCACCGACCACGAACTCCGCTGCGCTGACGATGCGCTGACCGGCGGCGCCGACGAGCAACAGCTCGGCGCCCAGTGCGGTGGTGCAGACCAGCCAGTCGGCTGCCGGATCGGCATGCGCAAGGCTGCCGCCAATTGTGCCCCGGTTCCGCACCGCACGATAGGCAATGCCCGAGGCGATCTGGGCCAGGACCGCGCGCGTCCGCTCAGAAGTGTCGCCGTCTTCCAGCCGTGCATGCGTCACGCCGGCGCCGATGACGATTCGTTCCGCCTCCTCGCGGGTTCCCAGCAGTTCCGGAATGGCCGTCACATCGACCAGGAGCTCCGGCTGGACCAGCCTGAGATTGAGCATCGGGCCGAGAGACTGCGCACCCGCGATCGCCTTTACGCTGCCATTTCCTTGCGCAAGAAGATCGACTGCCGCGGCGAGCGTGGCCGGTTTCACGTAATCGAAATCGACCGGCTTCATGGCGGAGGCTCCGCCCCGGCGTTGTGCAGCGCCGCCAGGATGCGGGCGGGTGTGATCGGCTGATCGGTGACGATGGCGCCACGCGCCTTGAGGGCGTCATTGATGGCATTGCACAGCACCGCGGACGGCGCGATCACGCCTCCCTCGCCCAGGCCCTTGACCCCGAACTCGGTGTAGGGCGAGGGCGTCTCCATGTGCTCGATGCGAATCGCGGGAACCTCGGTGAATCCGGGCAGCAGGTAATCCATCAAGGTCGAGGCCAAAGGTTGCCCGGCGTCGTCATAGGGCGAGCATTCGTAGAGCGCGGTGCCGATGCCCTGTGCCACCCCGCCGAAAATCTGTCCCTCCACGATGGCCGGATTGACCATCGTGCCGGCGTCTTCGACGACGAGATAGTCGAGAATCTCGACCAGCCCGACCTCGGCGTCGACGGCGACGACGGCTGCGTGCGTCGCGTAGGAGAAGGTGCCGTGATCGCTTTTCGGCTTGTAGCCCGCGGTTACCTCGAGGCCGCCCGGATCGACATCTGCCGGCAGGAGTTGCGGTGCGAGATACCAGGTGCGGGCGATCTCGGCGATCGTGATGTCCGCCTGGCCACTCCGCAGCTTTCCGCCCGAGAGAGTCACATCATCGAGGCGCGCCTGGAGCAGATGTGCGGCGATTCGCCGCAGGCGATCGGCGAGACGGCGGCATGCCGTCGCAACGGCGCCACCGGTCATGACCATGCTGCGCGAGCCCCAGGTGCCGGTGGAGTAGGGCGTGAGGCCGGTATCGCCGTGCACCAGGCGGATGCGCTCCAGGGGAATGCCCAGCACTTCGTGCGCAACCTGGGCGAAACTCGTCTCCATACCCTGGCCGTGCGATTGGATACCGGCGCGCAACTCGAGGCCGCCATCGGCGGTGATGCGTGCCTGCACCTGCTCATAGCCCGGGACCATCGGAATGCCCCAGCCGTGATAGACCGCCGTGCCATGGGCACCCTGCTCGCAATAGGTCGCGAATCCGACGCCGACGAGGCGGCCGTCCGGCTCGCCCTGAAGCTGGCGGCGGCGCACGGAGGCAAGGTCGATTCCCGCTACTGCCCGGCGCAGCGATTCGGGATAGTCTCCGCTGTCGAAATGTTTGCCGGTGATATTGTCGAACGGCATCTTCTCCGGTGGCACCAGGTTGAGGAGGCGCACCTCCCAGGCCTCGCGGCCGACCGCTCTGGCGATCGCATCGATGATCTGCTCCATGGCGAAGCAGACATTGGCCCTTGCCACACCACGAAAAGGCACGATCGGCGGCTTGTTGGTGCAGACGGAAAAGGTGCGGCAGCGGTAGTGCGGAAAATCATAGGGGCCGGGCAGGATGCTGCCGACCTGTGCGGCCTCGAGGCAGGCGGAGAAGGGATAGATCGAATAGGCGCCGGCATCGACCCAGGCGTCGGCATCGATGCCGAGGAGCCTGCCGTCGGCATCGGCATAGGCGGTGATCTCGTAATGGTGCTCGCGGGCGTTGGCGGCGGCAACGAGGTGCTCGCGCCGGTCTTCCATCCAGCGGAGAGGGCAGTCGAGATGCACGCAAAGCCAGGCTGCGATCACTTCCTCGGGCTGGAGCAGCCCTTTCCAGCCGAAACCGCCGCCGACGTCGGGCGCGATGACGCGGATCGCTTCCAGTGGCAGGCCAAGGCATTCCGAAAGGCCGCTGCGGACGATATGCGGCATCTGCGTCGCGGTGTAGAGGACAAGCTGCTCGGCCTGCCTGTCCCAGTGGGCAACGAGACCTTTGCCTTCCAGAGGCACGATGCACTGGCGTTGCGTGCGGATGCTGCGCGAGACCGTGACCGGTGCTGCCGCCACGTCCTTCTCGAAGGACTGCCCGACCCTGGTTTCGAGGAAGATGTTGTCGCTCCAATGCTCATGCACACGGGGCGCGCCTGGCGCCGCGGCGGCGAGCATATCGACATTCGGCGGCAACTCATCGAACTCTGCGACGACCTGGGAGGCTAGATCCTCGGCTTCGGCACGCGTATCGGCGACGGTGACGGCGATCGGTTCGCCGACGAAGCGTACCTTGTCGGCGGCCAGCGGCGGCTGTTCGGAAACCTTGAATCCGGGAAGGCCGGAGGCGGCGCGGATCGGCCGCACACCCGCTTGCTCCAGGTCCTGCCATGTGAACACCTGCCCCCTGACCTGTTCGGGGATATCGAAGCTCAGGATGCGGGCATGGGCGACGGGGCTGCGGACGAACGCCAGTTCACGCATGCCGACGAGCGCGATGTCGGCGACGAACCGGCCGCGGCCGCGGAGCAGGCGGTCGTCCTCCTTGCGGCGAACTCTGGCCCCGACGCCGAACACGATTCTGCCCCCCGCCGCCTGCGTCTTATACGCGGCCCCTTGCAAGGACACGCCCGGCAACTGTGTCGCGATCTGGTACGAAGATCAAGTAATTCCTTTATAGGGACCTTTTGCCCTAATAAGATTGACATTGATACATTCTAAAGTCAGTATCATGGTCCCTATTGGCGGCGGTCCATTGAGCGGGCCTGGATGGCGCAAGCAAAGCGGGAAGGTCGGGCACTGAGCGGATACGAGGCATTGCGGAGCGAGACTGCGCTCCGCGATCGCAGCCTGCACGAAAAGGTGGTCTCGCTCGAGGCCGCGGCGGCGCTCATCAACGACGGCGATCATGTGGCGATCGGCGGCTGCATGATGTCGCGCACGCCGATGGCGCTGCTCTGGGCGCTGGTGCGCGCCGGCCGGCGCGATCTCACGTTCTCGCGCAGCATCGTCTCATCCGACGGGGACATCGTCGTCGCCTCCGGGATCGCGAAGAAGGTCATCACGAGCTGGTTCAGCCAGGGGATCGTCTGGGGAATTTCGCGGGTGATGCGCCACTGGGTGGAGAGCGGCACCGCCGAGTTCGAGGAATGGAGCCACCTCGCGATGGGGCTGCGCTACCGCGCCGCCGCGATGGGCCTTCCCTTCCTGCCGATCCGTTCGCTGATGGGCTCCGACGTGCAGCGCCGCCTGAGCGGCGAAACGCGCGAGATGATCTGTCCTTTCACCGGCGAGAAGCTCGTGCTGGTGCCCGCGCTCCGGCCCGATGTAGCGATCATCCATGTGCAGCGCTGCGACCCGTACGGAAACGCCCAGATCGACGGGTTGCAGTTCATGGACATCGATCTGCCGATGGCGGCGAAGCGGGTGATCGTCACCACCGAACGGATCGTCAGCAACAGCCAGATCCGCCGCTCGCCGGACCGGACGAAATTCCCCTTCTTCGTCGTCGAGGCCGTTGCCGAGGTGCCCTACGGCAGTGCGCCGCATGAGTGCTACGGGCTCTACGAGCCGTTCTTCAGGCACATGGACCTGTTTGCGAAAATGACGAAGGAGGATCCGGAGCGCGGGAGCCGGGACTATCTGCAGCGGTTCTTCTACGAGCCACGGTCCTGGAACGAGGTGCTGCAGCGCATCGGCATGGATGATCTTCTCACGGCAACCAGCGGCGGGAGGAACGTTCACGATGAATGAAATCGGATCCGTAACGCGTTCGTGGACAACGAGCGAACTGCTGACGGTCATGGCAAGCCGCGCGTTGCACGACGGGCAGATCGTGTTCGCGGGGGTTGGCGTGCCGCTGCTTGCCGCGACCCTGGCCCAGCGGCTGCACGCGCCGGGCTTGACCATTCTTTTCGAAGGCGGAGTGATCGGTCCTTTCATCGTGCCTGGCGACCTCCCGCCCTCCACCAACGAGCAGCGCTGCACACGGCGGGCCAACATGGTCTGCCCGATCACCGATGTGCTGATGCTGTTGCAGCGCGGCTTTGTGGATGTCGGATTCCTCGGCGGTGCGGAGATCGATCGCTACGGCAATATCAATACCTCCTTCATCGGCGATCCCGACCACCCGAAGACGCGGCTGCCGGGCAGCGGCGGCGGTAACGACATTGCGAGCCTTGCGCATGTCATCGTCGCGATGAAGCACGAGAAGCGGCGGTTCGTGGAGCGGGTACAGTTCGTGACCAGCCCCGGTTACCTGGAGGGCGGCGCGAGCCGGCATGAGGCGGGCCTGCTGGCCGGCGGCCCGAAGGTCATCATCACGGATCTCGCCGAGCTGGGTTTCGACCCCGTCACCAAGCGGATGCGTATCGAAGCGCTGCATCCCGGCGTGAGTGTCGAGGATGTAGAGGCCAAGACCGGCTTCGATCTCGACCTGGCTGACCCCCTGCGTGTGACCGCACCGCCGACCGAGCGCGAACTCGAGATGCTCCGTGAGCTCGATCCCGATCGGCTCTACATCGCCTGACTGTCCGACGCCCGCCGCAATTCCGGCACGCAACACGGAAGGATCACCATGAGTGCCAAAATCGGAATCGCGATGCGCAATTTTACGCGCTATCCGGAGCTGCCGGAGCCGCGGGCGCTGGTCGAATACGGCGTATGGGTGGAGGAGCTTGGCTTCGAGTCGCTCTGGGTCTGGGACCATATTCTCCTCGGCACAGAGCCGCATTTCCCGATCGTCGATTCGCTCACGATGCTGACGGCGGTTGCCGCGCGCACCGGCCGCATTCAACTCGGCACCGGCATCCTGGTCCTGCCTTTGCGCAACCCGCTCTTGCTGGCCAAGCAGCTTTCGACGCTGGATCTGCTTGCCGGAGGCCGGCTCGTGCTCGGCATGGCATCCGGCTGGTACAAACGTGAATTCGACGCGGTCGGGGTTCCCTTCGGGCAGCGCGGCAAGATCATGGACCGCAATCTCGAGATCATGACCAGGCTTTGGACCGAAGCGGCGGTCACGGCGGAGATACCCCCGTACAACATGCGCCAGGCAGTGATGTTTCCCAAGCCGGCATCGAAGCCGCGACCGACGATCCTGATCGGCGGCTATGTCGATGCAGTGCTGAAGCGGGCCGGCCAACGGGGTGACGGCTGGCTCACCTATTTCTACACCCCGGAGGGCTTCACCCGCTCCTGGCAGAAGGTCTGCGATTTTGCCAGGCAGGCGGGCAAGGACCCGGCGGCGCTGGAAAACGGCAACCAGCTTCCGATCATGGTCGGGCCAAGCCGCGAAGCGGTGCGGGATCGGATGATGGAATGGCTGGCGACGGAGTGGGATTTCGCCTCGTGGAGCGAATCCACTACCGAAAGCGCGGTCATGGGCACACCGGAGGAATGTATCGGGCAGCTCCGGGCGCACGAGGCCGTCGGCGTGCGACGGATCGTGCTCGTGCCCTACCGCTACGAACGCACCCAGATCGAGACCATCGCGCGGCATATCCTGCCGCATTTCCAGGGCCGATGAAAAACGCCCCGCCGGTCATGGAGGAGGGTGCGTGAGCCTGAGGATGATCGAGAACAGGTGGGCCAGCGCGCCTGGCCCCTATCGGCTGCACGAGGTGCTCTCGCACGCGGCGGCCAGGATTGCCTGCGACATGATCTCGGCCTGCCCGCGCTATGCGCCGACCCCCCTCCGCCTGCTGGAGCGAGCGGCAGCGCAAGCGGGCGTCGGCGCCGTATGGTACAAGGATGAGTCCGGCCGTTTCGGCATCGGCAGCTTCAAAGCGCTGGGCGGCGCCTACGCGGTCGCGCGGCTTCTGCAGAGGCTGGTGTCCGGTGAGGTCGGGCGCGAGGTCACGATCGCGGAACTCGTGCGCGGCACATTGCGGGAGCATGCGCAAAGGATCACCGTGACCTGTGCCACGGACGGCAATCACGGCCGTTCGGTCGCGGCGGCAGCGGAAGTGTTCGGCTGCCGCTGCACGATCTTCCTGCATCGCGACGTGAGCGATGGGCGCGAGGCGGCGATCCGTGCCTTCGGCGCAGAAATCGTGCGCGTCGAGGGCAACTATGACGCATCCGTGCGCGCTGCGAGCCTTGCTGCGGAGGAGAATGGCTGGCAGCTCGTGTCCGATACCTCCTGGCCGGGCTATGAAGCTGTGCCGCGCGACGTGATGCAAGGCTACACGGTCATGCTGATCGAGATACTGGAGCAACTGGCGGCGGCAGAGGCCGGTCGGCTCACGCATGTCTTCGTGCAGGGGGGAGTCGGCGGACTGGCCGCTGCCGTCACGGCGCATCTCTGGGAAGAAGCGGGCAGCCAGGCGCCGGTCGTCACGGTGGTCGAACCGGAAAGGGCCGACTGTCTCTTCCAGTCGGCGCTGGCCGGCAGGCCGCGGCCTGCCTCGGGCGATCTTTCGACGATCATGGCCGGATTGTCGTGCGGTGAGGTGTCAACCGAGGCCTGGCGAATCCTGGGCGACGGTGCCCGCTTCTTCGCCACCATCGAGGACGCGCCGGCGATCGAGGCGATGCGGCTCCTGGCGCATCGGGGCGCGGCGGCGGAATCGATCGTGGCCGGAGAATCGGCAACCGCGGGGCTCGCGGCGCTGCTCGAGATTTCGGCGCGCCCGGACCTGCGCCGGAGGCTTGGGCTTGACGCCCATTCCAGTGTCCTCTTGATCGGCAGCGAGGGGGCAACTGATCCTGCGCTCTATCGCGAGCTGGTGGGCGAGCCGGCGCTCGGTTGAGGCGGCGCGGGAAAAACGGACGGTGCACAGCATGGGATTCTCCGGGTGAGCGAGGCGGTGCAACCCGCCGGGCGCTTGCGGATCGCGGTGATCGGCGGCACCGGAGCGCTCGGCTCCGGGCTTGCCC
The DNA here is from genome assembly GCA_030041255.1 of Acetobacteraceae bacterium. GTDB lineage: Bacteria > Pseudomonadota > Alphaproteobacteria > Acetobacterales > Acetobacteraceae > JAKAWQ01. Next base: position 26,135 of record JASHOF010000023.1, read on the forward strand.
AGCGCTGGGCGCGCGCCGGTTATCCGGTGGTGATCGGCTCGCGGGATCCTGGCAAGGCGGCTGCCGCGGCGGCGGCAATCGCAGTCCCGCCCGGCCTGCCGCCCGTCCGCGGCCTCTCTCAGTCCGAAGCCGCTGTCGCCGCGGACGTGATCGTGCTCACGGTGCCGTTCGCGGCTCATAACGCCAGTCTTGACGCGATCCGGCTCTGCTGTGGCGGCAAGATCGTCGTCGATGCCACGGTGCCGTTGGTGCCCCCGAAGGTCGGGACGGCGCAAATCCCGATCGAAGGATGCGCGGCGGTGCAGGCGAGCCAGCGTCTTGGCAACGATGCCGTCGTGGTCTCGGCATTCCACAACGTTTCGGCCCACAAGCTCGGTAGCAGCGATCCGATCGAATGCGACGTACTGGTGTTCGGTGACCAGAGGGCGGCGCGAGAGACGGTGATCCGCCTGGTCGAGGCCGCCGGCTTGCGCGGTCTGCACGGCGGTCCGCTTGCCAACTCGATTGCCGCGGAGGCGATGACCTCGGTGCTCATCACGATCAACCGGCTCTACAAAGTCGATGGCGCCGGTATCCGCATCACCGGTCCCGGGAACGGCGGAGGGCTGACCTGACCGGACACTCGAGCGACCATGGCGAGATTCGTCTTGTCCCGCTGCGGCAAGTGCCGCTGATCAGGCAGGGGGACGATCTCGCGGACCTCCTTGCGCGGGCTTGGGAGGGAAGCGGCGTGGTTCCGGAACGGGGTGATGTCCTGGTCGTTGCGCAGAAGATCGTCTCCAAGGCTGAAGGCCGGCTGAGGCGGCTCGATGATGTCCGGGTCTCGGTGCGGGCAGAGAAACTGGCGGCGATGGTCGGCAAGGATGCGCGGCTGGTCGAACTGATCCTTTCCGAGACCCGGCGCGTGGTGCGCGCCGTGCCCAATCTGCTGATCGTCGAGCATCGGCTCGGCTACATCATGGCCAATGCCGGGGTGGATCAGTCCAATGTCGGTCCGGATGGTGACCGTGTCGCACTTCTGTTGCCCGAGGATCCGGATGCTTCCTGCCGGCGTCTCCGCGCGGCGCTGCAGGAGCGTTTTGGCATCGCCGTCGCGGTACTGATCAATGACAGTTTCGGCCGCCCCTGGCGGAACGGTGTTGCCGGCGTCTGTCTGGGCGCTGCCGGCCTGGAGGTGCTGTGCGATTGCCGCGGCAAGCCCGACCTTTTCGGACGCAAGCTGCGGAATACCGAAATCGCGCTTGGCGACGAGATCGCCGCCGCTGCCTCGCTCTTGATGGGCCAGGCCGACGAGCACATTCCCGCCGTGCTCGTGCGCGGATTGGATGTTGCCGCGACTTCGACACAGACCGCGCAAGCCCTGCTGCGACCTGCCGATCGGGACCTGTTCCGATGACCGGGTCAGGCGGGCGGGTTCTCGCTTTGTCCGGTGGCGTCGGCGGTGCGCGGCTGGCGAAGGGACTGGCCGACGTGCTGGCGGCCGGGGCGCTCACGGTTGCCGTCAACGTCGCCGACGATTTCGTCCATCTCGGGCTTGCGATCAGCCCCGATCTCGACACCGTCATGTACACCCTCGCCGATATCGTGAATGCCGAGACCGGCTGGGGCAGGAAGGATGAAAGCTGGGCTTTCATGGCGGCGTTGGAACAGCTTGGTGGCGAGTGCTGGTTCCGGCTCGGCGATGCCGATCTTGCGGTGCATGTCGAGCGTACACGCCGCCTGTCGCTCGGCGAAAAGCTGAGCGCCATCACCGCTTCGTTCTGCCGGAGACTCGGGGTTACGAGCGAGGTGTTGCCAGTTAGCGATGACAAGGTGGCGACGATGGTCGCGACACCAGAGGGTGAACTCGCGTTCCAGGATTATTTCGTGCGCCAGCGCTGCGAGCCAGAGGCGCTCGGATTCCGCTTCCTCGGCGCGGAGGCTGCACGACTCAATCCGCGCCTCCTCGCGGCTCTGGATGATCCGGCGCTCGATCTGGTTGTCATCGGGCCGTCCAATCCCTTCGTCAGCATCGGCCCGATGCTGGCCATTCCTGGGCTGAGCGATGGGCTCCTGCGGTGCCGGGCGCCGGTGATCGCCGTCTCGCCGATCATCGGCGGGCGCGCGGTGAAGGGACCGGCGGCGAAGATGATGCGCGAGCGTGGGATCGAGCCGTCACCGCTGGCCATCGGCCGCGAATATGGGTTGCTGCTCGACGGGCTGGTGATCGATGAGGTCGATCGGGCGGAAGCGGAACGCATTCCCGGACCTCGGGTTCGTGTGACGGAGACGTTGATGCGCGGGGAGAACGAGCGGCGGCGGCTCGCGCAGGATGTCCTGGCATTTGCGACGGAGTTTTCCCGATGAGGCGGAGCGCGCCGGTTGCGGCATTGGTCCCGGCGCGCGGGCTGGCAGAAGGCAAGCAGCGGCTGGCTGCCGTGCTGGGCGCCGCGGAACGGCGAGACCTCGTGCAGGCCATGCTCGAGGACGTGCTGCAGGCGCTTTCTCGCTCGGCACGGGTGGCAGTGCTTGTCGTGGTGTCCGGCGACGCGGCAGTGGCGGCGGTGGCTGAAGGGGCGGGTGCGCTGCTGTTGCCGGATGTGCCGGGGGGCGGGCTCAATCCCAGTCTGCATGCGGCCCTGACTTGGGTTGCTGCCGCCTTTCCGGACCATGCCGCGATGGTGGTCGCTGCAGATCTTCCCACACTGACGCCCGCACTGCTCGAGGCGACCGTGATGGCATCGGAAGCCGAGGTGGTGATCGCCCGCTCGCTCGATGGGGGAACCAATGTCATGTTGCAGCCGCCGCCGGCGACGTTGGTGCCTCTCTTCGGTAGAGAGAGTTGTGCCCGGCACCGCGAGGCGGCCGTCGGCTCGGGGCTGAGCGTCGAGGTGCTCGAGCATCCGCTGCTGGCACGGGATCTCGACAGGCCCGAAGATTTGATGGCAGTCCTGCCGATGCTCGATGACGGAAGGACGCTCGAGGTCCTGCAACGCCTCCGCGCCGCGGCCCGGCATGGCGTGGCGGCGGAGCAGCCTGCGAGAGGAGGTGTGCGATGAAGAAGGTGCTCGCCGAAGCCGCGCGAGGCGCGGTGCTGTCCGAGGATGCTATCCGCACTCTCGCTCTCCGCGCTTCGACCGAGGCGCTGTGCGAGGCGGCGAGGTTGCGGCGCGACCTCCGGCACCCCAGGCTCGCGACCTACTCGCCGAAGGTATTCATTCCGCTGACGCGGCTCTGCCGCGATACCTGCCGCTATTGCACCTTCGCCGAATCGCCGCGAGCGGGGAGGGCGGCGTATCTGAGCCCGGAGGAAGTGCTGGCGATTGCCCGTGCCGGTGTCGCCGCCGGTTGCCACGAAGCGTTGTTCACGCTCGGGGACCAGCCCGAGCAGCGTTGGCGGGTAGCACGGGAGGAACTGGCACGCCTCGGCCATGCCAGTACGCTCTCCTATCTGGCGGCGATGGCACGGCTCGTCATCGAAGAGACCGGGCTGCTACCGCACGTCAACCCGGGTGTGATGACGGAGGCGGACGTGGCGATGCTGCGCGCCGTCTCGGTTTCGCAGGGCGTGATGATGGAAATCCTCTCGACGCGCCTCTGTGAACCTGGCGGCCCACATCACGGTTGCCCCGACAAGCACCCCACCGTCCGGCTTGCGACACTGGAGGCAGCGGGCCGCCAGCGCGTGCCGTTCACCACGGGGATCCTGGTTGGCATCGGCGAAACGGCTGCGGAACAGGTGGAGACGCTGCTCGCGATCCGGGCGGCGCATGCGCGGCACGGTCACGTGCAGGAGGTGATCGTGCAGAACTTCCGCGCCAAGCCCGGCACGCGGATGGAGGCGGCGGCGGATGCCTCGCATCCCGTCCATGTGCGGGCGATTGCGCTGGCGCGCCTCATTCTTCCGACCGAAGTCAGCATGCAAGCGCCTCCGAACCTGAGCCCCGGCGGGCTCGAGGGGCTGCTTGCGGCAGGGATCGACGACTGGGGCGGCGTCTCTCCGGTGACGATCGATCACGTCAATCCCGAGGCTCCCTGGCCCGGGCGGGCGGAACTGGCAGCGCGGACGGAAGCGGGCGGCAAGGTACTGGCAGAGAGGTTGCCGATCCATCCCACTTTCGTTGCTGATCCGGATAAATGGCTCGATGCGCGCCTGCACCGGCACGTTCGCGCCCACGCCGATGCCTTGGGACTGGCGCACGACGACTGGACATCCGGCCAGGACGACCGCGCGCGCACCATCCCTAAGCCGCAGGTCCCGCCGGGCGGCCTGGCGGCGACCATCACGCGCGCGCGTGATGGCCGGCCGCTCACGGAGGAGGAGATCGTTCTGCTGTTTGCTGCCCGCGGCGGCGACTTCGGCGCCGTGTGTGCCGCTGCCGATGCACTGCGGAGCGAGGTTTCCGGCGATGCGGTCACCTACGTTGTGACCCGCAACATCAACTACACCAATATTTGCACGTATCATTGTCGCTTCTGCGCTTTTTCCAAGGGCAGAATGGCAGCCGGAATGCGCGATCGCCCGTACGACCTGCCGCACGCCGAGATCGTCGCCCGTGCGGAAGAAGCCTGGCAGCGCGGCGCGACCGAGGTCTGCATGCAGGGCGGCATCCATCCGCACTACACCGGCCGCACCTATATCGACATTCTGGTGGCGGTGAAGCGCGCCCTGCCTGGCCTGCACGTGCATGCGTTCTCTCCGCTCGAGGTCTGGCAGGGCGCGACCACGCTGCGCATGGATCTGCGAACCTTCCTGGCCGGGTTGAAAGAGAACGGGCTCGGTTCCCTGCCTGGAACTGCGGCGGAAATCCTCGACGACGAGGTGCGGGCGGTTCTCTGCCCGGACAAGCTCACCACTGCGGAATGGCTGCTGGTGATGAGAACGGCGCACGCGCTTGGCCTCCGCAGTACCGCGACGATCATGTTCGGCCATCTCGAGCGGCCGGTCCACTGGGCGCGCCATCTGATCCGCCTGCGTGATCTGCAGCGCGAGAGCGGGCGCTTCACGGAGTTCGTTCCCCTGCCATTCGTCGCCATGGAGGCGCCGATCTACCGCCAGGGCGGTGCCCGCAGGGGACCGACGTGGCGTGAGGCGGTGTTGATGCACGCAGTCAGCCGGCTGGCGCTCAATCCGTGGATTACCAATATCCAGACCAGTTGGGTGAAGATGGGAAAGCGGGGAGCCGCGGCCTGCCTCACTGCGGGCGCCAATGACCTCGGTGGCACCCTGATGAACGAAAGCATCACCCGTGCTGCCGGCGCTGCGCACGGCCAGGAGATGGCACCAGCGGCGATGGATGCGCTGATCCATGGGATCGGGCGGGTGCCGCGCCAGCGTACGACGCTCTATGGCGAACCGCCGCGAGGCCAGGTCGCACGGTCGTACGCAGCGGCACCGCTGCTTCCGATTGCCGGGCACGCGCCCTCTTCGCGTGGCCGTGAGCCAGCGCTTCTGCTTTCCGCGTCATGAGACGCGCCAACGGCGCTCAGCTTGCCGCTCCGCGAGGCATCGGGGAGATATCTGCAAAGAAAAGGTCCGGCATGCCGAAAGCGAACCTTCAGCGACCGACCATGCACCGCCGCATCGAGACGTTCGATCGCAGCCCGATCCCGCTCTACATCCAGGTTGCGACCCTGTTGCGCAATCGGATTGCCGAAGGGAAGTTCCAGGCTGGCCAGCAGATTCCGACCCTGGAGGCGCTGGAACAGGAATTCGCCGTCGCCCGGGTCACGGTGCGACAGGCGATCGAGCTTCTGGAAAAAGAAGGTGTCGTGCAGCGCCATCGGGGGCGTGGGACGTTCGTCACACCGCATCTCAGCGAGCGGCGATGGCTGCACCTGATGACCGATATGGATTCGCTCGCGAGGTCGATCGACGCCCACGTTCCGCGGTTTCTCATGACCAGGGAGTCGATGCCCCGCCTGAGGCCGGGTGAAGGTGAGCCGGCGGCTGCCTATCAGTACCTGCTCAGCGTGCAGTACCGGGGCGGGGAGCCGTTCGCCGTCGCCAGCGTGCACGTGGAACGAGCGATCTACGAGCGCTGCCCCCATGAATTCTGCATCCGCGCCGCCTTGCCGCTGCTGTTGCGGCTGGAACGCGACGAGATCGAACATGCCCAGCTCACCGTCGTCGTCGGCAGCGCGGATTTCGAAACCAGCGAGCGGCTGCGCATTCCCCTGAATTCTCCCACCGCGGAGGCGCACTTCTTCGTGCGCAACCGGGAGGGAATCGTGACTTATGTTGCAGATGTCATCTATCGCGGCGATTGCGTACGTTTCGATATCGATCTTCTGCGCACCGTCAATGGCAATCATCCGGACGATGCCGAGCCTCCAGGCGCCTTGCCGGATAACCCGATCCCGCCGAGGAGCGAAAGAAGATGACGCCCGAGATCCGTCACCGCGTGCTGCAAGCGATCGATGCCAGGCGCGATGCGGCCGTGGCGTTCCTGCAAAGCATGGTCTCGATACCGAGCGTGACCGGGGACGAAGGAAGGATTCAGCATTTTCTTGCCGGGCATCTCGGCAGGATGGGGCTCACCGTCGATATGTGGGATACGGATTGGGAGCAGCTCAAGAAGCATCCTGGATATCGCCCCGTGGACCGGGGCTATGAAGGGCGGCCGAATATCGTGGCGACCTGGAAGGGATCGGGAGGCGGCCGCTCCCTGCTGCTGAACGGCCACACCGACGTCATTCCGATCGGCAATCGCGAAGCCTGGAACGACGATCCGTGGTCGGCGGCGATCCGGGACGGACGCCTCTACGGCCGCGGGGCGGCCGACATGAAGAGTGGGGTCGCAAGTCACGTGATGGCCGTGGCGGGCCTGATGGCGGCTGGCCTCAGGCCCAAAGGCGATGTCTACGTCAACATCGTGATCGACGAGGAAGTGAGCGGGCACGGAACGCTGGATACCGTGATCCGCGGTTACAAGGCGGACGCGGGGATCTCCGGCGAGACCAGCGGGCTTGCCATCCAGCCGGCCTGCATCGGCCGGATCTGGTTTGAAATCGAAATCAATGGCAAGCCGGCCGGTATCCAGCGCTACCACGAGGGAGTGAGCGGCATCGAGCTTGGCTACAAGCTCACAAAGGCGATCGAGGCGCTGGAGGCGGTTCGCATGGCTTCGGTCACGCACCCGCTCTACCCGAACATCCGCGAATCGCTTCCTTGCACCATCGGCAGCTTTCAGGCCGGCAACTACCCGAGCGCCTTTCCCTCCGACTGCCTTCTCAAGGGCAGCATGGCGACCGTACCCGGTGAGGACCATGCAGGTGTCAAGCGGAGCCTCGTTGCGCATATCGCGCGCGCCGCGGCCGAGGATCCCTGGATGAAGGAGCATCCGCCGAAGGTGCGGTTCGTCGGCTACGACGCGGAGGCGTCAGCCATTCCGCTTTCCCATCCGATCGTCGAGATCGTGTCGAGGAACCTGCAAGAGGTCAGCGGGCGCGAGCCCGAGATCAGCGGCCGGCAGGGCGCTGCCGACACGCGGTTCCTCAATCTCTATGCGAAGACGCCGACCGTGATCTTCGGCCCGGGTTCTACTGCGGTCATGCATGCGGACAATGAATACGTCGCCATCGCCGACTACACGACGGCGATCAAGGTGGTGGCCCTCAGCATTGGCGACTGGTGCGGCATCGAGGAGCGTGGCAGCGAAAGGGGAAGATAGGAGCAAGGCGGAAGGCTCGAAGGGCGCCCGCGTGGCAAACCCGGCGCCTGTCACCATATCCGGGTCACCCTGCCGGTGGGACTGGACGCGTTGGCGGCGATGCGGGGCGGGGCGCTGATCCGGGAGTCTGGTGTGCGTTACATTTCGACGCGCGGGCGGGCGCCGGCGCTTGATTTCGCCGGGGTGCTGAGGGCGGGGCTGGCCGAGGACGGCGGGCTCTATGTGCCCGAGGCATGGCCGCGATTTTCGGCGAAAGAAATCCGCGCGCTCCGCGGTCTCTCCTATGCAGAGCTGGTGGCGAAGGTGATGGCCCCGTTCGTGGGCGATGCGGTTCCTGATCTGCCGCGGCTGGCGTCGGCCACGTATGCGGGTTTCGCCCATCCGGCAGTCGTGCCACTGGTGCAACTCGAGACGGATCTCTTCCTGCTCGAGCTGTTCCACGGCCCGACCCTGGCCTTCAAGGACCTGGCCATGCAGCTCCTCGGAAGGCTGTTCGAGGAACTGCTCGACGGAGAGAGCGTGACGATCGTCGGCGCGACGTCGGGCGACACCGGCGCTGCCGCCATAGAGGCGCTCAAGGGGCGGCGGGGGATCACGGTTGCCATCCTCCACCCCGAGGGACGAGTGAGTGAAGTCCAGCGGCGGCAGATGACCACGGTGACGGCCGCCAATGTCGGCAACATTGCGATCCGCGGCAGTTTCGATGATTGCCAGGATCTCGTGAAAAAGATGTTCGCGGACGTGGCCTTTCGCGGCGAGCAGCGCCTTTCGGCGGTCAACTCCATCAACTGGGCGCGGATCGCGGCACAGATTCCTTATTATTTTGCCGCCGCCCTGGCCCTCGGGGCGCCCGACCGGATGGTGGCTTTCAGTGTGCCGACCGGCAATTTCGGCAATATTCTGGCGGCCTGGGCGGCGGTGCAGATGGGGCTGCCGGTCGAGCGGCTGGTGGTTGCCTGCAACCAGAACGACATATTGGCACGCTTTCTGGCCGCCAACGACATGTCGCTTCGCCCCGTCAGGCCCTCCCTTTCGCCCTCGATGGACATCCAGGTGAGCTCGAATTTCGAGCGCCTGCTGTTCGAACTCCTGGATCGGGACGCGGCGGAGACGGAGCGGATCATGCTGAATTTCCGGGCCGGGGGAAGGATGGCCGTCCCCGAGGCGGCCTGGCGGCATATGGGCACGCTCTTTCAGGGGTTTGCGCTCGACGATCCGGGGACGGAGGTCGAGATTGGCCGGCTCTGGCGCGCCGCGGGCTATCTTGCCGACCCGCATACGGCAATCGGGATTGCCGGTGCCCGGGCGCGGGCGCCCGGGCAAGGGGTCGCGATGATTGCCGCGGCAACGGCACATCCGGCGAAGTTCGCCCCCGTTGTCATGCGGGCCAGCGGGGTGAGCCCACCGCTCCCTGCCCGGCTTGCCGACCTATATCAACGGCCGGAGCGTTTCACGGTTGCGGCCAATGACCTTGCTGCCGTGGAGGCGGACGTGCGAACTCTGGCCGCCAGGAACCGGGCTGAAGGGATCAAGGTATGAGCGAGGAAGCCATCCGCGTGACCCGACTTGGCTCGGGCCTCACGGTGATTACGGAGGAGATGTCGCGCGTCGAGACGGTTTCGATCGGGGCCTACGTGGCGGCCGGGGCGCGGTTCGAGACAGCCGAGGAAAACGGCATCTCGCATTTCCTCGAGCACATGGCGTTCAAGGGGACGGAACGACGCAGCGCGGCGGTGATCGCCGAGGAGATCGAATCGGTCGGCGGCCACATCAACGCCTACACCGCGCGCGAGCAGACCGCCTATTACGTGAAGCTTTTGAAGGAGGACCTCGGCCTCGGGGCGGATATCATCGGCGACATCCTCGGCCACAGCACCTTCGAGCCGGAAGAGCTCGAGCGCGAACGCTCGGTGATCCTGCAGGAAATCGGCCAGGCAAACGACACCCCCGACGACATCATTTTCGACCATTTCCAGGAGGCGGCCTATCCGGACCAGCCGGTCGGCCGGCCGGTACTGGGCACTGCCTTCGTGATCGAGCGGCTCAAGCGGGGCAGCCTGCTTTCCTACATGCAGGCGCATTACGGAGCCGGCAACGTCGTGCTGGCGGCCGCCGGCGCGCTGACCCATGAGCGGGTGGTGGCGCTCGCCGAGCGGCATTTCACCGATCTGCCGGTGCGTGAGCCGCCGCCGGCCCCCCCAGCCGACTATCGGGGTGGTGAGCACCGGGAAATCCGAGACCTCGATCAGGTGCACATCGTGCTCGGGTTCCCCTCGGTCGGCTATGCGGACCCGGATTTCTACCCGGTGCTGCTGCTCGCGACCCTGCTCGGCGGAGGAATGTCCTCGCGGCTCTTCCAGGAAGTGCGGGAGAAGAGAGGTCTCGTCTATTCCATATACAGCTTCACGGCGCCCTATCGCGACGGCGGCCTGTTCGGCATCTATGCCGGCACCGGAGAAAAGGAGGTGGAGGAACTGATGCCGGTGGTGATCGAGGAACTCCGCAAGGTGCAAAGCAAGGTGGGGGAAGCGGAGCTGGCGCGGGCGCGAGCGCAGGTAAAGGCGTCACTCCTGATGTCGCTCGAGAGCACGGGCAGCCGGTGCGAGCAGCTGGCGCGACAATGGCAGGTTTACGGCCGGGTGATTCCTATCGACGAGATAGTCGCGAAGATCGCCGCGGTCGGGATCGGAGATGTCGAACGGGCGGCGGCCCGGCTCTTCCAGGCGCGGCCTACCCTCGCCGTGCTCGGCCCGACTGCGCGAGTGCCGGGGCTGGCCGCCATCGTCGAGCGGCTGGCGGCATGAAGGAGCCGGCGCCGGCCGAACTGCTCGCCGATCTCCTGGCTGCCGCGCGCCACGCGGGGGCGGACGCCGCCGACGCCGTTCTGGTGGCCGGCACTTCGCTTTCGGTTGCGCGGCGGCTCGGGCGCATCGAGCATCTGGAGCGCGCCGAAAGCCGCGATGTCGGGTTGCGCGTATTTGTCGGCCGACGGGCGGCCATCGTCGCCAGCGGACGTGTGGAACCGGCGGAATTTTCCGCTCTTGCCGAACGGGCGGTGGCAATGGCACGGGTCGTGCCGGAAGATCCCCATGCGCACATTGCGGAGCCTGCTCCGTCAGCGGCCGACGCAACGCCCCTCGATCTCGTCGATCCCATGGAACCCCCGGTCGCGGCGCTGATCGAACGCGCGGCGGCGGCCGAGGAAGCCGCACTCGCGGTGCCGGGTGTGACGAACAGCGAGGGTGCGGAGGCGAGCTGGGGGCGAAACGAAGTAGCACTCGCGACAACGGCCGGGTTCTTTGGTTCCTATGCGCGCACCAGCCATTCTTTGTCCGCGATGGCACTGGCCGGCAGCGGCACGGAGATGCAGCGCGACTACGACTTCTCAACCTCGGTGCATCTGGCCGATCTCGACCAGGCCGCAAGTCTCGGCGTGAAGGCGGGCGGTCGCGCCGTGGCCCGACTTCATCCCCGGCGGCCAGCCACGGCCCGGCTGCCGGTGGTCTACGAGGCGCGGGTTGCCGGGAGCCTGCTCGGTCATCTCGCGGCCGCGATCAACGGCCAGGCAGTGGCGCGTGGCACGAGCTTCCTCAAGGACCGACTCGGCGAGGCGGTGTTTGCCCGGGGAATCCGGATCCGGGATGACCCGGCACGGCGTCGCGGCTTGCGCTCCCGTCCGTTCGACGCCGAGGGTCTGCCCACATCTGCCCGCACTCTGGTCGAGGATGGCAGGCTTGAAAGCTGGCTGCTCGATCTTGCGAGTGCGCATCAGCTCGGCCTTGCCTCGACCGGGCATGCGGTGCGCGGCACTTCCGGCCCGCCGCATCCGGCGCCGAGCAACCTCTATCTTGCCCCCGGCACGCTTTCGCCCGCCGCGCTGATGGCCGGGATCGGGGAGGGCCTGTTGGTGAGCGAGCTGATCGGCGCCGGCGTGAACACGCTGACCGGCGATTATAGCCGCGGCGCCGCCGGCTTCATGATCCGCCACGGCAGCCTCGCCGAGCCGGTGGCAGAGATCACGATTGCCGGCAATCTCACGGAGATGTTCGCAACCCTCGCCGCCGCGGACGATCTTTGCTTTCGCCGCGGCACGGACGCGCCGACCCTCCGCGTGGAGGGGCTGACAATGGCGGGCGCTTGAGTCACGTCGGGTACGCCCGACCAGCGTCTCCGCGCCCGCGATGACTGCCCTTCTGTTCGTCCGCCATCTGGCGTTCGCTGCCGCGCTTGCCGTGATCTCGGCCTGGATCGTGCGGCTGATGATTACCTTCGGCCCGACCGATCATCCGGATGAGCGCAAGGGGCACGCGACGCCAACGCCGAAATCGGGCGGGGTCGGGATTGCCGCAGCCTTTCTGCTCGGCATTGCCATACTGTATCGGTTCCGGGGTTTCGCCCCGCTCGCCGATCCCTATTTCCGGGGCGTGGTCCTGGCCTCGGTCCTGATCGCGGTCGTTTCGTTCCTGGACGATCTCTACGACTGGCCTTTCGTCGTCAAGCTGGTTGCACAACTCCTCGCCGCCACCGCTGCGGTGGCGAGCGGGCTTTATCTGCAGAAGCCGCGGCTTCCCTATTTCGGCGCCACGGACATCGGCTGGCTCGGCCCGCCGGCGACGCTGTTCTGGATCGTATTCGTCACGAACGCGATGAACTTCATCGACGGGCTCGACGGGCTCGCCGGGGGCGTGGCGCTGATTGCCTGCCTGTTCCTGTCGGGGATTGCCGCGCTGCAAGGCGCATGGTTCGCCTATTTCGCCGCCTTGCTGCTAGCTGCCGGGCTGATCGGATTCCTGCCGTTCAACCTGCCGCCGGCGCGCATCTTCATGGGTGATGTGGGCAGCCAGTTCTGCGGCTTCGTGCTAGCGATGCTCGGCGTGGTGGCGGCGCGGTTCGAGAGCGTCGAGCTGTCGTTCGTCATGGTGCCGATGCTGCTTGCCGGGCCGCTCTGCGACGTTGCCTTCACGCTCGCAAGAAGGAGGAGCGCGGGCCTGTCCCTCACCCGGCCGCATCGCGGGTTTCTTTTTCAAATCGCGCAACGCTCGGGGATGCCGGATCTGGCGATTGCCGGCGTGCACTGGGGATTTGCCGCCTTCGGCGGACTTTGCTGCCTCGTCTTCCTGCACGCCTCGGGCATTTTCAAGCCGCTGGTCACGATCCTGCCACTGCTGCCGCAACTGGCCTGGCTCGGCTATGTCAATCACCGCGCGACCCGCGCCGGAATCGGGCCTTGGTGTTGAGCACGAGAACCGTGCCCTGGCCCGGAGGCTGAAGCCGGCTCAGAACGGGGAGATGATGTTCAGGAGCTGCTGGCCCCAGCTTGGTGTCTGCACCGTGGTGAGCTGGCCGGTGCCGCCGTAGGAGATGCGCTCCTCGGCGATCTGGTCGTCGTTGATCGTGTTGGTGTTGGAGATGTCCGCAGTGCGGATGACGCCACTCAGGGTGAGCGCGACCAGTTCGCTGTTCGCGCGTACCTGCTGGTTGGCGACGATGACGAGGTTGCCGTTCGGCAGTACCTGGGTGACGGTGGCGGCAAGGCTCAGGGTCACCGCCTCGCTCCGCTGAATTTCCCCGGTTCCACCGGAGGAACCGGACCCGTTCGTGTTGACGAGCGAGGCGGGGCTGACGTTCGGGGCGATGCGCGAGAGGACATTTTCGAAGCCGAACAGATTGGTGATCCCCATCGAGTCCGTGTTGTTGCGGCTGGCCGAGGAATCGTTCTTGAGGGTGCCGCTGTCGTTCATCTGCACCAGGACGGTCACGATGTCGCCGACCCGAGAGGCGCGCTGATCCTGGAAGAAGCCCTCCGAGCCGGACCGCCAGAGGCTGGCGGGTTCGGAGGGCGCGGGCTCGGGCGCGGGCATCGGCATGGTCACCGGCCGCCAGGTCGGTGACTGGGTCGGATTCTGGGTCGGTGTCATCGGCGGCGGCCGGCCGATGTTCGAAAGCTCCGAGAGCGCACCGCAGTCGGACAGGAGGAAGGGCAGCAGAAGGAGGAACGCGCGCTGCGTCATTGTGCAGCGTACTCCGCATAGCCGGTTGCGGGCCCGGTGCCGGAAGCAGCGAGCGGGAGGCTGCCGAGTGCCACGGAGACTTCGCCGGGGCCGGTTACGGTTGCCTCGAGCACGGCGTGCGAGACCGGATTGAGGACGCGGATCGATGCATCCGCGGCTCCCGAATCGAGCGCCCGCCCCTGTTCTGCCAGAGTGAGGCCGGGGGCATCGAGCGCGATCAGCACGCGTTCCCCGCGCTTGACCAGCGGCGGTCGGCTGAGATCGGAAAGGGGCACCGGATCGCCGGCGGCGATGGCTCGCTGAAGCTCCATGCCGACGGCCTGCTCCTCGGTACTCACGACGCGGCCGGCAAGCGATCCGGCTGCTACATCGGCGGGCGTGAGATCGGCGGGGGTGAGAATCGCGCCCGGCATCAGGACGTGTCGTGCAACCTTGACCGGAACCGTGCGCTCGGCGTGGCCGGAAATGGCAAGCTCGGCAGGATCCATACCGCTGGCCGTGATCGACAGCACGGCGGAGAAGGCACCTGTTGCATGGTCGTAATCAACCTGCGTGACGCCGACCTCGATCATGGCACCCGGCGGCACATCGGGGGG
>JASHOF010000024.1 GCA_030041255.1 Acetobacteraceae bacterium
CAACGTAGCGACGCATGCTCTGCTCGTTCAAAACAGGCGCCACCTGCCGATAGCGTCGTCTCGCTGCCCGCACCTGCCGCGCCCGAATCATCCACCAACGCTACGCGCCACGATTCCCCGCAGGGAATCCCCGTCACCACTTTCGTCCCAAGCTGTGGCAAATTTGACTCACTTGTTTAGGAGCGGGGCCTAAGGACGACGGCGCGGCTGCCGCACTTGACGCCGTAGCGGTCGAGATAGGTGCGGGCGGCATCGGCGAGCATCACGCCCGGCCGGTCGTTCCCGGGAAACACCAGCGGCCGTTCGATCGCGCCCGCCGCCAGCACCACCTCTCTTGCCCGCACCTGCCAGAGCCGCTCGCGCGGCAGAGCGGGATCGGGCTCGGCCAGGTGCTCGGTGAGGCGCTCGGCGAGCCCGAGCATGTTGTACGCGAAATATCCGAAGGCGGTCGTGCGGGGGAGAAGCGTGACGCGAGGCTCACGCGCAAGCAGCGCCACCGCCTCCGCGAGCCAGGCCGCAGCCGATTTTCCTTCGATGGCCGCTTCGCTTTCGGCGAGGAGGGAGCCGCCGAACCCGGCCTGCTCGTCGCACAGAATGACGCGCGCGCCGGCTTCCGCTGCGCTCAGCGCGGCGGCGAGCCCGGCCGGCCCCGCTCCCACCACGAGCACGTCGCAATGCGCGAAACGGTTCGCGTATCGGTCCGGGTCGGGCAAGGTCGGTGCGCGGCCGAGCCCGGCCATGGCGCGGATCCAGGGCTCGTACCAACGCTCCCACGCCCGCCGCGGCCACATGAAGGTCTTGTAGTAGAAGCCGGCGGGAAAGAACCGGGACAGCCGGTCGTTCACCGCGCCGATGTCGAATGCCAGCGAAGGCGAGCGGTTCTGGCTTTCGGCGCTGAGGCCCTGATAGAGCTCCACCTGCGTTGCGCGCAGGTTGGGCGTATAGCGCGCCTCGTCCCGCCGCACCGCGACGAGCGCGTTCGGTTCATCCGCGCCTGCAGAGAGGATGCCGCGCGGGCGGTGGTATTTGAACGATCGCCCGACGAGATGGACGCCGTTCGCGAGCAGTGCCGACGCCAGCGTATCGCCAGGGAAACCCTGGTAGCTCCGTTCATCGAAGCGGAAGCCGAGCGGCCGGCTGCGGTCGATGCGGCCGCCTTCGGGGGTGCGGAAATTCGCGCTCATGCGAGGTCTGGCCGTTTCTCGCCGATCCTGTAGGTTGCCAGAAAGCGGTCGCTCAGCGTGTCGCGCAGCGCGTTGAAGAACCGTGCGCAGCCATGCGTATGGCGCCAGCGCTCGGCATGGACGCCTTTCGGATTGCTGCGCGCGTAGAGATAGTCGGCCCATTCCGCATCGCTGACCGAGGCCGGATCTTTCGGCCGCGCCACGTGCGCCTCGCCGCCGTAGCTGAATTCGAGCTCGGGCCGGGCGCCGCAATAGGGGCAGACGATCAGCAGCATGGGGCGTTATCTCAATGCGAAACGGCGGCGGCGGCGGCCTCGTCGATCACGACGCCGTCGCGGAACCGCTCGATGGTGAAAGGGGCGTTGATCGGATGTGGTTCATCCCTGGCGATCGTCCAGGCCAAGAGATGCGCGGCACCCGGCGTCGCCTTGAACCCGCCGGTGCCCCAGCCGCAGTTGACATAGAGGCCCGCGACCTCGGTTTTCGCGAGGATCGGCGAACGATCCGGCGTGACATCGACGATGCCGCCCCAGTTGCGCAGCATGCGCATGCGGCGGAACATCGGGAAGAGCTCGCAGATCGCCTCCAGCGTTTGTGCGGGGATGTGCAGCGCGCCGTGCTGGCTGTAGGAGACGTATGCATCCATGCCGGCGCCGATCACCAGCTCGCCCTTGTCGGACTGGCTGATATAGGCGTGGATCGTGTTCGACATCACCACGCACGGAAACATCGGCTTGACCGGCTCCGATACCAGAGCCTGCAAAGGGTAGCTCTCGAGCGGCATCCTGAGCCCGGCCATCGCCATGACGACGCTGGTATTGCCGGCCGCGGAGACGCCGACCCTGCGGGTGCGGATGGCCCCGCGGCTGGTCTCCACTGCCTCGACCCCGCCCGCGGTGCCGCGGCGGATCGCCGTGACCTCGCAGTTCTGGATGATATCGACGCCGAGCGCATCCGCGGCCCGGGCGTAGCCCCAGGCGACGGCGTCGTCCCGGGCGGTGCCGCCGCGCCGCTGCAGCGCTGCGCCGAGCACGGGATAGCGCAGGCCGGGACCGATATGGAGCGGCGGACAGAATTCCTTCGCCTGCTCCGCGGTCAGCCATTCGTTGTCCACGCCGTTCGCCCGGTTGGCGTGCACATGGCGCTTGAAGATCTGCACGTCGTGCACGGTGTGCGCGAGCATCATCACGCCGCGCTGCGAGAACATGACGTTGTAGTTCAGCTCCTGCGAGAGGTTTTCCCACAACTTGAGCGCGTGGTCGTAGAGCGCGGCGCTCTCGTCGTAGAGGTAGTTGGAGCGGATGATCGTCGTATTGCGCCCGGTATTGCCGCCGCCGAGCCAGCCCTTCTCCAGCACGGCGATGTTGCGCATGCCGTGCTCCTTCGCAAGATAGTAGGCAGCGCCGAGCCCATGCCCGCCGGCACCGACGATCACCGCATCGTATTCTGCTTTCGGCTCGGGCGAGCGCCATTGCGGCTGCCAGCCCAGATGGCCCCCGAGGGAATGGCGGATCAGGGAAAGGGCGGAGAACCGCTGCATGAGAAGTCGCCCTGGCGAGCTTGTACCGTCGATCGGGAAGACGGCCGGAGTGTTGCGTCATTTTCACCGGCGGCGCCAGATAGCCCGTCCGCTCACCTTCCTTCCCTGCTCAGGAGATCACGCGCATGTCCTCCCGCCAGCCTGATATTGCCTGGATCGGTGTCGGCCGCATGGGTTTCCCGATGGTCGAGCGGCTGCTCGAGGCCGGGATCAAGCCTCGGATCTGGAATCGCACACGGGCCAAGGCCGAGCCGTTGGCGGCCAGGGGCGCGGTGATCGTCGACGCGCCTGCATCGCTTGCCGATGCCGACCTGCTCTTCGTCATCGTCTCCACCGGCACGGATCTCGAAGAGGTCTCTTTCGGTCCCCGGGGCGTGCTTGGCGGCGCATCCGGGAAGGTAAAGGTTCCCGGCGTCGTCATCGATCTTTCGTCGATCAGTGCCGATGAATCGAGTGGGATCCGGACCCGCCTCGCCGCCCATGGCGTGCCGTTCCTCTGCTCTCCGGTCAGCGGCAACAATCACTGCGTGCGGAGAGGCGAATTGAGCGCGGTTGCCTCGGGACCGGCGGAGGCCTTCGAGCGCGCCAGGCCCTTTCTTGAGATCGTCGCGGGTGCGGGCGTCTCCTATGTCGGCGAGGGTGAGCGGGCGCGCATCTGCAAGATCGCACACAACGTGCTGCTCGGCGCGATCGCGGAAAGCCTTGCCGAGATCGTGCTGCTGGCGGAAAAATCCGGCATTCCGCGCCATGCCTTCATGAGCTTCATCAACAATTCGGTGTTGGGATCGATCTTCACACGATACAAAACGCCGGCGATCGTCAATCTCGACTGGACCACCACGTTCACGCCGGCGCTGTTGCGCAAGGACCTCGACCTTGGTCTCGATCTCGGGCATGGGCTCGGCGTTCCGATGCCGCTGGCGGCCACGGCGCGCGAGGCTTTGCAGGCGCATTTCGGGGCGGCGATGCTGAAGCCCGATCCGGCGGCATGGCTGGCCCAGGATTTCATGGCGCTCCTGGAGACGGCGGCGCTCGGCGCGGGGGTGCGGCTCAAGAGCGAAGAGCAACCCACTTCCGGCGGCTGATTCGCGGGCCTGGTGCGAGAGGGGGGACTCGAACCCCCATGGCCTCGCGGCCGCGCGATTTTGAGTCGCGTACGTCTACCGGTTCCGTCACTCTCGCCTGGCCGCGATCCTTCCCCCTCCCGCGGCCGGCTGGCAAGTGCTATAGGCCGCCGGCTGACGGTTCCCGGATAGCTCAGTTGGTAGAGCAAGCGGCTGTTAACCGCTGGGTCGTAGGTTCGAGTCCTACTCCGGGAGCCAGCAAAATCAGCTAGTTAGAACACACAACAATACCTTACAGAAACGACTTCCGCACCGGAGCACCCTTCGAGGCACCTTTTCCGACGCGCTTCAGCCGGAGAGCAATTCTTGAGGAAGTCGCAGCTACCCGCCACGAAGGTCCTGGGCATTGCGGACCGCTAATTAACCTTTGTGGGTTAACTTGACATCCGGATCCTGTCTCCTATATAACCTCTCGTGGAGCCAAAGGAGGCCCAGGATGAGGAACGAAAGGAGACTAACATGGCGCTCACGCCGTTCGGGAAGGCGTTGCGCAAGTATCGAATTGACCGAGACAAGCTACTGAAGGACATGGCGGAGGGAGTTGGGGTGAGTCCGGCATTTCTCTCGGCGGTGGAATCAGGCCGGAAGGGGATTCCAGACTCGCTGGTTGGCCGAATTGCTGACTGGATGAATCTCGACCTAGTGGAACGTAACGAGCTTCAAGCTGCTGCCGATCTTTCTGCTCCCGCCGCCCAGATTCCGCTCTCGCGTAGCTCCTCGGTCTTTGACCGTACGCTCGCAATGCAGCTCGCCCGAAACTTTGACCAACTGAACGAACAGCAAAAGGAGGAAATCAAGCAGATTATGGACCGGAGAAAGTTGGGATGAGGTTATTTCAGGAAGCATCGCCCATTAGCCGAAATGAGCTCGAACAAGTTGGGTGGCGGATTCGCGAAATCCTGGGATTCACGACCGTCAGGTGGCTGCCAGTTCCCCAAATAATCGAACATCTCCTGCCGAAAATGTATGGCGAGGACTTTAGTTTCCGTGTGGCTGAGTGCGTGGAAATGGGCAGCAACCACGGCTTTGCCGACCCTGACGAGCGCGAACTCGTGCTCCGCGAGGACGTGTACCAACGAATGGTGGAAGGGAGGGGGCGGGATCGAATGACCGCGATACACGAAATGTCACATCTCATTTTGCATCCGCGCCGCCGCCTCTTCCGCCGGATGGCCGAAGAACCTCCCCCAGCGTTCCGGGACCCCGAGTGGCAAGCCAAGTGTCTCGCTGGGACGACGATGATGCCGATCCAGCTTCTGAACGGATGTGCTACAACCGGCGAAATCGTCCGAGAATTCAGTGTGTCACTTGAAGCGGCTGAGTACCGGCTGCGTCAGCTCGGGAGGACCCTGCCGCCATAAAGAAAAACGCGGGCCGAGGCTGCAACCTCTGTGCCCACGTTTAAGCTCTTCGTCGCGATGATCGGGGCATGTCCGACGAGGACTTGCCAGCCGGCTCTATGTCCACGGCCGTATATAACCCGCGGCCGGCCGGCTGACAAGGTCAAAAACGACCCCGCAACAGGCGCGTTGCGCCAAGGAAAGGTAAAAGAGCCATGAGCGAAAAAACTAGCTCGAAGCTCATCGACGGGGTCCGGTACGTCTTCCGGCCCTGGCGAACCTGTCCCCGCACGGGTCGCAAGATCTGGGCCAAGGAGTATGGCCTGAAGGCTTGGCGGATTCCGATCGTGGAGGACAGGGCGTAACCGGCTACCGACGTTGGGGGGAGGTTTTGCCTCCCCCCAAGCTTCCGGCCGATTGTGCGTGTGACGCGTTGCTTATTGGGACGGACCATCGAGCCGCACGTGGCCCTGCCGCAGAGCCTTGGGCAGCGTGCGGCGATTGCGCCGAGGTCGGCGGCTGACGGTTCCCGGATAGCTCAGTTGGTATAGCAAGCGGCTGTTAACCGCTGGGTCGTAGGTTCGAGTCCTACTCCGGGAGCCAGCAGGTTCGCGGTCTTTGACGGTGGAATGATTTTCGGGACGGCTCGCACGGCCGCTGAGAAGAGCGGCGAGCAGCGGGCTTTTTCTCCTGAAGAGCAGGGCGTGGGGCGTCGTGCCGTTCTCAGGGGGCAAGGACCTCGGGAAGAGCCTGGATCCCTTTTTTGCTGCGATGCACCATATTGAGGCAACCTGTGCTCCGGCAGCGGGCAATTCCGCCAGAGCGGATCGCGCTTGACTGGAATCGCGAAGCGATCCATGAGCGCGTGAATCCGCTCGGTCAGACAAAGGAGAGCGTGTTCAGTCAACCTGAACACGCTCTAGCCGCGCTCGCCGGCGAGGGCGGGATCGCCTTGGTCGGCCATCAAAGTCACTGGCTTCATGCCTGGCACGAGGTTTGCTGCGTGGTGCCCGCCGGCACCTCTCCGGTGCCGAACGGGGAGCTATCGGGCATGGCCGAGAAACTCGTCATCATCGGCAACGGCATGGCGCCAGGGCGGATGCTGGAACATCTCCTGGAAGAAACGCCCGGCCGTTACGAGGTGACGATCTTCAACGCCGAACCGCGCGTGAATTACGACCGCATCATGCTCTCGCCGGTGCTGTCCGGCGAGACGGATTACGAGCAGATCATCATCCACGGCGACGGCTGGTACATCAAGCACGGCATCACGCTGTACAAGGGCCACAAGATCGTCGCGATCGATAGGGTAGCGAAGACGGTCAGGTCCGATCGCGGGATCACGGAGCCCTACGACAAGCTCGTGATCGCGACCGGCTCGGTGCCGGTCAAGCTGGCGGTGCCCGGCAACAACCTGCCGGGCGTCCTGACCTACCGCGATCTCGATGACGTCAATGCCATGCTGCTGGCGGCGCAGTCGCGCGCCAAGGCGGTCGCCATCGGCGGCGGCCTGCTGGGCCTCGAGGCGGCTTCTGGCCTGAACGCGCGCGGCATGGAGGTCACCGTGCTGCACCTGATGCCGACGCTGATGGAGCGCCAGCTCGACGCAGCCGCCGGCTACCTCCTGGAGCGCGCGATCGAGCAGCGCGGCATCAAGGTGAGGACCAAGGCCAATACCAGGGCGATCCTGGGTGCGGACAGGGTCGAGGGCGTGGCGCTGGCCGATGGCTCGGTGGTGCCGGCAACCCTCGTCGTCATGGCGGCCGGCATCAAGCCGAATGCGGAGCTGGCGAAGGATGCAGGTCTCGCTGTCAATCGCGGTATCCTCGTCGATGCCCGCCTGCAGACTTCCGATCCGTATATTCTCGCTCTCGGCGAGTGCGCCGAGGTCGGCGGCCATGTCTATGGCCTTGTCGCGCCGCTCTACGAGATGGCGAAAGTGGCGGCGGCCAATCTCGCCGGGCGGGAGACGGCGGGCTTCGTCCATAGCGACACGCCGACGAAGCTGAAGGTGAGCGGCATCGACCTGTTCTCGATCGGCGATTTCGCCGATGGCGAGGATCGCGAAGAGATCGTGCTGCGTGATGCATCGGCCGGCATTTACAAGCGTGTCATCCTCAAGGACAACCGGATCATCGGCACCGTGCTGTTCGGAGAGACCTCCGACGGCGCCTGGTTCACCGGCCTGAAGAGGAAGGCGGCGAACGTTGCGGAGATGCGCGAGTCGCTGATCTTCGGCCAGGCCTATCAGGGGGGTGCCGCCCCGGGCCCCATGGCGGCCGTTGCAGCGTTGCCGGATGATGCGGAGATCTGCGGCTGCAACGGCGTCTCTAAGGGAAAGATCACCGGCGCCATTCGCGCCAAGGGGCTGTCCTCACTCGAGGATGTCCGGGCCCACACCAAGGCGTCCGCCTCCTGCGGCTCCTGCACGGGTCTCGTCGAGCAGCTCATGACGCTCGTGCTCGGCGGCCAGTACAACCCGGCCGCCGTCCAGCCCGTGTGCGGCTGCACCGCGCTCGGCCATGACGAGGTGCGCCGGCTGATCAAGGCGAAGGGCCTGAAAACGATTTCTGCCGTCATGCAGGAGCTGGAGTGGAAGACCTCGTGCGGATGCGCGAAGTGCCGGCCGGCGTTGAACTACTATCTGGTCTGCGACTGGCCCGACGAATATGCGGATGACTACCAGTCGCGCTTCGTCAACGAGCGGGTGCACGCCAACATCCAGAAGGACGGCACCTATTCGGTCGTTCCGCGCATGTGGGGCGGGGTCACCAGCGCCAAGGAACTGCGGGCGATCGCCGATGTCGTCGAGAAGTTCGAGATCCCGACCGTGAAGGTTACGGGCGGCCAGCGGATCGACATGCTGGGGGTGAGAAAGGAAGACCTGCCGGCGGTCTGGGCGGAGCTCGGCAAGGCCGGCTTCGTCTCCGGCTACGCCTATGCCAGGGGGTTGCGTACGGTGAAGACCTGCGTCGGCACCGACTGGTGCCGCTTCGGCACCCAGGATTCGACGGGGCTCGGCATCCGCATCGAGAAGTTCATGTGGGGTTCCTGGACGCCGGCCAAGGTGAAGATGGCGGTATCGGGCTGTCCGCGGAACTGCGCCGAGGCGACCTGCAAGGATGTCGGCGTGATCTGCGTCGACTCCGGCTACGAGATCCATTTCGCCGGTGCCGCCGGTCTCGACATCAAGGGCACTGAGGTGCTCGGCGTGGTGAAGACCGAGGACGCGGCGCTGGAGCATATCGTGGCGCTGGTAGAGATGTATCGCGAGCAGGGCCGCTATCTCGAACGCATCTACAAATGGGCCAGGCGCGTCGGCCTCGATGAAATCCGCCGGCAGATCATGGGAGATACCGAAAAGCGCAAGGCATATTTCGATCGCTTCGTCTTCAGCCAGAGATTCGCGCAGGCCGATCCCTGGGCCGAACGCGTCGCGGGCAAGGACGAGCACGAGTTCCAGCCGATGGCGGAGATCGGCCTGCCGGTTGCAGCGGCGTGATGGGCGTAGCCGCGAACGAAGGCCACCCTCGGGAGAGAGACCCCGGGCGCTGGATCGGCATTGGATCCGCCAGCGATATCCCGCGTCGCGGCGCGCGCTGTGTCGTGACACCCCGGGGCCGGATCGCGGTGTTCCGCACCATCGAGAACCGCTACTTCGCGATCGAGGATCGCTGCCCGCACAAGGCGGGCCCGCTCAGCCAGGGCATCGTTCACGGCAGGGCGGTCACCTGCCCGCTCCACAACTGGGTGATCTCGCTCGAGAGCGGCGAGGCTGAAGGCGCCGATGAAGGCTCGGTCGGCACCTTCGCTTTGAAGGTGGAGGACGGGCAGCTCTTCATCTCCGTGGAGGCGCTCGCCGGGCGGGTCGCATGAGGTGACCGAGCCCGGCGAACGAGATCCGGTCCGCACGACATGCCCCTATTGCGGCGTCGGCTGTGGCTTCCTGGCCGAAGTCGAGGCGGACGGCGGTGGACTTGGGCTGAGAGGCGACGTCGAACATGGAACCTACTCCTGGCAGTGGACTACCTTTCCGTTCCCACCTCGCAACACAGTTGGCAGACCTCCTCTCGCGGTGAAAGACGATTTCCTGGCGCCGGGCGAAAATTCTCTAGTAGAATGCCCTCGACTCAGCTCGCGGTTGCATCGTCGGGCGGCCGGGGGCTCGGCCGCAAGCTGAAGCTCACGCCCCGCCAGCAACAGGAAGTACCCCGGCGGAAGCAGCGTGGCGAGCCGATTCACGATTGTTGCCCGCAGTTACAACGTCCACGAAAGCAAGATTTCGAGGCTCTGGGTCCAATGAATGAACCAATGCACCATCACTACGTACCGGTGTTTTACCTCTCTCGCTGGAAGGGCTCCGATGGCTGTCTATGCCGCTTCAGTCGACCCTACGGGCGTGACGTTGTAGCAGAGCGTGTCCGCCCGAGGGGAACAGCCTTTGAGCCCCACCTATACGAGACACGCGGCTTGCCGCCTGAGCGTGCACAGGCCATGGAAAAGGATTTCATGGCCAAGCTGGACAGCGACGCGGCCGAAGCGCTCCTGTTCCTAGAGACCGGTCGACCGAAAGTGGACTGGACAAGCACGGCCCGTCATAGCTGGTCACGCTTCCTGCTCGCTCAGATGCTTCGAGCTCCAGAGGATATCGCCCAACTTAAATCCAGCGTCGAGCAGGAATGGGCCAAAGTCATGCCAACGCTGAGTGCGGTCTACGCTGCGGAGCGATCACCAAGCGACCCTCCAACTCCTGCAGAATATATCGCCCAGAAAAATCCTGCCCATGGGGATGAGTTGACCTTTGGCATTGCTCGCGCGCTGATGAGCCACAAGAAAGTCTGCGAACTACTGAGCGACATGCATTGGCTGGTTTTGGAAGCGCCGCACGAGGCCTTTCCATTGCTGACCTCAGATCATCCTGTCTGGATGACAGCCGCTTTCACAGAAGAAGATGCCTTTCTTATGATACCCATCGGCCCAAGACGGCTTTTCACTGCGACAGTTAAGCCGGAGACGCAGTGCAAACTGGTGGCTACGCGACGGGTCGCGCTGGTGAAGGAAGTCAACAAGATCACCGTCCAGCACGCGAGGAAATTTGTCTATGGCCAGACCGATCGGATGCTGCCGTTTGTTCAGAAGCACATGTCAACGAAACGACATTCGACTCTGCTTGAAAGATTGGCGCAGAAGCGTAACCACGAAATCGTTGCACAGGGTCACCCGCGTGCCGATACGAGACCTCGATCCTAATTCTGCGTTCCACCCTGTCGGATTCCCTGCACGTAACGGTCTTCATCTGGATAAACGGGAAGCTTCTTCCCCCACTCTCCGCCAGCTCGCGCACATTCTTTGGGTGTGGAGTACAAGTCACCCACAAATAACATGTAGCGACGGCCGCAGATGAGTCTTAGCTTACCAAGGTGATCTCTCAGAGGTGCCTCAGTTGCGAGCGACTTGAAACATTCTGCTACCTTCGCAAGGTATGCATCTGTGGTGGTATCGAGCTCATCGGAGACGGGGTCATCAATCGAAAACCCGCAAAGCCAATCAACCCGATCAAGGCAGAGACCGTCGTTGCACATCGTATCGAGCCAATATGTTTGCTCGCGTAGTGAGGCTCCGCGAAAGTTCTCAACTGTGCTATCTGCTCCAAGCCCGAACCACGACCGATATGCCTCTAGGGGCAGGTCGACACCGGAGCCTAGATACAAATATGCCGAGAGGAACACGAGCCCAAGCGAAATCAAAGCAATCGCGTTCCGGAGCTTTGTTAGAAATGACCCGGCCGCCATTTTACTGTTTACTTCCCTCTAGTCCTTGCCAAAAACCCGCCAGTTACCGGCATTTGGAATGAGAATGGGTTAACAAAGCCCTCTCGCTGGAGCGCGGGCGAGGCCGGGCGCGGCGCGTGCGCGGCCTTCCGCCGTGCAGATGCGGTCGCCAGTGTCATCGCGGCGAGGCTGCCGCCCCCGCATCTTCGCAGTCAGGGCACCTGGAACGTGGTCAGGCGGAGCGCGTAGTTCAGCTCGTGCCACTTCGTCGCGCCCTGCGCGAGATCGGCGGAGGTGGTGAGACGTCTGTTGGATATCCAGCCGCCGGCGCCGGCGCCCTGAGAAGTGGTTGGCTTCCAGGTGTTGAGGTTGCCCGTCCCGGCCGGCTGGAAGTTCTGGGGCAGGATGGTGTTGACATTGTGGGCCATCTTCTCGTGCCGTTTGTAATAGATACGGCAACGGTTCTTGCCTTGTTCGCGGTGAAATTCAATGTAAGTGCCATTCTGAGGATCAATAATGTCGGTATCGAAGCCGCTGACACGCCCATGATAACCCAATGTGGCGGCAATCTGCTGCATCTCGGCCCGCCACGCCGCGCGCGCGTTCCCGGCCGGGGCATTGCGCAGCGTGTTCCGCACGGCGTGGTTACAGCAGCCGTACAGCCTCACACCGTTGGTAACATCGCCGCCCTTGCGCTGGATGAAGTCGAGGAGCGCTCCCATATATTCGTTCGCGAGGCCGGGCTGATCGAAATGAAAGCCGTAGAGCCATGCCCTCGTTTGCAGCACCACGGCCATGCACAGCAGAACGTGCGGAAAGCCGATGTCACTGCTATCGCACCCTGCCTGGCACTCGTCGAGATATATGGTCATCTGGCCCTGAGTTTCCCTGCCGGCCCGCACGCCTGTTCGGACAGAACAAGTCGGTTCTCTTCCCGCATAGGCAATCTCCCTCTTGACAGGACGCACGGGCGGCTATATTTCTATAGTTGTTGAAATACGGATGGATGGCATGGAGGAGAAGCGGGCGATCGCCGCACTGGGGGCACTGGCCCAGGAAACCAGGCTTGCGCTGTTCCGCCTGCTGGTGACCCGCGGGCCGGACGGATTGCCGGCCGGCGTGATCGCGGATCGGCTCGGCGTTCAGCCGTCCTCGCTCTCGTTCCATCTGGCGCAGCTTGTTCATGCCGGGCTCATCACGCAGCGACGACTGAGCCGGCAGCTCATCTACTCGGCGGAATACGGCACGATGAACGCGCTGCTCGCCTACCTCACCGAAAACTGCTGCGGGCACGGCGCAGCATGCGCCCCCGCCTGCAATCCGGCTGACCGCTTCACGAAAGGAGAACCCGATGAAGCGCCTGCACGTGCACGTGTCCGTGGGTGACCTCGCTCAGTCGATACGGTTCTACAGCACGCTCTTCGCCGCCGCGCCGACGATCATCAAGTCCGATTATGCGAAATGGATGCTCGAGGACCCACGGGTCAACTTCGCGATCTCGACGCGCGGCAAACAGGCGGGCCTCGATCATCTCGGCATCCAGGTCGAGGACGAGGAGGAGCTGCACGTGGTCTATGGGCGGATGCAAGGGGCCGAACGACCGGTACTGGAAGAGGGCGCCACGACGTGCTGCTACGCGCGGTCGGAAAAGGCGTGGATCAGCGACCCGCAGGGGCTGGCGTGGGAAACCTTCCTCACGCGCGGCGAAAGCACGGTGTACGGGGACAGCATCGATCTCGGGCCGATCCGCACCACCGCCGGAACCTTCAGCGCTGCGCGGCCGGAGAAGGCCGAACCGGCGCCGGCCACATGCTGCGAGCCCCGCCGGGAGGAAGCGGCATGACGGAACGCGTTTACAACGTTCTGTTCATCTGCACGGGCAATTCGGCGCGGAGCATCTTCGCCGAATCGCTGGTCAACCATTGGGGGCATGGCCGGTTCAAGGGCACCAGCGCCGGCAGTCATCCAAAAGGCCGCGTCCATCCCTATGCGCTCGACATGCTGCGCTCGCTCGCGCTGCCGGTTGCGGGCCTGAGCAGCAAGAGTTGGGATGAGTTCGCACAGCCGGGCGCACCACCAATGGATTTCGTGATCACGGTATGCGATCAGGCGGCCGGCGAAGCCTGCCCGATCTGGCCGGGGCAGCCGATGACGGCGCACTGGGGTGTGGAAGACCCGGCGGCGGCTCGCGGATCCGAAATGGCCCGGCGGCAGGCGTTCCGCGACGCCTTCCGGATACTCGAAACCCGCATCAGGATTTTTACCAGCCTGCGACCCGAAAAGCTGGATCGTCTTTCACTCAAGCGCCGGCTTGACGAAATCGGGCACAAGGGGGCCGATCAGCCAGTTCCTTTACCGTGAGCAGCGGCGAACCGGCGCGACGGCTTGTCGCGGAAGCTGTCGGCACGGCCCTGTTGCTGGCGGCGGTGGTCGGGTCGGGGATCATGGCGGAGCGGCTGGCGGGCGGGAATGTCGCCGTGGCGCTGCTCGCCAACACGCTGGCAACGGCAGGGGCACTGGTTGCCCTCATTCTGGCCTTCGGCCCGATCTCGGGAGCGCATTTCAATCCGGTCGTCACGCTGGCACTGGCGAGCCGCAATGCGCTGCCGTGGGAAGCGGTGCCCGGTTATCTGGCGGTGCAGGTGGCCGGTGCGGTGCCCGGTGTCTGGCTTGCGCACGTGATGTTCGGCTTGCCGGTCCTTCAGTTCTCTTCGCATGCACGGGCGGGATTTGGCCAGTTGGTGGGGGAATTCACGGCGACCTTCGCGCTGTTGTCGGTGATCTGGAGCTGCACGCGCCACCATCCGCACGCAACACCGTACGCCGTGGCAGCCATCATCGCCGCTGGGTACTGGTTCACGTCCTCCACCTCGTTCGCGAATCCGGCGGTGACGATGGCGCGGGCATTCAGCGACACCTTTGCCGGCATCCGACCGGCCGACGTGCCCGGTTTCATCGTCGCGCAGTTGCTCGGGGCCTTTGCCGCCACGTTCCTGTTTGCGTGGTTCAGGCGCGCACTAGAGCGTGTTCAGGTTGACTGAATACGCTCTCCTTTGTCTGACCGAGCGGATTCACGCGCTCCCATGGTCCCCTTGGGATCGCTCCGCGATTCCAGTCAAGCGCGATCCGCTCTATCGAGCGTCGGGCCGCCGCTTTCCGGTCCATCCGAGGCCGGATATGGCATGACTGCCGATCGTCAGTTTAACGGGCATTTAACGGAGAAATGAAGCGTCGGTGTGGTAGCGTTCGCGCGGGGCAAGAAAGCCCGGAGGAATCTTCATGGCCTCGTCCTTCGTTACCATCCGTCACCGGCAACTCTCCCGCTGGCAGTCCACGGTACACGAATTCACCATGCGTGCACCGGGCCTCAGCTCCACGCTGCGTGCGCAAATGCGGGAGGCGGTGGATCGCCACGTCACGGCACGGAGCATGGGCTTGCCGATCCCGCGTCCGGCCAAGGGGCCGGGTGCGTCGCCCACCATCGACGATCATGTCTTCCTCTCGGCGGCGCATTTCGAGCGCGCGGAACAGACGCGGCTGGGCGGGGCGGCGCCGGCTGCGGAGGATTCCGGGTATTGGTCGTACAGCAACTACGATCCCAACTGGTTCCAGTGCGTTCTGCTCTACAACGAGTACTACGTGATCGAAGGGAACACCGCGGTTTACTATGATTGGACCACCGTCGGCCGCGGCAACATCAATTTCGGCGTGATCGACTACGAACTGCCCAACGACGCGACAGTGCTGATCATCGGCGACTGGGGCACGGGCATGAACGACGCCGTGACCCTGCTGCAAACTGCCATCGCCACCCACAATCCGACTGCGATCCTCCATCTCGGCGACATCTACTATTCCGGCACGCTGACCGAATGCCAGAACAACGTCACCACGACGCTGAAGCAGATCTTCAATAACCTGAAGATCCCCCGCATTCCGGTGTTCATGATTCCGGGAAACCACGAGTACTACTCCGGCGGACAGGGTTTCTATACGACGATCGCGGGCCTCAACCCCGGCCTGAACGGTTGCCAGCAGCAGGCCAGCTATTTCTGCCTCCGCACGCAGGACCAGACATGGCAGTTCCTCGCGATGGACACCGGCGTCAACGACCACGACGCCAATATGGACGCGCTCGGCACGGTCGGCCTCAGTCCATTCGCCACCGGCCCGGGCCTGGTGCCCACGGAGGTGAGCTGGCACGCCAACAAACTCCAGACGTTCGCCGGCAATACGATTCTCCTCTCGCACCATCAGGTTTTTTCGGCGAACGCGGCGATCAACGGCTGGGCGACCTCGTATCCGGCCTATCTCAACTCCGGCCTGTTCGAGACCTTCCTGCCGTATTTCGGGAAGATCTCGGCCTGGATCTGGGGGCACGAGCACAATTTCGCGTACTTCCAGGATGGTCTGTTCGGGCTGAACAAAGGGCGGCTGCTTGGCAACAGCGCCTATGAGGAGCTGACCAGCAGCGACCCCTATGATGTGAATTATCCTGCGGTTCCCTATGCGCCGGACATGACCGAGGTCAGCCAGACACCGTACAGCTCGGGCGCGGGGACGTACTACAACCATTCCTATGCAGTGGTGCAGTTTGCGCGCAGCAATCCAAGCGACCCGATCACGATCTCCTACTACCAGTTCCCAAGCTGGGGTACGAGCACGCCGCCGAGCAACCTGCCGCCGCCGGCGCTGATGTATTCGGAGCAGCTCAGTGTCCCGGACTTCACGCCCACTCCGGTGTGGAGCGGGAACAAGCAGGTCACAACGCAGGGTGGCGGCGCGCCGCTCTCCAATTACGGCCCATCGCTCGCGTTCTTCGACGACACCCTGTACATGGCCTACAAGGGCGCGCATTCGAACACGCTCTATCTGGCATGGTACGACGGCGCAAACTGGTACGGAAATACGCCGATCTCCGACATGCCGGGCGGTATCAGCCCGGAGTCGAACTACAGCCCCTCGCTCGCGGTGTTCAACGGCCTGCTTTACATGATCTACAAGGGCGCGCACTCGAACACGCTCTATGTTGCCTGGTACAACGGCTCGCAATGGGCAGGCAATGTCACGATCGACAGCATGCCGGGCGGCCTCTCGCCACGCAGCAACCTGGCGCCCGCTGCGCTTGGCTTCAATGGGCAACTGGTGATCGTTTACAAGGGTGAGAGCAGCACCACGCTCTACTCGGCGGCGTACAACGGAACGAAATGGTCGGGAAACACCCCGATCTCCACGTCCAACGGCACGCCCAGATCGCAGGCCACCCCATCCCTCGCCATCTACGACCCGGAGGGCGGCGCGCCGCAACTCTACATGGCCTATATCGGGCAGTACACGACGGCCATTTACGTCTCCTGGTTCGACGGCAGTGCGTGGCACGGCAACAACCAGGTAACCATTCCGGGAGCGAACCCGCCCCTCTCAAGCAATACGCCTTGGATCGCCCAGGCTGGCGAGGTGCTGGTGATGCTCTACACCGGAGAGTACCTGACGACGATATACTCCAGCAGTTTCGACGGCTCGACCTGGTCAGGCAACCAGCCGCTCGGCAACACCTCGCCGATCTCCCCGGCGTCCAGCGCAGCGGGCTCAATGGTGCCCTACGCCACGGGCACGTACACCGTCTATATCGGCGCCTACACGACCACGATCTATCAGGCGCAACTGCAAATCCTGGGTTCCGCAGCCACTGCCAGACCGGCGGGGGCGGCCAAAGCGGCAATGGGACCGGCGGGCTGAGGCCGGCCGGATTGCAGCGCCGGCATCCGCGAGGGGAAATCAGGAACCGAGGCCTGTTCGGAGCAGGCGGCGCGGCCCCTGGATAAGGAGCTAACACTCATCGCGCCGGAGATTATTTTCGCCGAGGCCACCGACGCGCTCTGGGCCATGTGTCGGCGCGGCGACATCACCAAGGCGGATTTTGCCGAGGCGGCGTGCCTGGCTGCCGATCGGTGCTTCCATGATGTCATGCGCGGGCATCCCTACCTCGGGGATCGGGTTGTCCACCTCGAGAGCTTACCGACAGATCGATGGGTTGGTGCCGGCTTTTGTCGATGCGTGACTCGCCCTCGCCGGTCTGTACCACGGAGAGGCTCCCTCACCCCCAACCCTCACCCCCAACCCCTCTCCCAGAGGGAGAGGGGAGAAAAAAGAAGCCCCTCACCGGGACCCCAGCAAAATCCTGGGACTTTGCCGGGTTCCCGGCCCAGAGGGAGAGAGGAGACTCTGTCACGCAGGCGTGGTTGCGGGCACTGGGTTTCATCGGGCGGGGAATCGGCGCTCGTCAGACCACGTGGTCGGGGGCCAGGACGCATTGCGTTTCGGTCGTGGTTTCGACCTGCAAGGTCGGATGGCCGATCGTGAAGCGTTCGGCCAGTGCCTCGCCGATCCCGGCCAGAAATTCCGGGCCGGGTGCGGCATCCGGCATCACGAGATGGCAGGTCAACGCCGTCTCGGTCGTACTCATCGGCCAGATGTGCAGATCGTGGATCGCCACCACGCCGGGCAGGCTGAGCAGATAGGTTCGCACCTCTTCGGGCCGGATGCCCGCCGGCACGGCATCCAGCATCATGGCCAGCGATTCGCGGAACAGACCCCAGGTGCTCCAGCCGATCGCGGCGACGATGAGGATGCTCGCCACCGGGTCGATGCGGTTCCAGCCGGTGGCCAGAACCAGAAGGCCCGCCACCACGACGCCGGCCGACATCACGACATCGACGGCCATGTGCCAGAAGACCATCCGCAGATTGAGCTCGCCCCGGCGGGCGGAGGCGAACAGGAGCGCCGTTGCGCCATTCACCGCGATGCCCGCCAGCGCCACCGCGACGACCCACCAGGCTGCGACCGGCGCCGGAACGAGGAGCCGGCGCAGCGCCTCGACCAGGATCGCGCCCATGCTCATGAGCAGGATCGCGGCATTGGCCAGGCTGGCGAGGATGGTCGCACTGCGCAGCCCATAGGTGAAGCGCGCCGAAGGCAGCCGCATGGCAAGCACGGCTGCGACCCAGGCCGCGACCAGACCGAGCACGTCGCCGAGATTGTGCCCGGCATCGGCGAGCAAAGCGGTCGAATTCGCGAAGACCGCAGCCACCACCTCGAGAACGACGAAGCCGAGATTGAGCGCCGTGCCGACGGCAAAGGCGCGGCCGAAGGCGAGCGCGTCATGCGCATGACCGGCGTGGCCGTGATCGTGATCGAGCCCGCTCATCCCGCGCGCGGGTGGGAAGCCTTCCACACGGAAAAAAGCTTGGCGTCGTCCACCGCCGTGTAAAGCTGCGTGGTCGAGAGGCTGGCGTGGCCGAGCAATTCCTGGATCGAGCGCAGATCGCCGCCATCCGCCAGGAGGTGGGTTGCAAAGGAGTGGCGGAGCGCATGCGGGGTCGCGTGCTCGGAGAGGCCGTGCAGGCGGCGGAAGGTGCGGATCGCGCGTTGCGCGACACCGGCGGCGAGCCTTCTGCCGCGGCGGCCGAGAAAGAGCGGCGCGGAGGGAGTGCGGTCAGGATGGTGGGCGAGCCACTCCGCGACCGCTCGACTGACCTCGGGCAGCACCGGCACCAGCCGTTCCTTGCCGCCCTTGCCGCTGACGCGCAGCAACGCGTCCTTTCCCGGCAAGGGCGCCTCCGAGACCGAGAGGGCCAGCGCCTCGCCGATCCTGAGCCCGCTGCCGTAGAGCAGGGCGAACAGGGCGGTGTCGCGCGCCGCCTCCGCCCTGTTGGCTGCCTCGGCACCGATTTCGTGCACCACCTCGCGCGCCGCTTCGACCGAGAGCGCTCTCGGCAGCCGCCTTCCCCGCCGCGGGGTACGCAGCAGTTGCAGGGCCGGGTTCGCGACCCCGTGACGGCGGGCGAGATAACGGAAAAAGCCGCGTACGGCGGCGAGGTGGCGGGCCCGGCTGGCGGCCCCGTTGCCGGCTTGCGAAAGAGAGGCGAGCCAGGCGCGGAAATCGAGGGCGGTCAGGCGGGCGAGCGAATCGAGGCCCGGCTCCTGGCCGAGATGGAGGGTGAGGAAGCGCAGGAATTCGGCGAGATCGGCCCCATAAGCGGCAACGGTGCGCGCCGCCGCCCGCCGCTCCGCTCGGAGCCAGTCGAGAAAGGCGCGGCGCGCTTCTTCGCCGCTCACGCCCGTTCCAGGGCCGCCGCCGCCGCGCGCGCCAGCAACATCAGCGGGCCCTGCGCGGCGCGCGCCGGGGTGGCGAAGGGATCCCGGCAGGCCAGCGCGAGCAGCCCCGGCACCGCGATGTCCGGCAGCCGCACCAGCGCCTCGTGGCGGGCCAGGGCTGCGGCTTCGCCATGCAGGATGGCGCTCTCGGAGGCGCCCGCTGCCGCCGGCCCCTTCGTTCTCACGCGCAGTTCCTCTTTGCCGAGAAGACGCTCGACCATCCCCGCCGGCAGGACGCGGGCACCCGAAATTTCCGCTTCCAGGCCGAGCGTCACCGCGTCCACGCCGAGCAGCGCCGGCAACTCGGCCGAAAGTGCCGCCACCGGGTCGGCCGCCCGCACCAGGGCGAGCACCGCCTCCTCGACCCGCCCGGAGAGGCTGAGGTTGGCCCGCCCCGCGGCGAGCACGGTGCTCGCGTCCGCGCGCGCCGCTTCCAGCATCGCCGCCATGTGATCGGCCAGGGGCTCGCCGTGCACGCGCACCGGCGGGGCGAGCATGCGGTAGAGGTCCGGGTTCTCCGCGAGCCAGCCCGGGTTGGCACGCAGGAACGCCGCCACGGCGGCGGGTTCCGGAAGATTGGCGCGACGGGTGGCGCTCATGCGATCGATTGCCCGCTCTTGGCCCAGTCGGCAAGGAAGGCCGCCAGTCCCTTCTCGGTCAGGGGATGGACGAAAAGCTGGCGCAGCACGCCCGGTGGAACGGTCGCGACATGGGCGCCGAGCCGCGCCGCCGCGATCACGTGGCGCGGGCTGCGCACGCTGGCCACCAGCACCTCGGTCTTCAGCGCCGGATAGTGGCGGTAAATCTCGAGAATTTCCGCGATCAGCCCCATGCCGTCGGCGCCGATATCGTCGAGCCGGCCGACGAACGGGCTGATGAAACTGGCCCCGGCCTTGGCCGCGAGCAGCGCCTGGCCGGCCGAGAAGCAGAGCGTGACGTTGGTCATCACCCCTTGCAGGGACAGCGCCCGGCAGGCGGTCAACCCGGCTTCGGTGAGCGGCAGCTTGACCGTGACGTTGGGAGCGATCGCGGCGAGGAGCCTTCCCTCGCGCAGCATCCCCTCGGTGTCGGTGGCGGCGACCTCGGCGCTGACCGGGCCGGGAACGAGGCGGCAGATCCCGGCGATCACCTCGGCGATCCGCCGCCCGGACCTGGCGACCAGGGACGGATTGGTGGTCACGCCGTCAACCAGGCCGGTTGCGGCGAGCGGCTTGATCTCTGCCACGTCGGCGGTATCGACGAAGAACTTCATCCTGGTTCGGCACTCTCGCCAAGCGGTGGGGAAGCCGACCATACAGAGGGCCGGAGGCAAGCGGAAGCGCGTGCGAAGGGTGCCCGTCCTGTTGCCGTATCCGTTTGCCGCCGCGCTCGACTACGCGGTGCCGGAAGGGATGGCGGCGAATCCGGGGGATCTCGTCACGGTGCCGCTCGGGAGGCGGGAATCGCTCGGGGTCGTCTGGGACGGCGCGCCGGATGCGCGGATCGCCTGCTCATTGCTTCGGCCGATCATTTCCGCCGCCCCTGCGCCGCCGCTTTCCCTGCCGCACCGGCGCTTCATCGACTGGGTTGCGGACTATACTTTCAGCCCGCCCGGATCGGTGCTGGCGATGGCGCTGCGCGGCTTCCGCGGGCCTGCCCCGCGGCAGAGGCCGGCGCGGACCTTCCCGAGCCCCGATCCCGAGCATCCCGGCAACCTCCTTTCGCCGGCGCAGAGCGAGGCCACGGCGCGCCTGATCGAGGCCGGCGGCGGCTTCTCCGTCACGCTGCTCGACGGCGTGACGGGCGCCGGCAAGACGGAGGTCTATCTGGAGGCGATCGCCGCCACCCTGAGGGCGGGGCGGCAGGCGCTGGTCCTGCTTCCCGAGATCGCGCTTTCCGCGCAATGGCTCGAGCGGTTCGAACGGCGATTCGGCACGCTCCCCGCGCTCTGGCACTCGGAAGTCACGCCGAGGCTGAGACGGCTGACCTGGGCGGCGGCGGCGGCGGGCGAGGCGCGGGTGGTGGTCGGCGCCCGGTCCGCGCTGTTCCTGCCGTTCGCTTCGCTCGGCCTCGTCGTCGTCGATGAAGAGCACGAGACCGCCTTCAAGCAGGAGGAGGGGGTGATCTATCACGCCCGCGACATGGCCGTGGTGCGCGCCAGGCTGGCCGCGGTTCCGGCCATCCTGGTCTCGGCGACGCCGAGCCTCGAAACCCTCGTCAATGCCGAGAGAGGCCGCTATCGCCGGGTCACGCTGCCCTGTCGCCATGGCGGGGCGCGCCTGCCCGAGATCAGCCTCGTCGATCTTCGCCGCTCGCCCCCCGAGCGCGGCCGGTTCCTCTCCGCACCACTTCTCGCGGCGCTTTCGGAGACGCTGGAAGCCGGCGAGCAGGCGCTGCTCTTTCTCAATCGCCGCGGCTATGCGCCGCTGACGCTCTGCCGCCACTGCGGGCACCGCCTGGAATGCCCGAACTGCTCGGCCTGGTTGGTGGAGCACCGGGGGGCCGGATTCCTACAGTGCCACCATTGCGGGCATACGCTCAGCCCGCCGCCGGCCTGCCCGGCCTGCGGCGCGACGGCGAGCCTCACCCCGGTCGGGCCGGGGGTCGAGCGGATCATGGAAGAGACGGCGGCCCTCTTGCCCGGCGCGCGGCGGCTGATCATGGCGAGCGACACGCTCTCCGGCCCGAAGGCCGCAGAGGCGGCTGTGCGGGCCATTACCGGGCGCACGATCGATCTCATCATCGGCACCCAGATCGTCGCCAAGGGCTGGCATTTTCCGCACCTGACGCTGGTCGGCGTGGTCGATGCCGATCTCGGCCTGGCCGGGGCCGACCTCAGGGCCGGGGAGCGGACCTTCCAGCTTCTGCACCAGGTGGCGGGCCGCGCCGGCCGCGCCGAAGCCCCGGGGCGGGTGCTGCTGCAGACCTGGTGCCCGGAACACCCGGTGATGCGGGCGCTGGCTTCCGGCGATTCGGCGGCCTTCATGCAGGCCGAGGCGGCGGAGCGGCGCCGCGGCCAGTGGCCGCCGTTCGGGCGGCTCTCGGCACTGATCGTCAGCGCCGCCTCGGAGAGGGTTGCGGACGATGCCGCCTCCGCGCTTGGCCTGACGGCGCCGGCGGGACCGGGCATCGCCGTGCTCGGCCCCGCCCCGGCGCCGCTTGCCCGCCTCGGTGGACGGCACCGCCGGAGACTGCTTCTGAAGACGGCGCGGCCGGTTTCGCCGCAGAAGCTGCTCCGGGCCTGGCTCTCGCGCACCAGGCTCGCGCGCCAGGCACGCCTGCGCATCGATATCGACCCCATCTCGTTTCTTTAGAGTTTCAGACCGGCTGGCGGCGTATTGCGCCCTTCTGCGCGGCGTATTGCGCCCGTTGCAAGGCGCATGCTAAGGCCCGCCGCCGGCCCAAGCCCGGCCTCCGAGCTCCCGGCCGCCGCGTGCGGCCCAACCATGGGTTCACCGCCGTGGCATCCGACGCGACATCGTTCACGCCAGCCGGCGGCCTCGCCGACCGTTATGCGAGCGCGCTTTATGCCGAGGCCGAGGAGAAGCGCGCGCTGGACCAGGTGGTGACGGAGATGGCCGGGCTCGGGCGGCTGATCGAGCAGAGTGCCGACTTCCGCCGTCTCCTCGAAAGCCCCACCATCGATGCGACCCTCGCCGTGAAGGCGGCGCTCGCCGTGCTGTCCGCCGAAGGCTTCAGCAAGCTGATGCAGAACTTCGTCGGCGTGGTGGCCGCCAACCGGAGGCTTCGCCAGCTCGCATCCATCGTCGCCGCCTTCGCGGCCCTGGTTGCCGCGCGCCGCGGCGTGGTGACCGCGCGGGTGATCTCCGCCCATCCTCTCGACGACATCCAGTTGAGCCAGCTCCGCGCCCGGCTGATCGAGGCCGGTTACGGCAATGTCGAGATCGTCAAGGAGGTCGATCCCTCCCTGCTGGGCGGCCTGGTCCTGAAGATTGGTGCCCGCCTCTACGATTCCAGCCTGAAGTCACGGCTGCAGCGGTTGCA
Source organism: Acetobacteraceae bacterium (assembly GCA_030041255.1). Taxonomy (GTDB): domain Bacteria; phylum Pseudomonadota; class Alphaproteobacteria; order Acetobacterales; family Acetobacteraceae; genus JAKAWQ01. The sequence continues at coordinate 23,101 of JASHOF010000024.1, forward strand.
GCACGCCATGAAGGGAGCCGCCTGATGGAGATCCGCCCGGCCGAGATCTCGGAGATCCTGAAAAAGCAGATCGCCACCTTCGATTCCGAGGCGAACGTCGCCGAAACCGGCCAGGTGCTGAGCGTCGGCGACGGCATCGCCCGCGTGTTCGGGCTGACCAACGTGATGTCCGGCGAGCTGGTCGAGTTCCCGGGCGCCGGCCTCAAGGGCATGGCGCTCAATCTCGAGACGGACAACGTGGGTGTCGTCATATTCGGGGACGACCGCGACATCCGCGAGGGCGACACCGTGAGCCGCACCGGCGAAATCGTCGACGTGCCGGTCGGCAAGGGGCTGCTCGGCCGCGTCGTCGATGCGCTCGGCAACCCGATCGATGACAAGGGACCGATCGGCGCGACGGAGACGCGCCGTGTCGAGGTCAAGGCGCCGGGCATCATCCCGCGCCGCTCGGTGCATGAGCCGATGCAGACCGGGCTCAAGGCGATCGACGCCCTGATCCCGATCGGGCGCGGCCAGCGCGAACTCGTGATCGGCGATCGCCAGACCGGCAAGACGGCCGTGATCATCGATACCATCATCAATCAGAAGGCCAACAACGCAACCGAGGACGAGAAGATCAAGCTCTACTGCATCTATGTCGCGGTCGGCCAGAAGCGCTCGACGGTCGCTCAGCTCGTAAAGACGCTGGAGGAAAACGGCGCGCTCGATTATTCGATCATCGTCGCTGCCACCGCCTCGGATCCGGCGCCGATGCAGTTCCTCGCCCCCTACGCGGGCTGCACCATGGGCGAGTATTTCCGCGATAACGGCATGCACGCCGTCATCTTCTACGACGATCTTTCCAAGCAGGCGGTCGCGTACCGGCAGATGTCGCTCCTGCTGCGCCGCCCGCCCGGGCGGGAAGCCTATCCGGGCGACGTCTTCTACCTGCATTCGCGCCTCCTGGAGCGCGCCGCGAAGATGAACGATGCCAACGGCGGGGGCAGCCTCACCGCGCTGCCGGTGATCGAGACGCAGGCGGGCGACGTGTCGGCCTATATCCCGACGAATGTCATTTCCATCACCGACGGCCAGATCTTCCTGGAGACGGAACTCTTCTTCAAAGGCATCCGGCCGGCCGTGAATGTCGGCATCAGCGTCTCGCGCGTCGGCTCTGCTGCCCAGGTCAAGGCGATGAAGCAGGTGGCGGGGCGGATCAAGCTCGAGCTGGCCCAGTACCGGGAGATGGCGGCTTTCGCGCAGTTCTCCTCCGATCTCGACGCGGCGACGCAGAAGCTGCTGGCGCGCGGTGCGAGGCTCACCGAGCTTCTGAAGCAGCCGCAATACCACCCGGTTCCGGTCGAAGAGCAGGTGGTCGCGATCTTCTCCGGCGTGCGCGGCTATCTCGATGCGATCGAGGTCGGGCGGATCGGCACCTTCGAGGCCGGGCTTCTTTCCGATCTCAAGGCGCGCGCTCCCGAACTGCTCACGACGATCCGGACCGAGCGCGAGATCAAGCCGGAGACGGACCAGAAGCTCACCCAGTTCCTCGATTCCTTCGCGAAGACCTTCGCCTGACCCGCGCGCGCCGGATTTTCCCCGATGCCCAGCCTGAAAGCGCTCCGAATCCGCATCAACAGCGTCCGCTCGACGCAGAAGATCACGAGCGCCATGAAGATGGTCGCGGCATCCAAGCTCCGCCGCGCCCAGGCGCAGGCGGAGGCCGCCCGCCCCTATGCGGAACGGATGGAGCGGATGCTGGCCGAGCTTGCCCTCTCGGTTGCCGGCAGCACGGCGGCGCCCAGGCTCCTGATCGGCACCGGCAGCGAGGCAACGCACCTGATCGTCGCCGTCACGGCCGATCGCGGCCTGTGCGGGGCCTTCAATTCGAATGTCGGCAGAGCCGTGCGCGCGCTCGCGCGCAAGCTCGAAGCCGAGGGCAGGAAGGTCAAGATCTTCGCTGTCGGCCGCAAGGGACGCGATTTCCTCCGCCGCGAATTCGCCGATCGCATCGTGGGCGAGGTGAGCTTCGCCGGGCGGAGAAGGATCGAGTTCGCCGATGCGGCGGCGATTGCCGAACAAATCGGCGTCCTGTTGCAGGCCGGCGCGTTCGATGTCTGCACCATCGTCTATAACCGCTTCCGCTCGGTGATCTCGCAGGTCACGACCGAGAAGAGGCTGATCCCCGCGCCGCTTCCCGAGACGCCCCCGGGTGAAGCCGGCCCGATGGCCAGCTACGAATTCGAGCCGGACCAGGAAGACATCCTGGCCCGCCTCCTGCCCCGCAACCTCGCGATCCAGCTCTATCGCGCACTGCTCGAGAGCGCCGCCGGCGAGCAGGGGGCGCGGATGACCGCGATGGACAGTGCCACCCGCAATGCCGGCGACATGATCAACCGCCTCACGCTCAACTACAACCGCACACGGCAGGCCAATATCACCAAGGAACTGATCGAGATCATCTCCGGCGCCGAAGCCCTGTGAGAGATCTGCGAGGGTATCGAGACGAAGGATCCGGATATGGCGAAGAACATCGTCGGACGCGTGACCCAGGTTCTGGGGGCTGTCGTGGACGTGCAGTTCGA
>JASHOF010000025.1 GCA_030041255.1 Acetobacteraceae bacterium
GGGTCTTCCTCAACTTTGGTGCTCACACGTGGTGGAGATCCGGAGCATGCGAGCGCGCAGAAGTGCCAAGCCGGCTCTGCCGTACATTGCTCGTTTCAAGGTTTTCAACCTATTGATCTGTCCTTCGATGGGTCCATTGCTCCAACTTGTGGTGACCGCGAGCTTCACCGCGGCGAAGTCCTGACGCAGTGTGCGAGCGATGCGTTGCATAGTGTAGATGCCAGACCGCCAGGCATCGTTAATCCATCGCTCGAGCTTCTCCTCGCTACCCGACCGCAGCAGGCCGCGGAAGCGCATCGCGAGGGCCCGCATCGTGGCGAAGTCGGGTGATGCCGTCTTCAAGGCGTCGACGGTCGCCGCCTGCCGGGTCGTGAGCATCCCGCGCGGCAGGACGCAGAGCTTGGCCGCGAGGAGCGGGGAAATCCTGCGGCCGGTCCCGACGTCACGGGGCAGGGCGCACGTCGTACGCCGGGATGGCATCGCCTGTGTCGGTCCGCCCTCGCGCCGCCACGGCGAAAGCAGCCGTGCCAGATGCGAATACGATCCCACGTAGCCGAGGGCCTTGATCTCTGCGAAGAGTCGCCTACCGTGAGTACAACCCTCGGCCCAGCGACGCGACAGGTGCTCCCGGAAATAAGCAGGCGTCCGCAGCCGCGGTGCCATGCAGTTCCGCTCAGGCAACTCCACCAGGCGAACCCAGTGATCCACACGCCGGCGACCGAGTCCAAGCTTCGCAGCGATCGCGTTCACGCTGTAGCCCGCTTCGTAGAGGGCGCGAACTTGGATAAAGAGAGATCGCTTCGACTCGTTGTCGGCGGTCTCGACCAAACGCTGGCATCCGGCCGAAGAGTAACCGGGCGATGCGCTTTGGAAGACTGTTTCCTCGCCGTCCCCATGTGCCTGGCGGTCGGCCAAGTTGGCCCCCGGCGGCGGGGCTGTTCAGCGCGGACGTTCAAGTCCGCAAAGCTGCCGCTCGATCGCCACACGGAAATTCTGCGCTAGTGCGCCGGGAGACTGGCGAGGAGTAGATGGTGAGAGTCCATTACGATGAAGGAGTAGCGACCCGCATCGGCCCCGAGCCGTGCGCCGGCTGCCGCGAGGTAGGCGGTGAAGCGTCGGCAGGGGAGCACACAGGCCAAGTATTGAGCCGCGAAAGGTTTTTTGTCCCGGGTGCCGACGTGGTTAGCGTACGCGGAAGGCAACACGGACGGCTGCGACGACAGCGCGAGCATTCGCCCGACCCGGCGTGGTCTGAGACCTTGGCATGTGTGGACGCTCCTCGTGCGGGAACCGGGAGGTCTCGGATCCGACCGGCGGCGCAATGCCGTTTTGGTCCGCATCGGGAAGGCGAGGAGCCGTAGCCGATGATGCACGGACCCGAGAAGTCAGACCCCGCCATATTAGCGATGAAGCCGACGAACAAAGCCGGGCGACCGGCGGCGGAGCCGGGGGAGCGAAGGGCGGGGGCCGAGGGGAACGCGAGCCAGCAAAGCACGCGCCGGGCGCAGGACCGGGAAAGTGTGTCACAGGCGCTGGACCGCGTACGGACAGCCGCTAGGCAACGGAAGAAGGAGAGGTTCACTGCGCTCTTCCACCATATCAGCACGGAGCTGCTACGGACGGCGTTCTTTGCCTTGAAGCGGAACGCTGCACCGGGCGTCGACGGGCTGACATGGCAGACCTACGAGGCAGACCTCGATCGCAGGATCGAGGACCTGCATGCGCGGGTCCAGCGGGGAGCCTATCGTGCCCTGCCATCACGGCGGCGGTATATACCGAAGCCAGATGGTCGGCAGCGGCCGCTCGCGGTCGCCGCCCTGGAAGATAAAATCGTCCAGCGGGCGACGGTAGCGGTGCTGAACGCGATCTACGAGGAAGACTTCCTCGGATTCTCGTACGGCTTCCGACCAGGACGCAGCCAGCACGATGCGCTGGATGCTCTCATCGTCGGAATCAGCCACAAGCGGGTGAACCACGTTCTTGATTGCGATATCCGATCGTTTTTCGACGCGGTTAGCCAGGAATGGCTTGTCCGCTTCCTGAACCATCGGATTGGCGATCCGCGCATCATCCGCCTGATCCAGAAGTGGCTCAAGGCGGGCGTCCTCGAGGATGGGGTCGTGACGACGAGTGAGGTGGGAACAGGGCAAGGATCGGTGGCATCACCGCTGCTCGCCAATGTTTACCTCCATTATGCCTTCGACCTCTGGGCGGAGCGCTGGCGACAGCATGAGGCCACCGGTGACATGATCATCCTGCGATTCGCAGATGACATCATCATCGGCTTCGAGCAGGAGATCGACGCACGACGGTTTCTCGACGCGATGCGTGCGAGACTTGAGAAGTTTGCGCTGGGTCTCAACCTTGAGAAGACCCGGCTGATCGAGTTCGGTCGTTACGCGGCGGCAAACCGCAAGCGGCGCGGACTTGGGAAGCCGGCGACCTTCACCTTCCTGGGTTTCACCTTCATCTGCGGCCGATCGCGGCGGGGCTATTTCCTCGTCAAGCGGAAATCCCGCCTCGAGCGCATGCGGGCCAAACTCCACGAGGTCAAGGAAGAGTTACGAAGGCGCATGCATCAGCCGCTTCCTGTGCAAGGACTGTGGCTGCGGCAGGTCGTCACCGGGTACTTCGCGTACCACGCAGTGCCGACCAACAGTCGGTCAATCGCGGCATTCCGGCACCATGTAATCGGCCTATGGCGGCGGACCCTTCGCTCCCGCAGCCAGAAGGACGACACGACCTGGGACCGCATCCACACTTTGGCCGACGCCTGGCTTCCCAAGGCTCGAATTCTCCATCCCTGGCCAAGCGAACGCTTCGCCGTGAAATACCCAAGGTGGGAGCCGGATGCCCGAATCGGGCCCGTCCGGATCTGTGCGGGGGGCGCGCAGTAATGCGCGTCCCTACCGCGATAGTGGAAGCGGTCGGCGACCTGGCACGCTTGTGGCGCTCCGACCCGCCCGGCGTCAGCGTAAAGTCCGTCCCGATCGCGACTGATGACCTCTACACTCGGGTGACGGCGCAGCCAGTCGGCCGTGCTTTCCGAGGACCGCTCGGGCAACAGGTCCACAACGTCGTGGCTCTGCAGATCGACAACGATCGTCCCAAACGTCCAGCCTTTCCGCCATGCCCATTCGTCAATCCCGATCATCTGCGGCTTCGAGGGCGGACGATTGGCAGCCGCCCGCTTGAGGTGACGCAAGACCGTGTCGTCGCTTGCGGGTATGCCGAGCAGGCTCAAGAGCCTCTCGGCAGGTCGTCCGCCAGCGCTGTGACCCATCAGCTGAACGATCTCTGCGGCTCGGCGAGTCCGCTGGGCAGAGGGTGCCGCGAAAACACCGGCACGAACGCTAAAAATGCGTCTACGGCACCACGCATTCCGGCATCGCCAACGGCTTACCTGCAGCTTGAGCATTGCCGGCGTACCCTGGACCGGCAGATCGTGCAGGCAGCGGAAATACGAGCTATGCCGTGCACGAGAAATGCTACCACACCCGGGACAAACAGGTTCGCCTATCCATTCGGCCGTGATCACCCATTTGCCATGCTCTCGACTGGCGCTGTGAACCCGCACCTCGCTTACGAAAGCCCACACTCTTTCCGGCTCCATCCGTCACCCACCATCTCATCCACCTCCAACATCGTATCCGCATGTCACCGTGCACCAAAGTTGAG
>JASHOF010000026.1 GCA_030041255.1 Acetobacteraceae bacterium
TCGTCGCGGCGCCGGCGCTGCCGCTTGTGCTGGCGGTGGCGTGTCTGTGGCGCCCGCTCCGGGAATGGATGGGGGGGCTCCTTGTCCTGGCACCTCTGCCCGCGCTGGCGGCCGCCCTCTTTGTCAGGAGAGGCTCGGTCGTCACGCTGCAGCACGGGCTGGTGCCGATCACCTTCGCCCTCGATGTGCCGGGTGCGATGCTGCTCGGCGTCTCGGCCCTGCTGTGGATTGCGGCCGGCGCTTACGCCCGCCTGCGTCTGCGCGGGCAGCCATTGGGCGGCCAGGCGGTGGTGTGCTGGCTGCTGACGCTGGGCGGCAGCGTCGGCGTTTTCATCACCGCAGACATGGCGAGCTTCTTCATGGCCTATGCCCTGGTCAGCCTGCCGGCATGGGGCCTGGTCGTTCTCGACGACACCGAGCGGGCGCGTCGGGCCGGCGCGATCTACGTGGCCTTCGCGGTGCTCGGTGAGACACTGCTCCTGATCGGCTTTGCGCTGCTGGCAGCGGCGGGGGACAGCCTGCTCATTCGCGATGCCTTGGCGGCACTGCCTCATTCACCGTGGCGGGGCATGACGCTGGCGCTTCTGATCGCGGGCTTCGGCATGAAGATCGCGCTCATTCCCCTGCATGTATGGATGCCGCCGACCTATCGGGCGGCACCCATATCGGTGGCCGCGGTGTTGAGTGGTGCCGCCGTCAAGGCGGGTGTCATCGGGCTGATCCGCTTCCTGCCGCTCGGGACCGTGATGCCCGGCGCCGGCGAGGCCCTGGTCGCAGTCGGTCTGTTTGGCGCCTTCTATGGGGTTGCGATAGGCGTGACGCAGGAGCACCCGAAGACCATTCTTGCCTATTCGAGCGTGAGCCAGATGGGAGTGATCGCCGCCGTTCTCGGCATGGGGCTTGGGCGGGGAGATGCAGGCGCCGCCACTGCGGCGGCGTTCTACGGCGCGCAGCATGTGCTGGTGAAGGGCGCCCTCTTCCTTGCCGTGGGAGTCGCCGCCACCAAGAGCAGGCGACAGCTCTGGCCGGTGATCGTGCCGGCGGCTGTGCTGGCGCTCGGCCTCGGTGGGCTTCCGCTCACCGGCGGCGCGCTTGCCAAGCTGGCCGTGAAGGAGGTCCTCGGCGGCGGCATTGTCGGAATGCTCGGTAATCTCTCCGCTGCTGCCAGCACTCTCCTGATGATCCATTTCGTGCATCGGCTCGCCGGATCGTCGGCGGCCGAAGACGCGGCAGGCGGACGGGAACTGGCACTGCCCTGGCTGTTGCTGGCAGCGGCTGCGGTTGCGATTCCCTGGCTCCTGTTCCCGCTCGCGACTGGCGGGTCACGCCTTGCTGCGCTTCATCCTGCTGCCATTTGGGCGTCCCTGTGGCCGGTGCTGATCGGGGCCGGGCTCGCCCTTCTGCTGCGGCAATTCGCGAGGCGGCTTCCGAGGTTTCCAGAGGGCGATCTTCTGGCGCTCGGCACATACGCGATGCCGGCTGCACTGCGGATCGGTGAAGCATCGGAGCGGCTGGAAGCATGCTTGCGCCGATGGCCGGTTGCAAGCCTGCTGCTTCTTGCGGCGGCGTTGCTGCTCGGAGGCGGGATTCTGATCGCGCGTTAGCCCGCGATCGCCCGAGGCGGAATCGTCGGAGGGCGTGAATCGCGGGCTCGAATAAACCGCGAGACCCGTGTCGGGCTGCACAGTCAGCCCGACACGGGTCTAGCCCGGCTTGCACAGTGAGCGGCCCATTGCCGGCATTTGACGGCGCTGCATTTCCCTGCAAGCGTCCGGTGCGCGCGTCGTTCTGCGTCGGCTCATCCCACCCCCAATCCCCGCAACACCACAAACCCCGCCGCCCCACACCCCAGCAACAGCAGCGGGCTCACCCTCGTCACCATCAGCGCCACCGTCGCCACTGCCGTAATCCCACGCGCCATCCAGCCGCCTTCCAGCGTACCCAGCAGCACGTACACCGCCGCCAGAATCATCCCCGCCGCCACCGAGCGCAGACCGCGTTCCAGTGCTTCCTGCCAGCGAGCGCCGCGATAGCGCATCCACAGGTGCGCGACGCCGTAAATCAGGAAGGCGGTGGGGCCGAAGATGCTGGCTGTCGCCACCACCGCGCCCCAGAACCCTGCCACCTGCCAGCCGATCAGCGTAACCAGCAAAGAGCTCGGCCCGGGCGCCATGCGGGCGATAGCGAAGTCGTTCATGAACTGCGCTTCCGTCAGCCAGTGATGCACATCCACCACCTGGCGCTGGATGTCGGAAACGATCGCCTGCCCGCCGCCGATCGTTACCAGCGAAAGCGGCGCGAAAACCCGGGCAAGATCCAGCAGTGTGCCCGGCATCAGCGTCGTGCCAGCCGGGCGTATTCCACGCCGACACTGAACGATCCCGCCGCCAGTACTACCCACAGCAGCGGCCAGTGCAGCACGCCCACCGTCACGAAGGTGGCTGCCATCACGGTCAGCGGCACGACGCCGCGCCGCACGCGCCGCGCGGCGGTGATGCCCATCACCAGGGAAAGCCCGATCGCCGCCGCCGCGGCTCCGTCCAATGCCAGATGTGTCAGCGGAAACCGCGCCAGCCAGGCGAACAGCACCCCCAGCGCCACGATCACGATGGCCGGCGGCAGGATGATGCCGGACAATCCGGCCACCGCACCCGGCGGCCCCAGCAGGCGATAGCCGATCCAGATCGCCATGTTCTTCACGTTCACGCCGGGTAAGGCCTGGGACAGGGACAGGCCGTTCAGGAACTCATCCTCAGTCATCCAGGCGCGATCCTGCACGAACTCGCGCAGCAGCCAGCCGCTGAGCCCGCCGCCGAAACTGGTTAGCCCGATGCGCGCGAAGATCAAGAACAGATGCAGCGCGGAGGGGCGTTCCATCCCGCCCTGCGGCGAAACCTGCATGCGCGTAGCACTCCTCTGCCGCTGACCGGGCGCCAAGTGTCGGGCCGGCGCCGATGCGGAGCAAGAAAGCGACGGGAAGGGGAGGATTGCGCTCGCCGCTTCATCCGCGCAATCTACGGCTTCCCTTCGCCCGGTCCGGCACGATAGGCACGCTCAAAATAGCGTGAATCGCGCTGCACCCTTCCCGTACAAACTCTGTTGCACTTTTTCACTTTTGGGGATCATGGAAACACCCTGCTCTACATATACAATTCGCGTGCGCTCCGCGGAATCGATGTGACCGAGCAGCCTTCGACCATCCCGATTGCCCAAACCAGCGCTCCCGCCGTACGGCTGGCATCGGGTGGGCTTCCGCCTCCGGCCCGGCCACCTCTGTTCCTCCATACGGGCTGGCGCCCGGCCGGGACGTTCCTCCGAAGCCGCTTCCGCACGCACGCTGCCGTCTATCGGTCCCGCTCCTGGAAACTCACGGTCCCGCTGCGCCGTCTCGGTGTATGTGCGCGCCGCGCTGTGGCAACGGCACGGTACCTGCCGCGATCGGATAAAGCGTTGCGCGCACTGGGAGAACGCGTGCGATGACAGTCGCATCGGAAAATCCGGTGGGTGGTCCGGATGCCGCCGGGGGGAGCACGAGAGGCGCTTTTGTCGCCGAGCCTTCCCCGGCATCGGCGATCGTTGCTCCCTTCCCTGCACTCACGCGGTCGGTCGACGTACTGATCATGCCCGAGGACGGTGTGGCACCGGTTTCCGCGCTTGTTCGGATGGCGAAGCAGCGGTTGCTCGTCAAGGTCGCGACGCTGTCCGATGCGGGGCTGATTGCCGATATCGTCGCGGCGCATCGTCGTGGCATCGACGTGCGGGTCATGCTCAACCAGGCGCGTGCTGCGGACGACCGGCCGAACGATGCCATTTTCGCACAATTACGTGCGGCCGCGGTCGCGGTGCGACCAACATCGCCCGCATTCGCCGTCACTCACGAGAAATCGATAGTCGTTGACGATGATCTGGTGCTGATCGCGACCTTCAACTTCGGCACACGATACTTCACCCGCACCCGCGATGTCGGCGCGGTGGTGAGCGAGCGGGAAGTGATCGATGAGATCGGTCGGTGTTTTTTCGCCGATTGGTTGGGCCGCTCGTTCGTGCCACGACCAGCCGGGCCCTTGATCTGGGGCAACACCAACGCGCGCGCGGGCATGCGGGCCTTCATTGACTCGGCCCGCTGCAGCCTCGACGTGCAGCATCCGAAATATCTCGATCCGGAAATCCAGGCTGCACTTTGCGCCGCGCTCGGACGTGGGGTCGCGCTCCGCGTTCTCTGGGGCGGCAAGATCAGCAGCAGCGAGGCGGAAGTGCCGCGTACGCTCGAGTCTCTCGGCGAGCTGAGGCACCATGGCGCTGCCCTTCGCCGCCAGGTGGGGCTGCGTCTCCACACCAAGCTGCTGCTCGCGGACAGCAAGCGTGCGCTGATCGGGTCAATGAATATCGATCCGCGCTGCTTCGATGTGCGCCGGGAGGTAGGGCTCCATATCGCGGAGGTAGCCGCGGTCGCGCGGCTCCGCCGATTCTTCGACGTCGATTGGGAGTGCGCCGTCCCTTTCGATCTGGTAGAGGATCCGAATTCCTGACAAGAAACTTCCCGTTCGGTCATGCGGCGATCGGCGTGATCTGAACATTGTAGCCAGGGATCGATGGAGCACGGGCCGATGATAATGGCCGTCAAGTTGCCATCGGGCTGTTTCCGGCTATGAGAAAACAGCCGCAAACTTCCTCGCCGGCCTCGACCTCGCCGCCGCCTTCACTCATTGGCTGCATTGACTTCACACCCGGGTGTGCCGACCCAGGAGTTGCACGCATTGGCAAAGGACGCCAGAATCGATACCATGGTCGCCTCGTCCAGCGGCCAAGTGGGGAGGCGGCATTCATGGCGAGCGAGTCCAATCTGCGTGGCCGTCTGGCCGGCAAGAGCGCCGTCATCACCGGTGCTGCGAGCGGCATCGGCAGAGCAACCGCCGAGCGTTTCGCCGCCGAGGGGGCATCGCTCGTGGTGAACGACCGCGAAGCCGCGGCATTGGACAGCCTGGTTGCGGCGCTGACCGGCAAAGGCGCAAAGGCGCACGCTGTCAGTGGCGATGTGTCACGGGAGGCGGACGTGCGCCGGCTGATGGATACGGCCGTTCAGGCTCATGGCGGCATCGACATTCTGGTTGCGAACGCCGGCGTCATCCCCGAGGCGGACCTCGCTGCCGCCACCGCCGAGTTGTGGGACCGCGCAATGGCGACCAATGCGCGCGGCATGTTCCTCTGCTGCAAGTTCGCCGCCGAAGTGATGGTCAGGCGCGGCAAGGGCGCGATCGTCTGCCTCTCCTCCATCTCGGCGTTCGCCGGGCAGCCGGGGCAGGCAGTGTACGGGCCGTCGAAATTCGTCGCCTCCGGCCTGACCAAGCATCTGGCGATCGATCTCGCCGCCAAGGGTGTGCGCATCAACGCCGTGGCCCCGGGCACCATCGCCACGCCAGCGGTGGCGCGCATGGCGAAAGAGGGAATCGACAAGGTGGTCAAGCTCCATCCGCTCGGCCGCATGGGCCGCCCCGAGGAGGTCGCGAGTGCGATCCTCTTCCTCGCCTCCGACGAGGCCTCGTTCATCACCGGCGCAGTGCTGCCGGTGGACGGTGGCTATCTTGCGCAATAGCGCTCTCGATCACCGGAGGCGGAACGGCAAGGAATGAATCGGAAGCGCGACGCCGGTTCTGCAGGCGTCGGGAGAGCAGGAGAGGGGATCATCGCAGGCACGAGTCGAAACCGCAGCGATGCGAATCCTTCTTCTTCGTGTCGACGGACACGACCGGCTCTCCGCGTCCCGGCGCGGCAATACCTTTCCGTCACGCGCAATGCGGCGTGCTTCAGCGCCAATAGGCGCCGCGCCATCCCCACCAACCGGGGTGCCCCCAGCAACAGCCGACACCGATGCCAACCGAGACGCTCGGCGCGGCATAATAGCCGTAGGCCGGCGCGTAGGCATAGCCTGGGGCATAGGCGTAGCCGGTAGGGGTCGGATAGGCCACGCAGCCGGAGAGGGCGACAGCCGCCAGTAGAACGCCAAGTGCGGCCAACAGGCGGCGCAGGCGAGTGGCAAACATCTTCGATCTCCGCCGCGGCGGCGCATGCCGTCGCTTCATAACCAAGAAACGTCGGTATCGAATATGGCGGAAGCAAGGGCGGGCCATCGCCTGTCACAATTCGCCATTGCCGGGGCGTAACGCCGGCCCGGCCAGGCGATAGATGGGCGCGAGGGCGCGGTGAAGAGGCGCGAAGACAGAATGGCGGGCCGCATAGACGGCGGCATCCGCGCCGGGAGTGTGATGGAACGATGGTGCAGAGACGTGGGAGGAGGCAGCGGTGATATCGGGCCAGATGCCGGCCGCGATACCGGCGAGCAAGGCGGCGCCGAGAGCCGTGCTTCGTGCTTCACCCATGACGGCAAGCCGCCGCCCGATCACATCTGCCTTGATGGCAAGGAACAGCGGGTTGCGCACGCCGCCGCCGGTGAGGCGAATCTCGTTCGCCGCCGTTACACCTGGCAGCCGCTGCATGGCATCGATGATCAGCCGCGACTGGTGGGCCAGACCCTCGAGCACGGCCCGGTAGAGAACTCCGCGCGAAGCTTCGGGGGTGAGACCGAGAAAGACGCCGCGCGCCGCGCTGTCCGGTTCGGGCGTCAGGGCGGAGCGCAGGTGTGGGACGAATACGACACCGTCTGCGCCGGCCGCAACGCGGCGGCCCTCCTCGATGAGTGCTTCGTGCGTCGCCCCGCCGGTTGCGGCGCGCAGCCACTCGATCGCCCCGCCGGAGACGGGAATCGCGCCGAGTATGTAATGAAATGCGTCGCCCGGCGCGACGCGGATCGCACCCTGGGCAAAGGCGGCGGCGAGGGCGGCAGAATCGGCGACCGGTGCGGCCAGCGTGCGCATCAGCACCTCGGCCGTGCCGAGGCTGTCAAGCAAGATCCCCGGCGCACTCGTGCCGGCCGCGAGCGCACCCGCGATATGGTCATGCGCGCCCACGCCCACTGCGCTCCCCGCCGGCACTGCGGTTTCCGCCGCCGCGCGCGGGCTGACCGCGCCAAGCCGTGTTCCGGAAGATGCGAGCGGCGCTGGCAGATGGGCGAGCCCTTCCGCCTTGAGCAGCGCTTCGTTCCACTCGCCGCGAGCAAGGTCGAGGGCGAGCGTGCGCGAGGCCAGTGAAAAATCGGTGGCGGCTTCGCCGCAAAGCCGGAATGCGATCCAGTCTGCGATATTGAGTGCACGGACGGCGCGGGCGAAACCCGGCTCATGGGCGCGCATCCAGAGCAGTTTCGGAAGCTGGTAGGTGGGATCGGGCGGCAACCCCGAGGCGGCATAGAGCGCCGGGGCACCGTGGCGCGCAACGAGGCCGTCCATCTCGACGGCAGTCCGCTCATCGAACCAGGCAATCGCCGGGGCCACCGGGTCACCTGCGCTGTCGATGAGCACGGCGCTTTCACCGACCGAAGCGGCGGCAACGCCGGCGATTCCCGGGCGCGCCACTTCGCGCAATACCACGCAGGTATGTTCCCAGAGTCGCCGGGGATCGAGCGAGATGAAGCCCGATGCATCCTTCGTCCAGGGCGTCGGCCGCTCGGCGGTGGCGAGCAGCCGCGCCTCGGCATCGATCAGCGTCGCGCGAATGCCCGACGTGCCGGCATCGATGCCAACGAAGAATGGACCCACAGGCACGGGTTTTCAGGCGGCCAGTGCGTCGTCGAGCGTGCGGGCATGGTCCCTGGCGATGACGACGGCGTGCTCGGGCAGGATCAGGCGCGGCATTGGCGCAGTTCCTCAGCATTCGGGTGGCGATGAAGCATTGGCGTTCCAGGAGACAGGCGTGCAGCAACGGGAAGACTGCTGCTGCGGGCAAAAAGGATGAGGCGGCGCCACTCAGAAATGGCTCCAGCCCGCGCGCGCGAAGTGCATCGGCTTTCCGTCCGGCCCGAGTACCCGGACCTCGGGCGGGCCGGGAACGAAGCGGCCGATGCAGGTAAGGGGAATCCCGAAGCGTGCGGTGGCGGCGAGTCGATCCTCCCGATCGGGCGGGACGGCGAGGAGAAGTTCGTAATCGTCTCCGCCGGTCAGGCAGCGTGAAAGACAGGACGGGCCGAGAGCGCGTGCCGGTTGAGAGAGCGGCACGCGCGGGGAGTCAATTTCCGCGGCGACGCCCCCGAGGCGACAGAGATGGCCGAGATCCTGGACGAGCCCATCCGAGATATCCATGGCGGCGGCTGCGAAATCGGCGAGCGGCAGGCCGAGCCGCGGGGTGGGAAGGCGGTAGCGCTGGATGAAAAAGCCCGAGGGATCGGCGAGGCGGCCTTGCAGCACGTCGAGCCCGAGTGCGGCGTCACCGAGGGTGCCGCTGACGAAGATGCCATGGCCGGCCGCGGCACCTTTTCGCAGCACCACCCGGCCAGGAGGCACCGTGCCGAGGATGGTGAGCGAGAGCGAGAACGGGCCGGGCGTCGACGTCATGTCCCCGCCGAGCAGATGGAGGCCGAAGCAGCGCTGATCGGCGCCGAGGCCGGTGGCGAAAGCTTCGAACCACGCATCGGAAGTGCTGGCCGGGGCGGCGATGGTGAGCAGGTAGCCGAGTGGTGCCGCACCTTTCGCCGCCAGGTCCGAAAGATTGACGCGCAGGAGTTTGCGCGCCACGAGGTCGGGCGGGTCGTCGGGGAGGAAGTGCACGCCGGCTACCATTGCGTCAACGGAAAGAACGAGATCGCGGCCGCCGGGCGGGTGGAGCAAAGCCGCGTCGTCCGTGAGCGCCAATGCGCCCGGGCCGGCGAGCGGACGGAAACAGCGCTCGATGAGGGAAAATTCGCGGGGCAGCACGCTGCTGGCGCAAGCGGGCCGGGGCGGGGTCATCCGGCGACTGGGCTCGGAAATTCGGCTGCCCGGAGTTGCCGGGCCAGACGGTCGAGCACGGCATTGGCCAGCTTCGGTTCTTCAGCACCGAAGAATCCGTGCGCCACATCGACATATTCGTTGATCACCACTTTCGCCGGCGGACCGTCCGGCATGGCAAGTTCGGCCAGCCCGGCGCGCAACAGGGCCAGCAGAACGGGATCGAGGCGCGCCAGCGGCCAGTCGGGCGGAAGGGCGGCGACCAGCAACGCGTCGCGCGCCGACTGGCCTTGTGCTGCGGCACGGACGATACGGGCGAACAGGGAGACCTCGGCTTCGGGGACGCGGCCTTCCTCGTAGCCGGCGTGGTCGGTCGTTGCGCCGAGGCGATGACGCAGGAACTCGTCGATCACCGCTTCGGCGGTGCTGCCGGCCTGGTCGGCCTGGAACAGCGCCTGCACCGCGGCGAGGCGGGCGGCGGTGCGGCGGCGAAGACTCTCGCGGACCATCAGCCGCCTTCCGCGCGAGCGGCGAAACGGCGCGCGGCGGCGATCTGCAGCAGCGCGGCGCGGGCTGCTTCGGCCCCCTTGTTCGGGCCTTCCGGGCGGGCGCGGGCGAGCGCCTGCTCGAGCCGATCGACGGTCAGGAGGCCGGTGCCGAGTGCGAGGCCGAACTGGAGTGCAACCTGCATCAGGCCGGCCATCGTTTCGCGGCAGATATGTTCGTAGTGATCGGTCTCGCCGCGGACCACGCAGCCGAGCGCGACGAAGCCGTCGTGATGGGTTGGGCCGCGGAGTGCCAGGCGGATCGCCTGCGGAAGCTCGAAGGCACCGGCGACGTCGAGGGTTTCGAAGCTCGCCCGCGAGCGGCGCAGCGTGCGCTCGGCGCCGGCGGTGAGAGCCTCCACGACGTCGCGGTAATAGGGAGCGCGGACCAGGAGGAGATGCGGCGGCGGGCCGTCGATCGCGGGCAGCTCCGCTTCTGCGGGCGCATCGGCGGTGCTCATTCGCCGGCCGCGTCTTCGATCGGAAGCTGATCGACGATATCGAGCCCGTAGCCCTCGAGGCCGATGATGGTGCGCCTGGTGTTGGAGAGCAGGAGCATCCGTTGCACGCCAAGATCGACCAGGATCTGCGCGCCGATGCCATAATCGCGCAACTGCGGGTTGGGGCGCGGATTGCCGGCGGCAAGCCTGACCCGTTCGGAGAGCGCGGTCGGGCGGGTGTCGCGGATCAGCACCACGACGCCGCGGCCAGCGGCGGCGATCTGGCGCATGGCGCCGTGCAGGATCTCCCACGCCGGTCCGCCCAGCATGTCGTGCAGCAGATCGACCGCATGCATGCGGACCATCACCGGCTCGGGCCCGGCGGGGTCTCCCTTCAGCAGCACGAGATGCTCGGCGTATTCGACCGTGTTGGCATAGACGACGAGGCGCCACTCGCCGCCTTCCGCGTGATGCAACGCGCCCTCTGCGACGCGGCGGACCAGCCGTTCCGTGCGCCTTCGATAGGCGATCAGGTCGGCGATCGTACCGAGCTTGAAATTGTAGCGCTGGGCGAAGGCGACGAGATCGGGAAGGCGCGCCATGGTGCCGTCGTCGTTCATGATCTCGCAGACGACGCCCGAGGGGTTGAGCCCGGCGAGGCGGGCGATATCGACGGCGGCCTCGGTATGGCCGGCCCGCACGAGCGAACCGCCCTCGCGCGCCATCAAGGGGAAGATGTGGCCGGGGGTGATGATATCGTCGCGGCCCTTCTCGGGGTTGATGGCGACGGCGACGGTATGGGCGCGGTCGGCGGCGGAAATTCCCGTGGTCACGCCCTCGCGCGCCTCGATCGAAACGGTGAAGGCCGTCTGCTGGCGGGAGCTGTTGGAGGCGCTCATCAGCGGCAGGCCGAGCTGCTCGACACGGTGGCGGGTGAGAGCCAGGCAGATCAGGCCGCGCGCATGCCGGGCCATGAAGTTGACCGCTTCCGGGGTGGCGAACTGCGCCGGGACCACGAGATCGCCTTCATTCTCCCGGTCTTCGTCATCGACCAGGATGAACATGCGGCCGGCCCGCGCCTCTTCGATCAGCTCCTCGGTGCGGGCCAGATATTCGGAAAGTGTTGCGGTCTTCATCGTGTCTCCGCGAAACGTGCAGCGTAGCGGGCGAGCATGTCGATCTCCAGATTGACGCTGTCGCCGACCGCGAGCCAGCCGAAACGCGTGACTTCGGCGGTGTGCGGGATGATGGTGACGGAGAAATCCTGGCCGCTCACCGCGTTGACGGTGAGCGAGACGCCATCGACCGCGACGCTGCCCTTGACCGCGATGAAGCGGGCGAGAGCGGGCGGGATGGAGAAGCGCCAGCGCACCGAGCCCTGTTCGGGCTCTGCTTCCAGGGCCTCGCCTGTTCCGTCGACATGGCCGAAGACGAGATGCCCGCCGAGCTCGTCGCCGAGGCGGAGGCTCCGCTCGAGGTTGACGCGGCTGCCGGGGCGCCATGTGCCGAGGGTGGTGCGCGCCAGCGTCTCGGCCGAGACATCGGCGGCGAACCAGTCCGCGCCGACGGCGACGGCGGTAAGGCAGCAGCCGGAGCAGGCGATCGAGGCGCCGATCGGGATGGCGGCGGTATCCGACCAGGGAGCGGCGATGGTGAGACGCATGGTGCGGCCGGCACCGATCGAGGCGATGTCCCTGACCGTGCCGCGGGCGGTGACGATGCCGGTGAACATGCCTCAGGCGGCCCCGGTGCCAAAATAAAGAGCAGTGTGCCGACCGCTGCGGCGCATCAGCGGCTCCCTTGCGTGAGAGTCGGCACACCAGCGAATTCGCTCAGCATGTCCTCGCCGACGGCGGCGCAACGGCAGCGGTGGAAGCGCGGCATGGTGGCAAGGTTTTCGATGCCGAGTGCGGCGGCGGCCGGCCAGGCGTCGGCGCCGAGGAGAGCGGGAGCATGGAACCAGACGAGGCGGTCGACGAGATCGGCGGCGAGGAGGCCGGCTGCCAAAGTCCCGCCACCCTCGGCGAGGACGGAGGTCAAACCGGCTTCGGCGAGGGCGGCAAGAGCAGCGGAGAGATCGATGCCCGCGCTTGCCGGGGGAACCGCAATCAGGCGCACGCCCGCACTGGCGAGCGCCTCGGCGCGCGCCTGGTCTGCCGTGGTGCGGTGGAGGATCCAGGTCGGAGCGTCGCGGGCGGTGGCGACCAGGCGGGCCGCAGGCGGCGTGCTGAGTGCGCTGTCCGCGACGAGGCGGACCAGCGGGAGGGAGCGGAAACCGGGGATGCGGCAGGAGAGTTCCGGATCGTCGGCGAGGACCGTGCCCACTCCGACGAGAACGGCATCGTGGCGGCCGCGCAGGGCATGGGCGGCACGGCGCGCCTCCCCCCCGGTGATCCAGCGGCTGGCGCCGCTCCTGGTGGCAATCCGCCCGTCGAGCGTGGAGGCGAGCTTCAGCGTCAGGCTTGGCCGGTGGCGGGTGACGCGGCTGAAGAACCCGGCTGCGACTTCCTTGGCTTCGGTGGCGAGCAGGCCCTCCTCGACGGTGATTCCGCCGGCACGGAGCCGCGCGAGGCCCTGGCCGTTGACGCGCGGATCGGGGTCCCGCACGGCGGCGACGACGCGGGCGACGCCGGCGGCGAGCAAGGCGTCGGTGCAGGGAGGTGTGCGGCCGTGGTGGCAGCATGGCTCGAGCGTCACGTAGGCGGCGGCGGCGCGGGCGCGATCTCCCGCCATGGCGAGCGCCAGGGGCTCGGCGTGGGGGCGTCCGCCAGGCGCGGTGGCGCCCCTGCCGACCACCCTGCCCTCTTGCACCAGCACGCAGCCGACGGGAGGGTTCGGCCAGGTGACGCCCTGGCTCTGCCGCGCGAGCCCGAGGGCCGCCTGCATGTGCTGAAGATCGTCGAAAGCCGCCATCAGGGCTCCTCGCCGAGCGCGCCGACGAAGGCTCCGAAATCCTTGGCCTCGCGGAAATCCCGATAGACGCTGGCGAAACGCACATAGGCGACCTCGTCGACCTCTTTCAGCGTTTCCATGACCAGTTCGCCGATCTGCTTGGAAGTGATGTCGGTCTCACCGCTTGCCTCGAGCTTGCGGACGATGCCGTTGAGGATGCGTTCGATCCGCTCCTCCTCGACCGGGCGCTTGCGGAGCGCGATGCGGATCGAGCGGGCGAGCTTTTCGCGTTCGAAGGGGACACGCCGGCCGTCGGACTTGATGACGACGAGTTCGCGAAGCTGCACGCGCTCGATGGTGGTGAAGCGCTGACCGCAGGCGGTGCAGGCACGGCGGCGGCGAATGGCCGCTCCATCCTCGGTGGGGCGGCTGTCTTTGACGGCGGTATCGTCCTGGCCACAGAAGGGGCAGCGCATCGGCGGGGCTTTGGGTTGGCGGAATGGAGGGGGCTGTAACACGGCGGCAGGGGTGGGGAAACCGGGCTGGCAGCGCGGCCGGAGGCGGCCTATCCACGGGCCACGACAATCGCCGGGGAGAACCGGGCATGAGCGTTGGGCGTTTTCCTGCCACCCGCATGCGGCGCAACCGCCGTGATGCCTGGACCCGGCGGCTGGTGGCCGAGAACCGCCTGGCCACGGACGACCTGATCTGGCCGGTCTTCATTTGCGAAGGCAGCAATCTTGCCGTTCCGGTGAGTTCGATGCCGGAGGTGGACCGCGTGAGCATCGATCGGCTGGCCGGGTACGTCGAGACCGGAGTTCGCCTCGGCATTCCGGCGGTGGCACTGTTTCCGGCCACGCCGGCAGAGAGGAAGGATAGCGAAGGGAGCGAGGCGACCAATCCGGAAAACCTGATGTGCCGCGCGGCAAGACTGCTCAAGCGGGAATTTCCCGAGCTTGGCCTGGTCGGAGACGTCGCCCTCGACCCCTACACGGATCACGGCCATGACGGGGTGATCCGGGATGGTTACGTCGCCAACGACGAGACATTGGAAATTCTTGAGCGCCAGGCGCTCGTGCAGGCGACGGCCGGGATCGACGTGATCGCGCCTTCGGACATGATGGACGGGCGCGTCGGCGCGATCCGCGCCGCGCTGGATGAAGCGGGGCTCATTCATACGCGGATCATGAGCTACGCGGCGAAATACGCGTCTGCATTCTATGGTCCGTTTCGCGATGCCGTAGGGTCGAGCGGCGCGCTCAAGGGCGACAAGAAGACCTACCAGATGGATCCCGCCAATTCGGACGAGGCGCTGCGCGAGGTCGAGCTCGATCTTCTCGAAGGCGCCGACATGGTGATGGTCAAGCCCGGCATGCCCTATCTCGACATTCTGCGAAGGGTGAAGGACCGTTTCGGAGCACCAACATTCGTCTATCAGGTCTCGGGCGAGTACGCGATGATCATGGCCGCGGTGAGGAACGGCTGGCTGGAGCGCGAGCGGGCAGTTTTGGAGGTTCTGCTCGGCTTCAAGCGCGCCGGCGCGGATGGGATTCTGACCTATTTCGCGCCGGCAGCGGCGCGGCTGCTGGCGGAGCGCTAGAGTATCCGTTGTGGTCAAGCATGTGTTTTGGTCCAGGTTCGACCATCGCGGAGGAGCGCATTGGCGAGGACGATGAGTTTTCGCATGAGGGTGGTGATGGCGACCTTGGCGGGTTTGCCGGCTGCGAGCATGGCATTGAACCTGACTTTGAGATCGGGGTTGAAGCGTGCGGCGACGAGAGCCGGCATG
>JASHOF010000027.1 GCA_030041255.1 Acetobacteraceae bacterium
GGGCCGAGCTAGAGTTGGATCGCCCCTTCCTTTTCCTTGTGCCCTGAACGGATACCCGGGGGTGTGCCCCGAATGACAAGCATAGGACAGGAAAAGATGAGCGCTTCTATAGCAGTTGCGGCCGGCGTCGACATCTCCAAAGATCATCTCGACGTGGCCATCTACCCTGCCGGCACGGTCCGCCGCTCTAGCCGACCTGCTGCAGCACCTCGCCGCGATAGACACCGGTACGGCGGAACCCGGACCCCTGCTGGCTGAGGATCTTGAACAGATACGCCGGCTGGTAACAGCTATCTTTCAGCGAGAACAGTTGGTTGAAGTGCTGGATCGGGAACTGGCCCTGGGTCTGTCCGGACATGCTCAGTTGCGATGCCGCGATCTGGTAGCACAGCACGACATGGCCGGAACAGAAGAAGGCGTCGCCGGCACCGAGCAACTTGTCGAGCGCCATGCTGCCGAGATCGCTCGTGTCGCCGACATTGCTATGGCTCCAGATCGAGCCGAAGGCGCCCGATCCATCATAGTTGATATTCTGGTGCTGGCTGCCCAGGCCGAAATTCTCCACCATCATGTCGGCCACGTTGGCTGCCGCCCGGCGGAGCTTGACATTGCGGCAGTTGAACACGGTATAGGTGACGTTGACGTTATGGTCGCCGCTGAGATCGTGCTTGTTCAGCCCTTGGCCATCCATTTCGACGATATGGTGATGGTCGGAAAGGATACCGGCATGGGTATATTTTGAATCCCCCTGGCCGAAGAACTGTCCGAAGCGGATCAGGTTGCTGACCAGTTTGCCGTCGCTGTGCTTGACCATAATATCGCCGTTATGCAGTCCGTTCGGCATCGCGCCACCTCCGTGCCATTCGCCTGTTTATCTCGCACTTTGCATACGAAATTATCAACTAATAGTTTATGATACTCTTGGTTTCAGTCACTTTTGGTTGATGCTCAAGTCTGATATGAGAAAAACTCTATAATCCGATGATTTATCTTACAAAAAGGGCACAGTTTCGGTTTCCAGCCAAGTCCGCTCGGGGGCCGAAAGCGCGGCCCCCACGGTGTTACGCACCCGCGTATGATAGGCGTCGAGCCAAGCCAGTGCGGCGGGGCTCAGGAGTTCGGGGCGGATGAGCCGGCGGGCGAACGGGGCCAGAGTCAGCGTCTCGAAACGGAGAAAGGGCTTGCCGGATGGGCCGTCTGCCGGATTTTTTTCGGTGGGTTGGACCAACAGCAGGTTTTCGAGCCTGATGCCGTACGCGCCGGGGAGGTAAAATCCAGGTTCGTCGGAAAGAATCATGCCGGCCTCAAGCGGGACCGCCTCGGCGTGGCGGGAGATGCCGGCCGGACCCTCGTGGACCGAAAGGAAGCTGCCCACGCCATGCCCGGTGCCGTGGTCATAGTCGAGGCCTCGGTCCCAGAGCGGCCGGCGGGCGAGGGCATCGAGGGCGGGTCCGGTGGTGCCCTCCGGGAAGCGCAGGGTGGCGAGCGCGATATGCCCGGCCAGTACACGGGTGAAGCGCTCGGCGAGTTCAGGGGCGGGCTCGGCGGGGCCGGTCCAGACGGTGCGGGTGACGTCAGTCGTCCCTTCCGGGAACTGGGCGCCGGAGTCGATGAGATAGACCTCATTGGCGCGGATCGGGCGATTGCTCGCGGGGCTTGCCCGGTAATGGATGATCGCGCCGTGCTCCCCGGCGGCGGAGATGGCGGGGAAGCTCTCGCCGGCAAAGCCGGACAGGGCGCGACGGAACGCCAGGAGGCGCGCCGCGGCCGAGCATTCGGTTTCTTTCCCGCTGCCTCCGGCCTCCGCGAACCAGGCGAGGAAGCGCACCAGCGCGGCAGCGTCGCGAAGCTGGGCCGCCCGGGCCCCGGCCTGCTCGGTTTCGTTCTTGCACGCCTTGGGGAGCCGGCATGGATCGGGCCCGGCGCTGACCGCGGCACCGGAAGCGGTGAGGGTGTCTGCAAACCACACCGCTGTCCCCGCCGGATCGACCCGCACGCGTCGGCCGGACAGCGCCGCCAGCGCATTGCCGAGCGCCGATGGGGGAGCCACGGTGACCGCCGGCCCAAGCCAGGCCAACGTCTCGGGGGGCACTTTCTCTTCCGCCATGAACAGGCTGAGGCGGCCATCCGAGAACAGCAGGGCAAAGCCGAGCGCGACCGGGGTGAATGCGAGGTCCCGCCCGCGGATATTGAGGAGCCAGTTGATCGAGGCCGGATCGGAGAGCACGGCGGCATCCTCGCCGCCGGCAGCGAGAGCGGCACCGAGGCGGGCCCGCTTGGCCTCGGACTCCTCGCCGGCGAAGGCGAGCGGATGTGGCCGGCAGATGGCGAGCGGAGGTGCCGGCCGGTCGGCCCAGAGAAGGTCGATGGGATTCCGCTCCGCGCCGGGACCGGCATTCCCGGCGGCGGCAAAGGGCACCATCTCCAGCCCGGCCGAAGCGAAGCGGGCGAGGGCGGAGCCGCTGATCAGCATCGGGTCATAGCCGATCCTGGCGCCCGGTGCGGCCTGGGCGAGCCATCGCTCGGGCGGCTCTTCCTGGCCGTGCCGCCGCTCCCACAAGGACGGATCGGTTTCGGCCGCCGCTTGCAGCATGTAGCGCCCATCGGTGAAGAGAACCGCGCGGTCGGCCAGCACGACCGCGAGCCCGGCGCTGCCGGTGAAGCCGCTCAGCCACGCCAGCCGCTCCGCCGCGGGGGGGACGTACTCGCCGAGATGCTCGTCCGAACGCGGCACGAGGCAGCCGGCGAGGTTCCGGCGCGCCAGAAGGGCCCGCAGCCCGGCAAGCCGGGCGGCGTGAGCGCCATGCTGCGAGCAGGCGCTCATGTCAAAATCCTGACATAGCTGTGACTAAGATCATGCTTTTATTGCATGGCTGATTGAGGGTCTTCCCGCATGTGCGAAGGCCATCGGGGCGTCCATATTGTGCAGTGCGACAAAGCCGGGGCGCCGGCATCCGGAAGGACCCGGCTGGCGCCGGCTCGTTGACGAAAGGGATATCGTTGCCATGACTGCGTTCTACCTCCGGGGAGCCTCACCCACCTTCGAGGGGGACCTGTTTTCCCGGTTCCCGGGCAACCGCCTCTCCCGAGGGGAGGTTCCGGCCCGGGCGGGTGTACTGCATCGGATCGTTGGTGCTGGCGCCATGCGGCTTCGTGAGCATTTCCGCCGGCGGCGGGTGATGGCCGAACTGAGCCGGCTTTCCGACCGGGAGCTTGCCGATATCGGCCTCAGCCGGTCGGAAATCGGCCTCATTTATTCTCCGGAGTTCGCTGCCCGCCGGCACGCCGAGCGGGGCGACTGAACGGAATTCGCCCGCCTCGGCAGAGGTTGCGGCGTGTGACGGTTCCCCGGGCGAGGAGACTTCCTCCCGCTCCTCCCCGGGGAGCTTTGCCGGGCGGAGGCCGATCAATGCAGGGTCGGGGTGCGGAGGAACTGGGCGCGGTCCGCCGAGCGGATGGCAACCGTGGTGGTGATTTCGTCGCGCAGGAGGCTGAGGCGAACCTCGGCGCCTGCGGTGCCCGCCGACCACACGTTCTGCCAGAGGGTGGCGAGATCGCCGCTTTCTTCCGTGCCGACGGCGATCACGCGGTCGCCCACCTGGACGCCCGCTTTCTCTGCCGGTCCGCCCTTGGCGAGACCGACGACGATGATTCCGTCCTCCTGTTCGGCAGCGAACATTCCGAGCCATGGCCGGCTCGGCTTGTTGACGCGCCCGTAGGTCAGGAGGTCGTTCAGGATCGGCGTCAGGTGATCGATCGGCACGCACATGTTGATGTCGAGGCGTCTTCCCTGGGCATCGCCGCGCTGCACGAGCAGCGAGCCGATACCCAGGAGCTTGCCCTCGCTGCCGATCAGCGCGGCGCCGCCCCAGAATGGGTGTGCAGGCGCCGTGAAGATCGCGTCGTCGAGCAGGTATTCCCAGTAACCCGCAAATTCCTGCCGGGCGACCACTTTGCTCGCGATGGCGTGCTGCCGCCCGCCGCCCGAGGCCACCACCACCGCATCGCCCATCCTGAGCGCATCGGACCGTCCGAGTGACAGGCTGGGCAACCCGAGGCGCCCGAGTGCCTGCACGAGGCCAAACCCGGTTTCCTGGTCGTAGGCAAGTGCGTGTCCCGGGGTGGGGCGGCTGGTCAGCGAGCGAAGCCAGACCTGCTCGGCCTCGGTGATCAGGTAGCCGATGGTCAAAACCAGGCCGTCCTCGCGAATCACCACACCGCTGCCCATGCGTTCCGTGCCGAGCGTCGTGGCGGTGAAGGCGTCGGGCGGTATAGTGGAGCTGAGCCCGACCACGGATCCGAGGGCGCGGTTCAGATCGAACGAGTAATCGCCCGGATCCGGCTGCAGCTCGCGCGGAATCTCCCAATCCCTCTCTTCGCTCACAGGTTCGTTCGTTTCCGTGGGGCGACGCCTGCGGCGCGCCGGCCGCCCCTGGCCGGCACACCGCTGCCGCCCGGCGGGGCGGCGAGTCTCCTCCTCCTACTATAGACCGAATCGGCGCGTTTTACGCATCCTTCTCGGTGCCCGCTCAGCCATCCTCTCCAAGAAGGAGAGGGTTTGTCGGGGTGCGGACGCGGTCCTGCCGTGGCGGGGTGGCGGCACCCGGGCGGCCGTGACGAGCGCCCCTCAGGTGAGGGCTGCGGTGAAGGCGGCGATGCGCGTGCAGGCCTCGGTGAGCGATGCCGTGTCGGTTGCGTAGCTGACGCGCACATAGGGGCTCATGCCGAAGCCGGAGCCATGCACCACGGCCACGTGCGCCTCTTCGAGAAGCGCCTCGGCGAACTCCCGGTCGGTTTGCAACCTGCGCCCGCCGGCACTGGTGCGGCCGAGGCAGCCGCCGACATTCGGATAGACGTAGAATGCCCCCTCCGGCCGGCGGCAGACGAGGCCCGGGGCCGCGTTCAGCAGGCGTACCACGAGATCCCGCCGCCGGCGGTAGATCGCGCGGCGCTCCGCCACCTGCTCCTGCGGACCGTCGAGCGCGGCGGCGGCGGCGGCCTGGCCAATCGTGGAAACCCCGGCGGTGGCCTGGCCCTGGATGTTCACCATCGCCTTGATCAGCGGGCGCGGCCCGCCCGCGAAGCCGACGCGCCAGCCGGTCATGGCGTAAGTCTTGGAGACGCCGCTCACCGTGACGATGCGATCGGCGAGGTCGGGTGCAACGGCAGCGAAGCTCGCGAGCTCGAACGCATCGTCATAGACGAGATGCTCGTACATGTCGTCCGTCGCGACCCAGATCTCCGGGTGGCGACGGATCACCCCGGCAAGCTCCTCGAGTTCGGCCCGGGTGCAGGCGGCGCCGGTCGGGTTGTTCGGCAGGTTGAGCACGACGAGCCTGGTTTTCGGTGTGATCGCCGCTTCGAGATCTTCCGGCCTGAGCCGGAAACCGTTGTTCTCCGGGCAGTTCACCCCGACCGGCACGCCTTCGGCGAGTCTCGTCATCAGCGGGTAGGCGGACCAGCAGGGCTGCGGAATGACGACCTCATCGCCGGGACCGACGGTCGCCATGATCGTGTCGTAGAGAACCTGCTTGCTGCCGTTGCCGACCATGATCTGGTCGGGCGCGAAGTCGAGCCCGTTCTCGCGGCGGAATTTCCGGCGCACCGCTTCCTTGAGTGCGGGCGTTCCGTCGTGCGGGGGGTATTTCGTCTCTCCGGCCAGGGCGGCGCGATGGGCGGCTTCGATGGCGTGCGGGGGGGTGGGAAAATCCGGCTCGCCGACCGCGAGCGAGATCACCTTCGCGCCCGCCTCCTTCAGCGCCCGCGCGCGCATCGCCATCGTGGTGGTTGCCGCAACCGGCGCGGCGCCCAGCCTCTCTGCAAGAGCGGGCATGCCAGGGCTCAGGAAAGGCCCTGGCAGAAATGCTGGATGCGCGTGCAGGCTTCACGCAGAAGCGCGGTCGAGGTCGCATAGCTCACGCGGAAATGACCCGGATACATGAAGGCTGCACCATGCACCACCGCGACGCCTGCTTCTTCGAGGAGCGCGGTTGCGAAGCTTTCGTCATCGGCAATTTTCGCCCCGCCCGGGCTCATTTTGCCGATGCATCCATGAATCGCAGGATAGACGTAGAAGGCGCCTTCGGGCTTGTGGCAGGTGATTCCCGCCGCCCTGTTCAACATCGAAACGACGAGGTCCCGCCGTTCGTTGTAGACCTTGACCATGCGGGAAACCGAATCCTGCGGTCCGTTCAGGGCCTCGACGGCAGCAGCCTGGCTGATCGAGGACGGATTGGCGGTGGACTGGCTTTGCAGCTTGTCCATCGCCTTGATGAGCGGAACCGGGGCGCCGGCGAAGCCGATGCGCCAGCCCGTCATCGCGTAGGACTTGCTGCAGCCGTTCATGGTGACGGTGCGGGCTTTGAGCCGCGGTTCGACTTCGAGGACGCTGGCCACGCGGAAGCCGTCATAGACGAGTTTTTCATAGATATCGTCGGCAAAGATCCAGACATCCGGATGGCGGAGCAGCACCTCGCAGAGCGGCTTCAGATCGGTATCGGAATAGGCTGCACCGGTCGGGTTGCACGGGTTGTTGAGGATGAACCACCTTGTCTTCGGCGTGATCGCCGCCTCGAGGTCGGCGGCGCGCAGCTTGAAGCCGGAATTCTGGCCGCACGGCACGAGCACGGGCTTGCCCTCGGCGAGAGCAACGATGTCCGGATAGCTGACCCAGCAAGGGGTCGGGATGACGGCCTCGTCGCCGGGGCCGATCGTTGCCAGCATGGCGTTGAAAATCACCTGCTTGCCACCGGTCGAGATGATGATCTCCTCGGGCTGGTAATCGAGCCCGCTGTCGCGGCGGAATTTTGCCGCGACCGCCTGGCGGAGCGCGGGTGTTCCGGCGACATCGGTGTATTTCGTTTCGCCGGCTTCGATCGCGCGAATCGCCGCCTGTTTCACGTTGTCCGGGGTATCGAAGTCGGGTTCGCCGGCGGAAAGGCTGATCACGTCGCGGCCGGCCGCCTTGAGGGCGCGGGCCTTGGTGCTGATCGCGATAGTCTGGCTCGGGTTGATCCGATCGAGCCGCGCTGCGGTAAGGTGCATCGGAGATCCGGACGGGCGTTGCAGAAGGGTGGGAAATCGCCCTGGTACCCTATCGTCCGGCTGCAGTTGCGGCAACCGTCGGCGCCCCTCAATCCGGCATACCCGCCATGGCACGCACGGCGGCCGGGCTTTCCCCGGCGGCGCGCAACGCGCGCAGGCTCGATGCGCCGTCGCGCTTGGAGAGCCGCCGGCCGGCGGCATTGCGGAGCAGCGGATGATGCTGGTAGGCGGGCTCCGGCCAGGCGAAGAGCGCCTGCAGAAGCCGGTGCACGGCGGTCGCGGCGCGCAGATCTTCCCCGCGGGTCACGAGGGTCACGCCCTGCAGCGCGTCGTCGTGCGTGGCCGAGAGATGGTAGCTCGCGGGACTGTCCTTCCGGCCGAGCACGACGTCCCCGAACGGCGCCGGATCGCAGGCAATCTGACGGTCCCCTTCGATGCAGGTCAGCGGCCCGGCGAGGCGGATCGCCTTGGCCATGTCGAGGCGGAGGGCATGGCTTTCGCCCGCCTCGAGACGGGCCTTCCGTTCCCGAGGACGGAGGTGGCGGCAGGTCCCGGGATAGCGGGGCGCGGCATCGGGGGCGCCGGTCGGCCAGTCGTGCGGGGCGGCGGGGGCGGCGGCGATTTCGGCCCGGATCGCCGCGCGCGTGCAGAAGCACGGGTAGACGAGGCCGCGCGCCTGGAGGCTGGAAAGCGCCGCCCGGTAGGCATCGAGATGCGTGGACTGCACCCGGACCTCGCCGTCCCAGTCGAGGCCAAGCCAGGTGAGATCGTCGAGGATCGCCGATCCGTATTCGGGGCGGCAGCGTGCCGAATCGAGATCCTCGATCCTGAGCAGGAACCGCCCGCCGGCCGCCCGTGCCCGCAGCCACGCGAACAGTGCGGCGTGGGCGTGGCCAAGGTGCAGCAGCCCGGTCGGGCTGGGGGCAAAACGGGTAACGATGGACATGAGACCTCGTCCCCGACGATACTCCGGTCAGGCTCGGGCCTCGCCGGGCGGGTGCGGGAGTGTGGCATGGCACGGCTGTTCACCCGGATCTTCAACCGCACCGGAAAGGAGCCGGAAGCCGCGCCCGAGGCGACCTATCGATCCGAGCCAAGGCTTTCATTGCCCGAGCCGCCATTGCCCGAGCCGCCGGCACCGCCCGCCGAACCTCCGACCCCGGTCGAAACAGCGGAGACAGAGCCGGCGCCGGCGGCGCCGCTGCTCAGCACCATGCGCTGGGGTCCGGCGAAGGGCCCGGCGGTCGAGAACATCGTTTTCCTCTGTCACGGCATGGGCTCAACCGCCGACGGCATCATCCAGATCGCCCCGCAGCTTGCCACGCTGCTGCCGGCAACTCTGTTCGTGGCGCCGAACGGGCCCGAATATGCCGAGGCGAGCGACGGGCGGCTCTGGTTCGACGCCCGCGACCGCTCGCCGGCGGCGCTCGAAGCGGGCGTGCGCGGCGCTGCCGAGGCGCTGGATGCCCTGATCGATGCGGAACTGGACGAAGCTGGCCTCGGCCGCGAGGCGTGCGCCCTGGTCGGCTACAGCCAGGGTGCGATGACCGCGCTCTTCACCGGCCTCAGGCGCCGACCCCCGCCGCGGGCGATTCTCTGTTACGCCGGGGCGTTGATCGCGCCCCATTCCCTGGAGGCGGAAATGACCGGCCCGCTGCCCGTGATGCTGGTGCACGGGCTCGAAGACCGGGTCGTTCCGGCCTTCTATTCGCGTGATGCCGAGAAGGCCTTGCGGGCGCTGCACTTTCGCGTGCAGACGATGTACGCGCCGCAACTCGGCCATGGCATCGATGGGGCAGTGGTGCAAGCCGGCAAACAGTTCCTCCGCCGCTGCCTGACGCCGGAGGGGGCCGGGAGCGGCAAAGCGCGCTCGCTCGCCGATGGCGGCTGATCCATCATCGATCGCCGAGGGGAAAGCGCCGCTCGACGGGCCGCGCTACGGACCGAAGGACGGGCGGAAAGCGGAGCAACTCGTCGTGCTCTGCCACGGCATCGGCGCGGATGGCTACGACCTGATCGATCTCGCGCCATATTGGTCGGCAGCCCTTCCTGGCGCCGGCTTCGCGGCGCCGAATGCGCCCGAACCTTATCCGCTCGCGCCCCCCGGGCGGCAATGGTTCCATATCGCCGACCGTTCGCCCGCGACGCTCACCGCAGGGGTGCGACGGGCGCGGGAAAAACTCGATCTCTTCATCGATTCCGAGCTGGCCAGGCTGGCTTTGCCGGCCACCGAATATGCGCTGATGGGTTTCAGCCAGGGCGCGATGACGGCGCTCTTTGCCGGGCTCCGCCGCGCGCCCGGCCCGCGCGCCATCCTGGCCTATTCCGGGGCACTGATCGCGCCTGAAACGCTGGCTCTGGAACGCCGCAACAGCGCCCCGGTCCTGCTGGTGCACGGCGAAGCGGACGAGGTGCTTCCTGCCTCCCTCTCGCGCGACGCCGAACGGGCGCTGAAGGCGGAGGGGATTGCTGTCGAAGCGCATTTCCGCCCCGGCCTTGGCCACGGCATCGACGATGCCGGCCTCTCACTCGGGGCACTTTACCTGCAGCGCGCTTTCGCCGCCTGACGGCGTCAGCCGAGCACGCCGGAAGGGCACGGCTTGCCGGGCGGCGGCGGCTCTGCAATAAGCGGATTCGCCATGGGCACTGCACAAATTTTCGCAGGCGACAGGGGTTTCCGCCAGCATCCCCTCCGCTCCGCGGCACGCCGGTAGGAGCCGGGATTGCCGGACGGTGGCCACCATTTCCCCGCCCTGGTACTCAACGCGGATTTCCGCCCTCTTTCCTATTTCCCGCTGTCGCTCTGGGCTTGGCAGGATGCGGTCAGGGCGGTGTTCCTGGAGCGGGTTGCGGTGTTGAGCGAATACGACGTGGAGGTGCACTCCCCGTCGGTTGCCATTCGCCTGCCCAGCGTGATCGCGCTGAAGGACTATATCCCGACTTCCCGGCGACCGGCCTTCACGCGGTTCAACGTCTTCCTGCGAGACAGCTTCACCTGCCAGTATTGCAATCGCCGCTATCCGGCGCCGGACCTCACCTTCGATCACGTGGTGCCGCGCTCGCGCGGCGGCCGGACGGTGTGGGAGAACGTCGTCACCGCCTGCGGCACCTGCAACTTGCGGAAGGGCTCGCGCCTGCCGCGGGAGTGCCGCATCTATCCGCGCGAAATGCCGCGCCGCCCGACAACCTGGGAGTTACAAGAGCGGGGCCGTGCCTTTGCGCCGAACTATCTTCACGAAAGCTGGCGCGACTATCTCTACTGGGATAGTGAACTCGAAAGTTGATCGGCGAGCCTTCGCGCGCTGCCCCAAGTGCCCTATAAAATGAACCCGTGAAGTAAATGTGACATCGCCAAAACCGGCGGCCGGGGGAGGCACGCGGTTGCCGGGGGCTCGGGGGAAGGGATGGATGGACCGGCCGCGCCGCGGTGAGAACGCTCGGCTGATTGGCGCATTCCGGCGTGACCGTGGCGCTCTCTTTGTCACGACCGCCCTGACCGCCGCCGTCGTCACCCTGTTCGCGCTGCCGGCGCGCGGCCAACTCGCGCCCGATACGCAGCCGGCGGGCGGCGCGGTAGTGGCCGGCTCCGCGCGCATCGCTGCCACCCCGACAACCACCACCGTCACGCAAAGCTCGGCTCGCGCGGCCGTCAACTGGCAAAGCTTCGATGTCGGCTCTGCGGCAACGGTGGATTTCGTCCAGCCGTCGGCGAACGCGGTCACTCTCAACCGCGTGATGGCAGCCGACCCTTCGCAGATCGCGGGACATATCCAGGCGAATGGCGGCATCGTGATCACGAATCCGGCGGGCGTCGTCTTCGTCCAGGGCTCGGAGGTGAATGCCGCGAGCGTGCTCGTCTCGGCCCCCGGCATTACCAACCGCAATTTCATGGCCGGGCGGATGCAATTCGACATTCCGCCGAAGCCGGGAGCCCGGATCGCCAATGCAGGCCAGATCACCGTGAAGAGCGCGGGGCTGGCGGCGCTGGTCGCTCCGGAGGTGGTGAATTCGGGCGTGATCACCGCGAAGCTCGGGCAGGTCATCCTGGCGGGCGGGGCAGCGGCCGAAACGCTCGACCTTTATGGGGACGGGCTGGTTTCGCTCGACGTGACGCCCGAGGCGCACGCCACCCGGCTGGCGAACGGGGCGAGGGCCACGGCGCTGGTCACCAACACCGGCACGATCATCGCAAGCGGCGGCTCGGTGGAGCTGACCGCCAGCCAGGTCGATGGCCTGGTGCAGGATCTGGTCGACGCCGGCGGCACGATTGCCGCGAACAGCGTTGGCACGCATAGCGGAACGATCGCGATCACGGGCATCGGCGGGGCGATCCGCATCCCGGGCACGCTGCTCGCCGAAGGCAAGGCGCCCGGAACGTCGGGCGGGGCGATCGTGCTCGATGCCACCGGCAGCGTCACGCTAACCGGGAGTGCGGCGGTGGACGCCTCCGGGTCCGCCGGTGGCGGGACGGTTGCCATCGGCACCACGCTTGCGCGCGCCCGCGGCGGGCCCGGCACGGCGGCCACGCTCACGGCGAACTCGGTGAGCATCGCACCGGGCGCGCGGATCGCGGCCAGTGCCACGGATGATGGCGACGGCGGGCGGGTCACCGTGCTCAGTCTCGGCGACACCGCGATGTCGGGGACGATCCAGGCGCGGGGCGGCCGCTTCGGCGGCAATGGTGGCAGCGTCGAGATTTCGGGAGAGAATCTCACGCTCGACGGGCGTGTCGATACCAGCGCGCCGCTCGGCGCCACCGGCGGCATCCTGCTCGACCCGTACAATTTGACCATCGTAGCGACCAACGGAGCGAACGACGGCGACGTCACGACCACGCCGCTCAGCGGCGTTGCCTTCAGTTCTGGAACGACCACCGCGGGCTCGACCGACACCGTCGACGTGGCGGCGATTACCAAGCTGACCGGCAACGTCACGTTACAGGCGACCAACGACCTCGAGATCGAGGCCAGCTTCACGCTCAATAATGATAATGGCACCCAGTCGCTCACGCTCCAGGCCGGCAACAACGTGACCATCGATCCCGGCGTCGTCGTCTCGGCGACCGGGAACATCGAGATCGATGCGGCCTCCTCGGCCACCTCCCTGCGCAATCCGTTGGGCACGCTGATCGTGCAGGGAACGGTGCAGGCGGGCGGAAACCTCAGCCTCAGCGCCGGCAGCGGCGGGATTATCATCAGCACCGGCACGGATTCCACTCCCGGCAGCATCAGCGGCACTACCGTTTCCATCACCACCACCGGTCCTGCGAACGATGCATTTGGATCGATTGCCGCGACGACGCTCTCGGGCTCGAGCGTGGGCGCGAGCTTTACGGGCAGCAACAACGTCGGGACGCTCGGCAGCTACAATGCCGGGACATCGACCTTCAATCTCACCGACGGTTCGGCGCTCACGGTTAGCGGATCGGTCCAGGCCACCGACAATCTGGCGATCACTGCGGGCCCATCGCTGATGATCGGGAGCGGCGCCTCGCTGGCCGCGCCGGGAGGGAATGTAAGCCTGGTCGCGGGGACAGGCGGGGTCATCATCGACGGCAGCATCGGCGGCAGCCCTCCGCCGTCGTCCGTTTCCATCACCACCACCGGTCCTGCGAACGATGCATTTGGATCGATTGCCGCGACGACGCTCTCGGGCTCGAGCACCGGCGCGAGCTTTACGGGCAGCAACAACGTCGGGACGCTCGGTAGCTACAATGCCGGGACATCGACCTTCAATCTCACCGACGGCTCGGCGCTCACGGTTACCGGATCGGTCCAGGCCACCGGCAATCTGGCGATCGAAGCGGATTCGCTTGCGATCACCGGCTCGCTCGTCGCGCTGGGCACGGGCGGGATCGTGCAGCTCGCGCCGGCGACGGCCACCGATGCCATCGAACTGGCCCAGACGAGCACCTCTGCCCCCAACACCCTGGTCCTGACCAGCGGCGACCTCGACGGGATCAGCGCCGACGTGCTGCAGATCGGAACGCTGGGAGGCGGATCGATCACGCTCGACATTCCGACGATAGCGATCGGGACGCTTGATCTGGTCACCGGTGCGGAATCGAGTGTTACCGAAAACAGCGCGCTCAGCGTCGGCGAACTGATCGGGGAGGTCGGCTCCGCGACGCTGACCCAGGGCAACAGCATCACAACCCTCGGCGGCTTCACCACATCGTCGGGTGGGTTCTCGCTCGCGGAGGCAGGCGGGCAGTCGCTGCTCGTGTCGGGATTGGTGAGCGTTCCGAACGGCAATACGATTGCGCTCACCGCGGACGGGATTGCGATCGGCGACGGCGGGTCGCTCTCTGCCGCCGGCGCGACGGTCACGCTTGCCCCCGCCACGCCGGGCCTCGCGCTCGAGCTGACCACCGGCCTCGCCAGTGCCCAGCCTGGAACCTTCTCGCTCGGCGACGCGACCCAGAACACCGCGGCGATCGGAGCCGGAACCGTTGTGGTCTCAAACCTTCTGGTCGAGGCCGGCCATGGCGGAGCCATCACGGTCAGCGGCAGCATTGCCCTGCCGGCCACGACCGACCTCGATCTCCTGAGCAGCGGCGCTGTTTCCGAGGCCACGACCGCCGACAGCCTCGGTGTCGGCACGCTCACGGCCAACGTTCACAGTGCGAGCCTGATCGGCGACAACGGCATCGGCACGCTCGGTGCCATCATGGCGACCGGCGGGTTCAGCCTGATGGACACGCAGAACCTGACGCTCGCCGGCCTGCTCACCGCCGGTAGCAGCGGCAGCGTACAACTGAACGATCCGGGCTTCGCGATCACCGAATCGGGTGGCCGCATCGTCGCCGGCACATTGACCGGCAGCGCTGCATCCGCAACGTTTGCCGACGCCAATAACGTTGGCACGCTGGGTGCCTTTGCCGCCTCGGAGGGCGGATTTGCCCTGGCGGAAGCAACCGGCCAGAACCTCCTGGTCACGGGTGTCGTCAGCGTGTCGGGCAGCCAAGCGCTGGCGCTGACGGCAGATGGCATCGCGATCGGGTCGAGCGGGTCGCTCTCTGCCGCCGGCGCAACGGTCACGCTTGCCCCCGCCACGCCGGGCCTTGCGCTCGATGTGACTACCGGCCTTGCCAGCGCCCAGCTTGGAACCTTCTCGCTTGGCGACGCGACCCAGAACACCGCGGCGATCAGCGCCGGAACCGTTGTCGTCTCAAACGTTCTCGTCGGGACCGACAATGGCGGAGCCATCACGGTCAGCGGCAGCATTGCCCTGCCGGCCACGACCGACCTCGATCTCTTGAGCAGCGGTGCTGTTTCCGAGGCCACGACCGCCGACAGCCTCGGTGTCGGCACGCTCACGGCCAACGTTCAGAGTGCGAGCCTGATCGGCGACAACGGCATCGGCACGCTGGGCGCCATCATGGCGACCGGCGGGTTCAGCCTAATGGACACGGAGGACCTGACGCTCGCCGGCCTGCTCACCGCCGGTAGCAGCGGCAGCGTACAACTGAACGATCCGGGCTTCGCGATCATCGAGCAAACGGGCTCGCTTGCCGGCAGCATCGAGGCCGGCACGCTCGCGGGCAGCGCGGCAACCGCGACGCTTGCCAATGCGAACGAGATCGGTGCGCTCGGCGCCTTTGCCGCCTCGAGCGGGTTCAGCCTGACCGATCAACAGGCGCTCGCCATCACCGGCGCGCTGAGCGCAGGCACCGCACCCGTCAGCCTGGTCATCAACGGCGGCAGCCTCATCGAGAGCGGCATCGGCACCATCACCTCGGGCGTTCTCTCGGGCAGCGCCTCCAGCGTGACGCTCGACAATGCCAACAGTGTCGCGACACTCGGCGTTTTCACTTCCGAAGCTGGCTTTAGCCTCACGGAGCTTGGCGGGCAGACGCTCTCGGTCACGGGCGTGGTCAGCGTTCCTACGGGACAGACGATCGCGCTCACGACGGACGGGCTGCAGATCTCGGGATCCCTGAGCGCACCGGGCGGAACCGTGAAACTGGCGCCGACCAGCGCCGGCCAGGCGATCGCGCTCAACCCGTTCGGACTCGAGACCGTGGGTGCGCTCTCGATCAATAGCACCGACCTTTCGCTCGTTTCGGCCGCGACGCTCGAAATCGGCTCCGCGAGCGCCGGCCCGATTCTCGTCGGCAGTCCCTTCGGCCTTCCCCCCAATGTCAACCTGGTCAGCGTTCCGAGCGCGGTGACGAGCCTCGTGCTGGACAGCGGCAATGCGATTACCGAATACGGTGCCCTCAGCGCGCCTGGGGCCACGCTCTCGGGCTTCGCCGGTGGCGGCAGCCTCACGGTAGCTGCCGGCATGGCCTCGTTCGGGAGCGCCAACACGCTCGCCTCGCTCGGCAGCTTCACGGCCCTGGGCGGCTTCACGTTCACCAACGCCGGCGACCTGCTGCTCGCCGGGCCGCTCGACGCCGGCGCAGCGACCGCCGATCTCGCCAGCGTGTCGGGCAGCATCCAGGAAGAAGCCGGGCCACCCGCGGGAACCATCACCGCCGGAACACTCGACGCCGATGCCGCCGGGCCGATCGTGCTCTCCGAGGCCAACAGCATCGGCACGCTCGGCGCCATCGCAGCGCCCGGCGGCTTCACGCTCGACAATCCGGCGGGTTTCTTCATCGCCGGCAATCTCTATGCCGGCGACGCCACCGTGCTGCTGACGAGCAGCGGCAGCGCGGTCGAGGACGATGGCAGCATCACGGCCGGCCTCCTTTCCGGCAGCCTCGCCGCCGCCACGCTCGGCGGGGCAAACGATATCTCCGATATCGCCGCGCTTACGGCCCATGGCGGGCTCAGCCTGACGAACGAGGAAGCGCTGACCATCAGTGGCGCGGTGGATATCGGCGACGCTTCCGCGAGCTTCGCGATCAATGGTGCGAGCCTCCTGGAAGCCGGCGCCGGCGTGCTGACCGCGGGCCTGATCGAGGGCAGCGCCGCCGGGGTCTCTCTCTCGAACAGCGCCAATGCAGTCGGCACGCTCGGTCAATTCAGTGCGCCGGGTGGCCTTGCGCTTGCCGTTGCGAACGGACTGGCCATTTCCGGGGTGGTCGATACCGGCGCCGGCGCGATCGATCTGACGGCTGGCGGCAGCATCGCCGAGATGGAAGGCGGGGCGCTGGTCGGCGGCGCGCTTCTCGGCTTTGCCGGTTTCGGCACCAGCGCCGGCGCGGCGGGGGTGGCCAACTTGACGAACAGCAATACGCTCGCTTCTCTCGGCAACTTCACCGCCCTCGGCGGTTTCAGCCTGGCCGACACCGGAAGCCTGGCCCTGCTCGGCCTGCTCGATGCCGGCACGGCGGACGTGGTGCTGACGGGCGGGGCGGCGGTTTCGGAGCCCGCGGGCAGCATCACCGCGGCCAATCTCTCCGGAACGCTCGCCTCGGCGGCACTCGGCGGGGCGAACAGGATCGAGGTACTTGCCAACTTCATCGTTCCGGGCGGTTTCAGCCTGACGGATCTGGAGGCACTCACGCTGAGCGGCCCGGTGAGCGCCGGAAATGCCGAGGCCGCTTTCACCGTGAGCGGCGATCTGGTTGAGAACGCCGGCGGTGTTCTCGCGGCCGGAACGTTGGCCGGCAGCGCCGGGATGATCGATTTTGCCAATGCCGCGAACGCGATCTCTTCGCTCGGCGCGATCGGTGCCCCGGGCGGCCTCACCATCACGACCGCGACCGGCCTCGCCATTGGCGGCCTCGTCACCACCTCGTCGGCGCCGATGGTCCTGAAAGTCGGCGGCGCCATCGACGAGATTCCCGGCGGCACGGTGAGCGGCGGCGCGCTGACCGGCGCGGCGAGCGCGGCCAGCTTTGCCAACATCAACACCATCGGCGAACTCAGCAACTTCACCGCACCGGGCGGCTTCACGTTCGACAATGCGGGAGACCTGCCCGTAGCCGGCCTGCTCGATGCCGGCCCGGCCACCGCGCTCCTCGTCGCCGGGGGCTCGCTCTTCGAGACGACGGCCAAGCTCCTCGGCGAAACCACGGCCGGGGCGATCACCGCCGGCACCCTGGCCGGCAGTGCGGGCAGTGTCACGCTCGGCGCCACCGCGAACCGGATTGCCGACCTCGGCTCGTTCAGCGCCGGTGCGTTCGACCTGACGGACGGGGAAAATCTCGCTGTCACGGGTCCCGTCGCCGGGGATCCGATCAACCTCGTGGTGAACGGCAACCTGGCGATCGGCGGCGCCGCCGGGGCGGGGGTGCTGACAAGCAGCGGGCCGGTTTTCCTCACCGTCAGTGGTGCCATCACCGAGCCCGACGGGGCCATCGATGCCGCGAGCCTTTCCGGAAGCTCGGCATCGGCGAGCCTCGGCGGCGCCAATCAGGTGCCGGTGCTCGGGGTTTTCAGCAGCGACGGGTCGTTCCTCTTCAACGCCGACGAGCCGACGCTGACGGTCAACGGGCCGATCTCGGCCGGTTCGGCGAGCCTTGCCTCCACCGGCAGCCTTGTGCTCGCCGGGCTGGTCTCGAGCGGCAGCGCAACGCTTTCCGCGGGCGGGCCGATCAGCGAGCCAGGCGGGGCGATCTCGGCCGGAAGCCTGGCCGGGGCGGCAGCGAGTGCTGCGCTCACGGCAACCAACACCATCGACACGCTTGGTTCGTTCAGCACGCCGGGAACGTTCCTTCTGGCCGATTCCGCGCCGCTCGCGGTGGCGGGGCCGGTTACCGCCGCGTTCCTCGGCATCAGCGATCCCGCTGCCATCAGCTTCACCGGTTCGACCAATGTCGGCACCCTCAGCGTCACCGCGGGGGGAAGCATCACCGAACCTAGCGGGGTCGTCGTCGCCGGCCTGCTCGAGGGCAGTGCCGTCGGTCTTGCCCAGTTCGGGCCGGACGCTCCGGCGGGCAGTGCCAGCGTCACCACGCTTGGGCCGTTCAGCGTTGCCGCCGGTTCTTTCACCTTGACGGATTCGCTCCCGCTTGCGATCACGGGGCCGCTGAATGCGAATTATTTTGCGATCACGGCGCCCGGCAGCATCGTGCTTTCGCACGCGACGATCACCACGCTCGGGCTTCCTGTCGCCGAACAGTCGGCCACCGTCCCCGCGCGCCCGGGCAGCTTCTTCAGCGTGACGACAGCCGGCGGAAGGTTCCTCGAGCTTGGCCGCACGACGATCGATCCCGCGGGCGGGACGAACACGGTTCGCATTCAGCTCAACCCGGCAGGGGGGGTGATCAGCTTCGCGGACCTGGTGGCGCCGAACACGACGCTGATTCTCGATACCGGCGCCGGCACCGCGGTCGGCACGATCGACCTCGGCGCGCTGATCGTGATCGGCAATCTCGGCAGCTCCACGCTCGAGGGCATGGTTGCGAACCTCTCCGGCCTCGTCGCCTCCAGCAAGGCGACGATCAGTCCGTTCCAGAGCCCGCACTACCGCCTGAACTCTTGCCCGCTGATGTCGGTCAATTGCATCTTCATCGCGCCGGAACAGGTACCGCAGGGCAATCCTCTGTCGAACATCGCGATCGTCGGCGCGCCGCCGACCCAGCGTGAAATCGACCTTCTGCTGCCCAACGTGGCCGCACAGGACTATTAGCCATGCAGAGGCTCTTCCTCCTTCTTTTCCTCGCCTTCCTGGCCGGGTGTGCGGTGCCGCCGCCCTCCGCCTACGAGCAAGGCTCGCCGGCGGAGGGTCGCGCTCAGGGGGCCGCGGTTCTCGGCAAGAACACCGCGGGCGAGACCTGTACCAGCCAGCCGGCGGGCGGCGCCGGCGGTGCGCAGTCCGTTGCGATCTATTGCGGCACCTGGGACCAGCCGAGCGGTGAGGTGACGCAAGGCCCGGCGGCGAGCACGGCTGACCTGACGCACCTGGCAACCGGCAGCGCATGGCGCGCCGGGATCGACACCCGGTTCGCCTGTGGCGCGCCTGAATCGACCACCATCGCGGGCGGCGCGCCGGCGGTGCTGCTCTCCTGCACGCGGCGGATGGGTGGCTGGCCGCAAGTGGCGCTGGTGGCGCTGGCCGGCGGTTCGGCCTGGTACGCCGACGGGGTGGGCCCGGCATTGCCGGTGATCGAGCGCGCGGTCGGCGTTCTTTCCGGCACCGTCTCAGTGGAGACGGCTGCCGGGGCGGAGACCTCGGGTGCGGAAGCACTGATGGCGCGGCGGCTCGCGGCCCAGGCCTTCAGCTCGGGGGACATCGGGCAGTACCAGGCGCTGATGGCTGCCGGCACGCGGGCCAACCTGGCGGAAAGTTTTGCCGCCGCCGAACAGGCCTTCCGCGCGGCGCTCGCGTTGCAGGAAAAGGCGCTCGGTGCGAACAACCCGAACACCGTGACGGCGCTCACGCTGCTCGCGCTCCAGCTTTCCAACCAGGGGCAGTTCGCGCAGGCCGAGCGGCTGTTCGCGCGCGCCGCCGTGCTCGCGCCCAACGCCGCCGATCCGGCCGCCGGGGCCCGGCTTCTGCATGCCGAGGGGCTCAACGCCTTGAACCAGGGGAAGAACGAGGAGGCGCTGAAGCTGCTCGGGCAGGCGGAAGCCTCCTATACCGCATTGGTGCCGCCGGCGGTATTGAACGCCCAGCCGGAGCCGGAGAGTGCAAGCCGATTCGCAAGTCTCGGGCTCGATTTTGGTGGTGCGCTGGCCAGCAACCTGACCTCGCGC
Source organism: Acetobacteraceae bacterium (assembly GCA_030041255.1). Lineage (GTDB taxonomy): Bacteria > Pseudomonadota > Alphaproteobacteria > Acetobacterales > Acetobacteraceae > JAKAWQ01. The sequence continues at coordinate 19,638 of JASHOF010000027.1, forward strand.
CTTTCCGCCGATACCCTGCTGATCAATCCCATTATCCAGTCGGCGCTGCTCGGCGTGATCGAGACCCGCCGTTACGAGGCGGTGGCTCTGAGGCTGCTGGGGCGGGATGCGGAAAGTGCCGCGATGGTGCAATCCGCCGAAGAGCTGGCCACAGCCAACGGCATGACGATGCCGATTCTCTCGGCGCGCCTGGCGCGCACCGCCGGTGCCGCCGCCTCTTCCGGGGACCGGCAGGCCGAAGCTGCCTCGCTCCTGGCGCGCTCGGCCGGCGATTTCAATCTTTCCTTGCCCAATACCGCGCCGGTGGCGGAGACCGAGCTCCTGCAGGCCGCGGCGCTGGCCCGACAGGGCCGCAAGGATGCGGCGCTCGGCGTATGTCGGAGCGCGGTCAGCCTGCTGGAAGCCCTCAATAGCGGCACCCGGCCGGAGCTGATCGCACCCTGCCTGGCCGTGTATGCCAATGCGGCCGAGCGCGAGCCCGCCAGGCGCGATGCCCTGTTCGGAGAAATGTTCGAGGCGTCGCAACTCGGCCAGGGCAGCATCACCAGCCGCCAGATCGCCGAGGCGGCGGCACGGCTGGCGGTGAATGCCAAGGACCCGAAAGTGGCGGGCGCCATCCGCGACAAGCAGGATGCGGCCAATGCGCTCTCCGACCTCTATCGGGAGCGCGATATTCTGGCTGCGCAGCAGCAGAACCCGAACGCGCTCAACCAACCCGCGATCACCACCAGCCCGGCGGAACTCGAGAAGCAAATTTCTGCGGCGCGCGCGCGCCTGGCCGAGGCCGACCAGACCTTGCAGGCGGCGGCGCCCAATTACGGCCAGCTCGTGCAGCAGGTGGTCACGGCGAAAGAGGTGTTTGGCGCCCTCGCCCCCGGTGAGGCGTTCGCCGAGATCGCGCTCGACCCGACCGGCGGGTACGTGTTCGTGCTGGCGAATGGCCGGATCGGCGCCGCCCCGGTGGCAGCGGGCGAGGCGGCGATGGGCAAGCTCGTGGAGACGCTTCGCACCAGCATCGAGCCCGACGAGCAGGGCCAGTTGCCGATCTTCGACACCAAGGCCGCCTACCAGATCTATGCCGATACGCTGGGCCGGCTCGCCCCCGATCTTGCCGGCGCTCATACGCTCGTCGTCGCGCCATCGGGGCCGTTGCTGGCGATACCCTTCGGCCTCCTGCTGACTGCTCCCGCGAGCCCGGGCGATCTCGCCGCCGCTCCCTGGTTGTTGCGGAAATTCGTCATTACCCACGTGCCGGCGGCGGCCAATTTCGTCTCGCTCGCGCGCATCCCCGAAACCACCCGCACGAGCGTGCCATGGTTCGGCTTCGGCGACTTCGTCCCGGTCAGCCTGGCGCAGGCTGAACAGACCTTCCCCGGCACGACGTGCAAAGACAGCGCGCAGCTCTTTTCCGAGCTGCCCCCGCTGCCCTCTGCCATGCGTGAACTGACGGCGGCGCGCGAACTGCTCGGCGCTTCCCCGGACGATCAACTGCTGGGGCGCAATTTCACGGTTCCGGCGGTGACACGGGCCGAGCTTTCCGACGTGCGGGTGCTGCACTTCGCAACCCACGCGATCCTGCCGACGGACCTTACCTGCCAGAGTGAGCCTGCCATCGTCACTTCGGCTCCGGCGGGTGCGAAGAGCGCGGCGGATGCGCTGCTGACCTCGTCGGACATCATGCAGCTCAACCTCGATGCTAACGTGGTGATCCTTTCGGCCTGCAACACCGGCGGTGCCGGTGGCAGGACGGCGGGGGAAAGCCTCTCCGGGCTGGCCCGCGCCTTCTTCTTCGCCGGTGCCCGCTCGCTGATGGTGACGCACTGGTCGGTGAACGACCAGGCCGCTGCCTATCTCGTTGCCTCGACGCTCGCTGCCTACCGCAACGGCGGCAGCATCGCGGCCGCGTTGCGCACGGCGGAACTCGGGATGCTGGACAACGCGGGAAAATCCTTGCCGGCGGCGCTCGCCCAGCCCTTCTTCTGGGCGCCGTTCGCGGCCATCGGGGTCGATCGGCGGCCGGCTGCGGCGACCGCCTCCGAGCCGATTGCCGAGCCGGCCGGGTAGGGGCGTCGGGTTCCATGCCGGTGCGCTTCGCCGGTCATGAACACCGGCCGGAAGTCGCGTTGCGGCGGGTTTTCCCGAGCGCCGCGGCAGCAACGAGGCGCTCGTGACCCAGGAGCAATGGAACGCGGTCGATGACTATTTTGCCGACCGGCTGATGCCGCCCGATGACGCCCTGGCTGCCGTGCTGGCAGCCAATGCGGCGGCGGGACTGCCGGCCATCGATGTCTCGCCGCTGCAGGGCAAGTTCCTCTACCTCCTGGCCCGGATCGCGGGCGCTCGCCAAATCCTCGAGATCGGCACCCTCGGTGGCTACTCGACGATCTGGCTGGCGCGCGCCCTGCCTGCGGAGGGGATGGTGGTGACGCTGGAGGCCGACCGCCGCCATGCCGCCGTGGCCCGGGCAAACTTTGCCCGGGCCGGGCTCGCGGCGCGAATCGATCTGAGGGAGGGACTGGCGCTGGAGACCCTGCCGGCGCTGGAAAGAGAAGGGATCGGGCCCTTCGATCTCTTCTTCATCGATGCGGACAAGGCGAACAATCCCGACTACCTCGCCTGGGCGATCCGGCTGGGACGCCCGGGCTCGGTGATCGTTGGCGACAATGTCGTGCGCGAAGGGAGCATCCTGGCGCCGGACGGCGCCGGTCCGAATGCCCGGGGCGTCAGGCGCTTCTTCGATCTTTTGGCCGGAGAGCCGCGGCTGAGTGCGACCGCCATTCAAACGGTCGGCGTCAAGGGATGGGACGGCTTCGCCCTGGCCGTGCTCGGATAAGGGCCGACATAGCCGGGCGGGGTGTGGAGGAAAGTCGTTAGCGCTTCAGGCGAATTCCTGGCGGATCGCGTGGCGCGGCCGTTGACGGCGGCGCCGGCGTCGGGGCTCAAGCCGATCGCGCTCTACCTCGGGAAGGGGCGGAACGCGATCGAGGTCGTGACGTTCGCCGCTGCGGTGCGGCCGGCGGCGGGGGCGTTGCAGGCGACGTGGAGGGCGCGGCGAGGGGGGCGGGCGTCGCCGGTCCTGCTGGTTGCGCTCTATCACGAGCAGGGGGCGATTTGCGGGCCGGCGGGCGAAGATCCGCCGGTGCGGTTCGATATCGACCGCGGACAGGCGGAGCGGCTCTGCCGGGCCGCGCTCGAGCAGCCGGATCGTCATGCGGCGCTGGCCTTTGTCGGCCAAGCGCTGCCTTCGCTCGACACCGAGGTGCCGGGCCTCCGGAATGAGGGCCTGTTCGCGCTTCACGCCTTGACGGCGGATGCGCCGCGCCGGCCCGAATGGAGGGCAGCAGAAACCAATGCGCGGCGCGTTGCGGCACGGCGAGGAGGCGATCTTCTGGCCGGGCTCGGCTTCAAGGTCGAGCGGTTGGACAATTTGACGCTGCTGCTGCGCGGCGGCGAGCGGCGGGCCGCGCTCGCGGTGCTCCTGGATCCGGGCGAAATTCCAGAGGCGGGCACGGCGCGATTCAACAGTCTTTCGCCGGTTTCCTATGCGCTCAGAAAGGCGGACGAGGAAAACCTGCCCTGGGTGGTGGTGCTGCAAGGGGACCGGATGCGGCTCTACCCGACGGCAGTCGGGACCGGGGTCGGGCGGCGCGGGCGGACGGAGACCTATGTCGAGGTGCAGACCTCGATTCTTTCGGACCGGCATCTCGGCTATCTCTGGATGCTGTTCTCGGCCGAGGCATTGCAGCCGGGCGGGATGGTGGCCGGGCTGCTGGAGGCTTCGGCACGGTTCGCCGGCGATCTGGCCGTGCGGTTGCGGGAGCGCATTTATGGCGAGGTGGTGCCGCGCCTGGCGACGGCGATCGCGGCGGCAAGGCATCTTCCCGATCCGGGTGCAGAGGATCTCGATCTCACCTACCGGATGGCGCTCACGGCGCTGTTCCGGCTGCTCTTCATTGCGTATGCGGAAGATCGGGACCTCCTGCCCTATCGCGGGAACGAGGCGTACCGGCGGCGTTCGCTGAAGCAGAAGGCAGAGGAGCTGGCGGAGGCGAAGCGCAAGCTCATTCCGCCCGGCAATGGCGGCGACCATTGGCAGGAGGTGGCGCGGCTTTTCCGGGCGGTGGAAGCGGGCAACCGGGAATGGAGCGTGCCCGCGTACGACGGCGGGCTTTTCAGCACGGAGCGGAGCGTTTCGCCGGCGGGGGCAGGGCTCGCGAAGATCGTGCTTCCCGATGCGGCGTTCGAACCTGCGCTCGAGAGCCTCCTTCTGATCGAAACGCCGGAAGGGCCGCTCGGGCCGGTCGATTTCCGGGCGCTCGGGGTGCGCGAGTTCGGGACCATCTACGAGGGGCTGCTGCAATCCGAACTGTCCGTCGCGGATATCGATCTCGCGCTCGACGCCAAGGGCAGTTACGTGCCGCGAAGGGGACAACAGCCGGTCGAGATTGCGGCGGGGGCGATCTATCTGCACGACCGGTCGGGGGCGCGGAAGTCGAGCGGGAGCTATTTCACCAAGAGCTTCGCGGTCGAGCACCTGCTCGACCGGGCGCTCGAGCCGGCGCTCGATGAGCATGTGCGGCGGCTGGATGCCCTCGATGAGGCGGATGCGACGGAGGCGCTGTTCGATTTCCGGGTCGCGGATATCGCGATGGGGTCGGGGCATTTCCTGGTCGCGGCGATCGACCGGATCGAGAGGCGCTTTGCGGATTATCTCGGCCGGCGCCCTTTGCCGGGAGTTCGCCGGGAGCTTGCGGATTTGCGGGCGGCGGCCGAGCAGCAACTCGGGCCCGAGGCGGGCGTGGTTCCGATCGAAGATGCGCAGCTTTTGCGGCGGCTGATCGCGCGGCGGTGCGTCTATGGGGTCGATCTCAATCCGCTGGCGGTCGAGCTGGCGCGGCTTTCGATCTGGATCCACACCTTCGTACCGGGGCTGCCGCTCACGATGCTGGAGCACAACCTCGTGCGTGGGAATGCCCTGGTCGGGATCGGGACAATTCAGGATATCGCGCGGCGGTTCGAGCGCGACGCAACGAGCCTTTTCCCGGTCGATGCGGAGAATCTGCTGGGGCCGGCGCGACAGCCATTGCTGCTCCTCGCGCGGCTTGCGGATGCGTCGCTCAAGGATGTGGATGCGGCAAGGCACGCGATGGAGGAGGCGCGGGTCGCGGTCGGGCCGACGACGGCGCTATGCGACATCATCACCGCGGAGCCTCTCGATTCCGAGCTCCGCTTCCAGCCTGGGGATTGGGAGAAGGAGCGGCTCAGGGTTCAAGGGTCGGCGGCGCTGCGGCGGGCGCGCGATGCGCTCAAGGGGCTT
>JASHOF010000028.1 GCA_030041255.1 Acetobacteraceae bacterium
CGCCACGTCCTCCCTCGGCCACGGCCACAGAAATCTTCACTTTCGACGTATCCAACCCAATAAAAACTTCGCTATTCTGCCGCACGGCTCGTCCTCGCTATGTGGGAGGCTCTGTGCTGGCCTATCCAGCCCAACCCTCGCTCGTCACATACCGCAGCGACGAGCCACCCGCCCGCCTACGAACATACGGTCTAGGCAGGAAAGACATGGCAAAGCTCACAGGAAACAATGCAGCCATCACCGGTGGCGGGCGCGGAATTGGCCGGGCGATCGCGCTTCTCTTCGCGCGAGAGGGGGCCAATATCGCCGTTGTCGATCGCGATGTAAGCGCCGCAGAGGCGACCACCGCCGACATTCGCGCGCTTGGACGAAGCGCGATTGCGGTCCGCGTCGATGTCGGCGACGAGAATGAAGTCGCGGCGGGCTTTCAAAGCGTGGCACAGGAACTCGGCGATGTCGATATCCTCGTCAACAACGCGGGTATCGACACCACCTCACGCGTGGTCGATATGCCGACGGAGATGTGGGACGAGATGATCCGGATCCATCTCAGAGGTGCGTTCCTGTGCACACGCGCCGTGCTGCCGGGGATGCTCCGCCGGCGCCGCGGGAGAATCATCAACATGAGTTCCCAGCTCGCGCACAAGGGCGCCGCCGAAATGGCCCATTACGCCGCCGCCAAGGCGGCGATCATCGGCTTCACCCGTTCGCTTGCCTACGAGGTGGCGGAACACAACGTCACCGTGAACGCCATTGCCCCGGGCCCGGTGGACACCGATCTCTTTCGCAACATCCCGGAAGAGTGGCGCCAGCGGAAGCTTGCGGAAATCCCCTTGCACCGCCCCGCGACGGTCGACGAAATCGCACCGACCGCACTGCTGCTCGCATCCGACGAGGGTGGCTATTATCTCGGCGCGACACTCAATCCCAACGGCGGCGATGTGATGGTCTGAATCCGTGGCGTGGCCACAAGCTTGCACCATCTGCCGTCCGCCCCGTTCACCTCGGTTGTTCGGCCCCTCGCCGGTATCGGCCGAGATGAATGCCGCACTCGATCTTGCCGCTTCCCGCCCAGCGTCCGGCACGTCCATCCTCACCATCGAGAGCCGGGCGCGTGCAGGGGAGGCAGCCGATCGAGCGATAACCCAGTGCCGTCAAAGGATGCGCCGGCAGGCGGAACCGGGCGAAGCGGGCGGCAATCTCGGCGGCGCTTTGCCCGGCGAGCGGATTGACCTTGATGCGCCCGCGATCGTCTTCCTCGAATACCCGAAGCGCGGCCCGCGTCCGTCCCTGGAAACGCTTGCGTCCGGTGATCCAGGCAGCAAACGCCGCGAGCGCCCGATCGAGCGGCGAGATCTTGCGGAGTGAGCAGCAGGCATCGGCGTCGCGCGCATGGAGCGCGCCATCCGAATCCGCGGTCGCCACCTCGCTTGCATCGGGAGTAACGGAGCGCACGTCGGTCAGCCCGAACCGGGCTACCAGCCGATCCCGGTAGGAGAGCGTCTCCGGGAAGTGCTTGCCCGTATCGAGGAAGATCACCGGCGTCGCGCGATCGACCTGCGTCAGAAGGTGCAGCAGCACGGCCGATTCGGCGCCGAAGGACGAAACCAGGGCGATCCGTCCGGGAAAGAGGCGCCCGACGGCACATTCCAGGATCTCTTCGGGACTCATGCCGCGCACCGAGTCCTCGAGCATGGCGATCAGATGTCCGTCATCGCGGCTCCACTTCATTCCGTCCATCGGTCGATTCCCCTGAACGGCCGGCGGTGGCGCGGCGGGGATCACCCCCGGCAGCCCCCGCGCCTCCCGGCCGAGACTCGCACCAGGAACTAGAGAAGAATTTTTCTTGTCAATGCAATGGGAGAATATGAATTAGAATATTATCCTACATTATTACAAATATGAGAAACAAACCTATCATCTTTGGAAGATTGGTGGATGGCCACATCGCGGCTCTCCGCCGCCGGGAGGGGACGGCCCGGGGCACCCGGATCGGGAGCGAAACGCAGGCTCGGAGCGCAGCATCGGCTGCTCGCCGCCCGCCACCACCCGGCGCCGGCAATCCGCGCGGATCGGCCGGCACCGTCAGGCCGCCACGGCGTCCTTCGCCAGATCCTGCACCGCGCGCACGGCAAGCGCGCTGACGTTGACGATCCCGCGCGCCGTGACGCTCGGCACCATCACGTGCAGCGGCTTGGCGAGCCCGAGCAGGAGCGGGCCGATGGTGAGGCCCTCGGCCGCCGCCTTGAGCAGGTTGAACGCGATGTTGGCGGAATCCAGGTTCGGCATCACCAGGAGATTGGCGATCCCGGAGAGCTTCGAGTCCCTGACGACGCGGCTGCGGATCGCCTCTGAAAGCGCGGCATCGGCCTGCATTTCTCCATCGATCTCGAGATCCGGGGCGCGGGTGCGGATCAGGGCGAGTGCCGCCCGCATCTTGCGTGCCGAATCGGAGCGCGAGCCGCCGAAGCTCGAATGCGACAGCAGCGCCGCCTTCGGCACGATGCCGAACCCGCGCACCGCGGCCGCCGCCAGGAGCGTCATCTCCGCGACCTGCTCTGCCGTCGGATCGGGTACCATCTGCGTATCGCAAAAGAAGAGCGAGCCGTTGCGCAGGATCAGCACCGAAAGCGCATAGACCCGCGTCGTCTCCGGAAGGCGGGGCACCAGCGGCAATGCGTGCTGCATGTGCCGCCACCACTCCCCGGTGCCGCCGCAGATCGCCGCATCCACCCGGCCCGTGTTGAGCAGCATCGCCGCCGCGACGGTGTTGATGCGGCGAATGCGCAACGCCGCATCCGCCGGCGGGATGCCCCTTCTGCCGACCAGCGACTGGTAGTGCGGCAGCATGGCTTCTATCGTTGCCTGGTCCTGGGCGGGATCGAAGATCTCGACATTCTCGTCGAGGCGGAGCCTGAGCCCGAGTTCCTGTGCGCGCGCCGCGATCGCCGCGCGCCTGCCGACCAGCAGCGGAATCGCGATCCCCTGGTCGAGCACGCTCTGCACCGCGCGCAACACGCGCTCGTCTTCGCCCTCGGCATAGGCGACGCGCTTCGGCGTCCGCCGCGCCGTCTCGAACACGGGATGCATCAAGGCGCCGGAGCGGAATGCGAAGCGCTCGAGGTCTTCGCGGTAGCGCACGGCATCGGCGAGCGGTCGCCGCGCAACGCCGCTCTGCATCGCCGCCCTGGCGACGGCCGGCGCAATCTCCAGGATCAGGCGCGGATCGAACGGCTTCGGAATGATGTAGTCGGGCCCGAACACCGGCGCGGCACCGCCATAGGCGGCAACGACGACCTCGCTCGCCTCCATCCGGGCAAGTCCTGCCAGCGCCTCCACCGCCGCGATCTGCATGCCCTGATCGATGGTGCGGGCGCCGACATCGAGCGCACCGCGGAAGATGAAGGGGAAGCAGAGCACGTTGTTGACCTGGTTCGGATAGTCCGAACGGCCGGTTGCCATGATCGCATCCGGCCGCGCCGCACGCACCTGCTCCGGCATGATCTCCGGATCGGGGTTGGCCAGTGCCAGGATGAGCGGGCGCGGCGCCAACCGCCCGAGCCACTCCGCCTGGAGCACCCTCGGTGCCGAAAGGCCGAGGAAGATGTCCGCGCCGTCCAGCACTTCCTCGAGCCGCCGCGCTTTCGTTTCCTGCGCGTAGCGCGCCAGATTCTCCGCCTCGAGGCCGGGCCGCCCGGCATAGACGACCCCCTTGATATCCGTCAGCGTGACATTCTCGGGCCTCAGCCCCATGGCAACCAGGAGATCGATCGAGGCCAGCGCGGCGGCCCCGGCGCCGGAACTGACCAGTCTCGCATCCTCGAGCCGCTTTTCCTGGAGCAGGAGGCCGTTGCGGATGGCGGCGGCCACCGTAATCGCGGTGCCGTGCTGATCGTCATGGAACACGGGAATCTGCATCCGCCGCTGCAGTGTCGTTTCGATCCGAAAACACTCCGGTGCCTTGATGTCCTCCAGGTTGATCGCCCCGAAGCTCGGCTCCAGGCTTGCCACCACCTCGATGAAACGGTCGGGGTCGGCGGCATCGACCTCGATATCGAAGACGTCGATACCAGCGAATTTCTTGAACAAAACGGCCTTGCCCTCCATCACCGGCTTGGCGGCCAGCGGGCCGATATTGCCGAGGCCCAGCACCGCCGTGCCGTTCGAGATCACCGCGACAAGGTTGCTCCTGACCGTGAAATCGTGCGCGGCGGCGGGATCGGCGGCGATCGCAAGCGATGCCGCGGCGACCCCGGGCGAATAGGCAAGCGCCAGGTCGTGCTGCGTCGCCATGCGCTTGGTCGGCTCGATGGTGAGCTTTCCCGGGCGCGGCAGCCGATGGTAATCGAGCGCTTCCTTGCTGATGGCATCGTCCACGGTCCGCCTCCTTCCGCCGCACGGAAGGATCGGCCCTCGGACCGCGGGCCGGCAAGGGACGGGCAGGAGAGGGATCGGCGGGCTGGTGCGGTCGAGAAGACTCGAACTTCCACGGGGTTTCCCCCACAAGCACCTCAAGCTTGCGCGTCTACCATTCCGCCACGACCGCCCGCGCCAGGCGGCTCGGGATATAGCCGATGCCTCTTGACCCTTCAATCTCGGCCGGCCCTGCCTTCGAGGCCGCCGGCGGCCTCGTCCCCTATCCCGAGGCGATGGCCAGAATGCAGGCGAGGGTGGAGGCTATTCGCAACGGTTCGGCGGGCGAACTCGTCTGGCTTCTCGAACATCCCCCCCTCTACACCGCCGGAACCTCCGCCCGCCCCGAGGACCTGATCGATCCGGGCCGGTTCCCGGTCTTCCAGACCCGCCGCGGCGGGCAATGGACCTATCACGGACCGGGTCAGCGCATTGCCTACCTGATGCTGGATCTCCGCCGGCGGCACGGCACGGTTGCCGCGCAGGATGTGCGGGCCTTCGTGCATGGAATCGAGGAGTGGCTGATCCAGGCGTTCGCCGGGCTCGGCCTCGCCGCAGAGCGGCGGGCGGATCGCGTCGGGCTCTGGGTTGTCGACGGCGGCAGGGAAGAGAAAATCGCGGCCATCGGCGTGCACGTCAGCCGCTGGGTCAGCTCGCACGGGGTGGCGATCAATCGGGCCCCGGATCTCTCGCACTTCGATGGCATCGTGCCGTGCGGCATCCGCGCGCATGGCGTCACCAGCCTCGCCGAACGCGGCATGGCAGCCTCTACGGCCGAACTCGATCGGGCGCTGATCGCCGCCTGGCCCGACGTTTTCGGGGATATCGCTTAACGGCGGAAGAAGCCGCGGCCTTCCGGCACCTCCGCCCATTCCTCCACGATGCGCTCGACCACCGCCCCGGGCGGGCCGCGGCGGCAGGCGCGCAGCATCTCCTCGATGATCGCTTCCGGGCCCGAGAGCAGCGCCTCGACGCGCCCGTCCGCGAGGTTGCGCACCCATCCGTCGAGCCCGAGCGCCCGCGCCCGCACCACCATCCAGTCGCGATAGCCAACTCCCTGCACCATCCCGGCAATGAAGAGGCGCCGCGCGTTCATGCTCGTGCAAGCGAAACGAATTGCGCGGCAACGGCAATGTCGGCCGTGATATCCGCCCTGCGTGCCGCCGCCACCCTGTCTTCCCCCCAGCATTCGGCCTGGAAAATCTCCTCCGCAAAGGCGGCGGCCGCCGCCTCCGGCGCGCTGATCAGCTCACGCACGACGGCCAACCCGAGCACCAGGCTGCCGAGTGCCGGCACGATTCCGCCGAGCGCCGCCAGCGCCGGAACGTCGCACGACGCCACGGCGCGCGAGAGGGCGGCCAGCGGCACGGGATCCTGGGCCACCGGCATCACGCCGGTCGTGACTCGCAGTTCCGCGCCCAGCTCCCTTCGTGCCCAATCGATCCAGGGCTGCCAGAGCCTCTCCTCTCTTCGCACCAGCGCCTCGGGTCTCACGGCGCGATAGCAGATGAGATCGGTCGCGCCGAAGGCGCTGAGCGCGGCGATCGTCGGCTGCGGATCGGGAGCAATGTGTGCCTGCGCGGTTCCGGCAATCCGGGTCAGCGGAATGTCTTGCGGTCCGATCATTTCGCCGACCGCCCGGCTTGTCCATTCCCGTGCGACCGCATCGGCGAGCGGGCGCGTGGCAACAACCAGCGCCCTGCCATCCGAAAGCCGGATCGCCCGCTCATCGAGCTCTACCGCAAAACCTCCCTCGACCGCCACCGCCCGCGCTTCCCGCCAGGCCCGCCGGCTCGTTTTCATCAGTGAAAAAGGCCCCGCAGCAGGTTGAGCGGGTTCGCCGGCGTGGCCGGAGCAGTGGCGGAATGCGGGGCGGCCGGCGCGCTTGCCTCGGGCGGCGCTGCCGGGCCGGGCGCACCGAAACGCGCCAGTGCCAGCTCCGGCGCGCAATCCGGCTGGGCCGGCGCGTTGCCGCCCCTGAGCGCGCTCAGGAAGCGCCCAAGCCCGCTCTGCGGATTGATCAGATTGCCGGCCACACCGGCCGCCGAGCGAGCGGCCCCGGATGCTTCCGGCGTTACCTTCGGCGCCAGGAACGTGCCGCCTATCCGGACCGGGAGGCTGAGCGAATTGTTCTGATACTGCACTGTTGGCGCCGCCTGCAGCGCCAGCGTTTCCGGCCCGAGCGCCAGGCTGCCGCTGGCCGTGAGCGTGAGCCGGGTCATCTCCAGCAGTCCCGCCTGCAACGTCGCCGTTCCGCCTGTCGCATCGATCCGAAGCGCCAGGCAACGCACCTCGCTCGTCCCCCTGCCCAGGAGTGCCGGCGGCACGCGCGCGGTCCGCAGCACCGGGCCGAACAGGTCGGCCAGCACGCTGTTGTCCACGCTGCCGCCCGCCATCGCCACCCCGAGCCGGCCCCCGAGCCCGGCGGCGATCGCGTGCGGCGAATTGCCCGCGCCCTCGAGATCGGCCCGCACGGCAAGCGTTCCGCTGGCCCCGCCGGGCAGCCCGAAGGAGGTCAGGAGCGGCGAGAGCGCCAGCGCCGGGGCATCGAGCGTGAGCGTCACCGGCGGCGCCGCCGCCGCACCGTCCGCCGATGCAGTGAGCGCCACGTGCCCACCCGGTGCATCGGCCGCAAATGGCGCCAGCACGAGCTTGCCATCCTTGAGCGAAAGTTTGCCGTCCACGTTGGCATAGGACTCGCCATCCACGATCAGCTTGCCGACAGCGAAGCTGAGATCGGCGTCGGCCGCCTTCAGCATCGCGAACGGAAGTGGCGTGTCCGGAATGAGGCGCGCCACATGCGGCGCTGGCGGCGTTGCGGGCGGGGCCTGTGCCGCGCCGGCGTGCCCGGCCGCAGGCATCGTCGCCAGCGCCTTGCGCAGCTGATCGAGATCGAGCCGTTTCGAAGTCAGCGCCGCCGTCAGGGCTGGCCGCGCCCCGGCCAGGCTGACGCTCGCATCGCCGGCAAGATCGCCTTGCGGCAGCGTCAGCGAAAGTGCCGAAAGCCGCACCCACTGCCGCCAGCCGCTCTCCGCGTCGGCAATCTGCCCGGAAAAGGTGATCTGCGAGAGCGGGGGCAAATTCATGCCGGCGAACGGATCGAGTTTGGCGAGTTCGGGGATTTGCACCGAGGCCGCGAGATTGGCGCCGGCAAGCTGCATCGGCTGCGCCACCGTTCCCGAAAGCGAGAGAACCGCGCCTGCCGCCCTGGCCCGGATGGCGATCGGCCAGGGCGTCGCCGGAGGCGGCGGTGCAAAGCCGGGCGGCAGCAGCGATGCGAGAGGGCCAAGCGTTGCCTCCAGATCGAACGCTGCCGCGCCGAACGTGCCGGCAAGGGCAAGCTTGCAGGGCTGCCCGAGCCGCGGCGCCACCAGCGAGAGCGAAGCCAGCTTCAGTCCGGGTCGAACAGACGCAAGGTCCGAGGCGCCGGCAGCAAGGGAGAGATCGCTCACTTCGGGGTGGCCAGTGGGGTGGCCAGTGGGGTGGTCAATGCCGGCGTCGGCGAGATCGGCCGTCACCACGACTCCGTGCAGCGCCGGAAGCCGCATTCCGGGCAGGAGCGGCGCCAGCTCTTCCAGTGCCGGCAGAGTGGCGTGAACCTCGAAGTGATAACCGCGCGCGGCCGCCGGATCCGCGACACTCCCGGCCACCGTCAGCACAGCGGGCCCCGCGGCGATCGTGAGCTCGACTGGCCAGGCCGGGCCCGCCCCGGCGGTGGCAAGCCGCGCCAGCGGACCGCTATTGCCCTTCAAGGTGAGGGGAATGCCGCCATAGGTCGCCTCCCCTGCCACCGTAAGCGGTGTGCTGGCGCCCCCGGAGGTGGCCAGGAACGAGTGCAGCCGCAGCACCCCGTGCCGGCCGCTTCGATCGTCCTGCCAGGAAAGCGTACCGTCCTCGATGGCGAAAGCCCGCACCTCGATCGTCACCGGCTTTCCCGCGCCTTGGGCGCCGGCGCTGGGCGCCGGCGGTGGTGCCGGCGAAGTGGCCCCGGCGGCGTTGGCGGAGGGGGCGAAAGCAAGGTTGCTCTGCCCATCGCGGTTGATTTCGAGAGCGATGTCGGGCCGGACCAGGACCAGGCTCCGGATCTCGATCCGGCCGGAGAGCAGCGGTATCAGCGCAACCTTCGCGTCCAGCTTGGCGAGGCTTGCCATTTCGGGCCGTGAGAAGCCGGGCGGGTTGGCAAGCGCGACGTTCGCGGCCGAGATCGTCGGCACCAGCGAAATCCCGAGCGAGAGCGGCCCCTTCAGGCGCAACGCGCGCCCCGTCGCGCGCTCGACCGCGGCGGCAATCTCGGGCTTGTAGGCGTTCGGGTCGAAGCGGGCGACGAACACCGCGATCGCTGCCAGCGGAAGCAGGATCACGATCGCGATCACGACCAGGATCGCCCGGCGGATCCTCCGCCCTCTCCGCAGCTGAGCGCCCGGCGCGGTCGTCATGCACTCTCCCCTGAGGTTCGTTCTCTGCCCCGGGAACAGGATACCAGCCCCGCCCGCCGCCGGTCGACCGGCAAGCGGCCCGCCCGCTCTATACCGGCAACGTTACGACCGCCTTCGTGCCGCCGCCCGGGCGGTTGGCAAGCGTCACGTCCCCGCCATGCGCACGCATAATGTCGCGCGCGATCGGCAGACCGAGCCCGGTGCCGCCGGTCTCCCTGTTTCGGCTTCCTTCCAGGCGCTGGAAAGGTTGGAACACCCGTTCGAGATCAGCGGGCGGAATGCCGGGCCCGTCATCTTCGATCTCGATCCGCGCCAGGCTGCCTTTCTGGCTCGCCTCCGGGGGAACCAGCGTCAGGCGTGCCGCTCCGCCGTAGGCGAGGGCATTGTTCACGAGATTGCCGAGCGCCCGCTTCAGGGCACCGATGCGTGCCCGGGCCGTGCAGTGCGCCGGCCCCGAATAGGTAAGAGCATCGGCGGCCTCCGGCCGCACATCCGCCGCCTCGTCGAGCACGGTCTGGCACAGGAGCGCGAGGTCGATCGGCGCCGCCGGCTCCCTCGCCGTGGCGTCCCGGCCGAAATCGAGGGTCGCGTTGACCATCACCTCGATCTCCTCGAGATCGGCCAGGATTTTCAGCCGCTGGTCCTCATCCTCGATGAACTCGGCACGCAGCTTGAGGCGCGTGATCGGCGTGCGCAGGTCATGGCCCATCGCCGTCAGCAGAAACGTGCGATCCTCGACAAATCGCCGGATGCGCGCGGCCATGGTGTTGAAGGCAGTCGCGGCAGTCGCGATTTCGCTCGGCCCTTCTTCCGAGAGAGGCGGCGCATTGACATCGCGGCCCAGCCTCTCGGCGGCGGCGGCAAGCGTGCGCAGCGGCCGGGTCAGGCGGCGCACCGCCCAGATGGTGAGCAGGGCAGCCACCACGGTCATCAGCGCGAAGGCGGCCAGAAACGCCGGGGAATGCCATGGCTGCGGCGGCGGCAGCCGCACCGAAACGGTGAGCCAGCTAGCCGGCTCGGGCAGCCGCATGCCAACCAGAAGCCGCCCGGCGCCGAATCCTCCCCGGATGATGATCTCGGGCGGCCGCTGCGACTGCGGCATCGGCACCAGATGCATCGCCACCCTGATCGCCCGGGCCAGGTGCTCGGGCGAAAGCGGCAGCCCGCCGTCGATGATGAGCGGCGGCCAGCGCGCGATCGCCGCGCGAACTCCAGGCGGCTCCGGGATCGCCGCCAGCACGCGCCCGCGACGTCCCGCCTGGGTGATGACGACCCTGCGATAGAGTGTCGCGAGGCGGATCGAAACATCGCGGATCTGGCCGAGCCGCTGCAGGTCGCGCCGTTCCATCGCGTCGATCGTGAGCCCCGCCACCTGCACGGCGATCAGCGCCGCCAGCAGCACCACGGCCGTGCGCGCCGCCAGGCTCCTCGGCCAGAGCGTCATCTGTCTCAGCGGCGCTCGACCGAAGTGGCCAGCACGTAGCCGCCGCCGCGCACCGTCTTGATGAGCTGGGCGCGGCGGCCATCGTCGTCGAGCTTGCGCCGCAACCGGCTGATGGCGACGTCGATCGCGCGATCGAACGGGCCGGCCTGGCGGCCGCGCAGGAGATCGAGCAGCATGTCGCGCGTCAGCACCCGGTTCGCCCGTTCCACCAGCGCCAGCAGCAGGTCATATTCGCCGCCCGTCAGCGGAACCTCGACACCGTCGGGGTTCAGCAGCCGCCGCCGCGCCGGCTCGAGCGTCCAGCCGGAGAAGCTGAGTGCCGCCGCTCCGGCCGATTCGCGGCGCGGCGCCGGCTCGCCGGCGCGGCGCAGCACCGCCCGGATGCGCGCCAGAAGCTCGCGCGGATTGAACGGCTTGGCAACATAGTCGTCCGCGCCCAGCTCCAGCCCGACGATCCGGTCGGTCTCCTCGCCCATTGCGGTCAACATGATGATCGGCACATCCGATTGGCCGCGCATCCAGCGCGCGAACTCGAGCCCGCTTTCCCCGGGCAGCATCAGATCCAGCACGACCAGGTGGAAATGCGCGTGCGGCCAGGCCCGGCGCGCGTCGCGCGCGTCCCTGACGGCAGTGACCCGGAATCGGCTGCGCTCCAGGAACCGCGCCAGAAGCTCGCGGATCTCCCGGTCGTCGTCCACGATCAGGATGTGCTGCGGCGTTTCCATCGGATGCGAGAATAGCGCCCCGCAACCCGAGCCGGCAGGGAGCGTTGCACTCCGTTGCACTAAATCAAATCGCGTGCGCCAACCCTGCTGCATAGTCAAGCCTCCGACATGGTTTCAGGAGTAGCCCATGCGTAAGCTCACCCTTGCCGCTCTCGCTGCCGCATCTGTCGTGGCGGCAGGCGCGCTCACCCTCTCATCCCTGGCCTCGGCTCAGACCCAGGCCAATCCGCCCGCGCCGCCTCCTCCCGCTGCGGCGATGCCGATGCCCGGCATGCCGATGTGGATGCACGGCAGCGCGCATGGTCCCGGGCCGCGGGGCTGGATGCACGGCGGCAACATACACAAGGCCCTGTTCCATCGGCTCCGCGCCTGGGGCCTCTTTCACCGCCCGGCCGATCTTGCCCTCACGCCGGACGACGTGAAGATCATCGGCGAGGCGATCCTGCTGCGCCACGGCCAGCATCAATGGCAGGTCGGTGACGTGACACCGAATGCCGACCACACCGTGAGCTTCGCCTTCGTCACCGCCCATGGCGATGTCATCGCCCGCTTTGCAATCAACACCGAGACCGGACGGATCAGCCGCACCGACTGAGTCAGTACCCGGAATCACTCCTGCCTGATTCCGGGTACTATGCGAAGGCCGCCAGTTCAGCGACGATCGCCTCGGTTGCGAGCTGGCGGCAGTAGCCGCGGTTGTTGGCGAGCGCGCTTTGCTGGCGTCCCGCCGAGAGCGTTGCGCAGGCGTCCGTTGCGAGGGTGACGAGATAGCCGAGATCGCAGGCGTCGCGCACCGCCGAATCGACGCATTGATCGGTGAGGATGCCGGCCAGGATCAGGTATTTCACGCCGAGATTGCCGAGCACGTAGTGGATGTGCGTGGAGACGAACACGGAGGAGGAGGTTTTGGGAATCAGGATTTCGTCGCCGGCGGGCGCGATCTCGTCCAGGACTTCCGCGTCGCGGGAACCCTTCGGGCAGAACAGGCGCGAGATCTTGTAATCGAGGCTGAGATCGCGGCCGTCCTGGGTCAGGCTTTCGATGACGGTGTACATCACCTCGACCCCGGCCGAGCGGGCGACGCGCTGCAGGCGCTGCATGTTCGGGACCGCGCGTTCCCGCATCTCGCGGAAGAAATAAGCGTAGGTCGCTTCGACCTCGGCGGGCGGAAGATGCGCATAGGCCCCGCCGCCGGGCGCGGAGTATTTCTGCACGTCGATGAAGAGAAGCGCCGTTTGTCCTTTCTGGAGCGGAACGTCGCGGGTGAGGCCGAAATCTTTCATGGGCGCTCCTCGGCAATCTGGCCTGTCGCTGCCGGAAGCAGCCGCGCGAGACGCTCGGCCCAGGCGGCCTGGCCGGCGGGGCGGGAGATCAGGTCCTGGCGGATTTCGATCTCGAGATAATCGAGCCCGGCGGCCTCGGCATGCACCGGCACGCTGTAATCGGTGGCATCGGTGAGGCGGTAAGGAGCGTTTTCGGCGACGATGAGATCACCCTCGGCGCGGAAGAGCCGGGCCAGGGCGAGGGAGAGGCGCGGATTGCGATTGTAGAGCACCGCGCAGTGCATTGTTCGCGCCTCGCCGCCGAATACCGGCGTGAAGCTGTGCAGGGCAACATAAAGCGTCGGCCTGCCGGCGGCGCGGCGGCTTGCGATCGCCGCGGCGATCGCGGCGTGATAGGGCTCGAAGATGGCTCGGCGGCGGCGTTCCTTCTCGGCCGCCGAAAGCGAAGCATTGGCGGGCACCTTCGTTCCATCGCTGATCTCGGGGAAGGCGCTCGGCACCTCGGGCCGGCGATTGCAGTCGATCACCAGCCGCGAGTAGCGCTGCAGCACCGCGGTTGCGTCGAGCGAGGCGGAGAGAAGCCGCGTCACGGCGGCGATCCCGATGTCCCAGGCGATATGGCGGGTGCGCTCGGCGGGCGGCAGGCCGAGTGTGGCGAGCGCGCGCGGGATCAGGCGCCCGGCATGATCGGCGGTGAGCAGGAAGGCGCTCCGGCCATGCGCGCGGCGGAGCGAGACGGGGTGGGGCTCGTCCGGGGCGAGCAGCGGCAGCGGGGCCATCGGAGGCTCAGTATACCGCCGCGTAGCGGGTACAGATGTCGCTCGGGGAAAGATCGGCGAGGGAAGCGATCTCGGCCGACTTGAAGGCGAGATAGGCGCGCATGGCGGTGCCACTCCACCAACCAGCGGCGGCCTTGTCGGCCTCGAGCGCGGCCAATGCCTCTTGCAGGGTGCGCGGCAGCAAGGCAGCGGGAGCATCCGGGGCGGGAAGGGCGAGATGGCGGGTAAGCCCGTCCACGCCGGCCTGGATCAGCGCGCCGAGCGCAAGGTAGGGGCAGCAGGCAGCGTCGGCGACCCGGAATTCGAGATTGAACTGCCGGGCGGGAGGCTCTTCGGCGGTGGCGAAGATCGGCGAGACGCGGAACGCCGCGCCACGGTCCTGGACGGCAAGATTGGCCGTCACGGGGGCCCAGCGGCCGGGGGTGAGGCGATAATAGGAGGCAACGCTCGGGGCGGAGAAGGCGGTGATCGCCGGCATGTGCTCGAGAACGCCGGCGAAGAAGGGCGCGGCACGCGCAGTGACGCCGTAGGGCCGGGCAGGATCGTAAGTGATCGGCGTTTCGCCTTCCCAGAGGCTCAAGTGGATGTGGGTGCCGTTGCCGACGCCACCCTCTTCGAGCATCGGAGCGAGGATGGCGCGATGGCCAAGGCGGAAGGCGACGCCGCGCAGCAACTCGCGGGCGATGACCGCGCGGTCGGCGGCGCGCAGGGCGGGCTCGGCCGCGATCGTGACCTCGAACTGACGGCGGCCGTATTCGGGAAGAAAGCTGTCCGGTCCGAGGCCGGCGGCGCTGAGCGCCCCGGTCAGCGCCTCGCCGAAGACGCCCTGGCGGCGGAAGGCGTCGAGCGCGTAGGTCGAGCCGGGCCGATCCTCGATGCCGGTATAGACGAACTCCTGCTCGAAACTCGCATGCAGGGTGAGGCCGAAGGCGGAGAGCGCGGTAATGGCGCGCCTGAGGAAATCGCGGGGGCAGCACTCCCAGGGGCTGCCGTCGGTGTTCTGGAGATCGCTGAGATAGAAGCGCTCGGCCGTGCCGTCGTCGAAGGGAACCGCGACGTGGGCGGCGGGGTCGGGGCGGACGATCAGATCGCCGGTGGTGCCGAACGGGGTGGTCATGATGGGGCCGAAGCAGGACATCATGATGTTCGAATGGGTGAGGCCGACGCCGCGCTTGAGGCGGGCGGCGATGTCGGCAGCCGGGAAGGCTTTGCCGCGGACGAGGCCGGCCCAGTCGCAATAGCCGGCGAACACCAGATCGTCGCGCTGCATGAAAAGGCCTCCGTCGCGGCAAGGCATCATCATCGGGGAGAATGCGCGGGATGGCGAGGGAGAGGGCCAAGGGGGCAAGGGATAGCCGCGTGGCAGGTGGGCGGTGCATGCTCGGGGCACTCAAGCCGGCCGCGCTGGGCTTTAATCAAGATTTTACCCGCGCCCTTCTAGCCTTCGCGTTGCATACGCGAGTTTGAGAACGGGCGCCAGCGACGGAACCCTCGCATGGGGCGTGCGCGCGGTGGCGGGCGGGAGTCAGCTAGGTGGAGAATGAGACAGCGGTGAGGCACGTGATCGCGGAAGCCATAGTTGCTTCGGCGCCATTCCAGGAGCGCCAGGCAAATGCCGTTTCTGGGATCAGCAGGAACGAGGCCCTCCCGGCTGCCGAGGCGGTTTTCGAAGCCCTGGAGTGTGCCGGTCACTTGAATGCCAAAGCGTTGGTGGACAGACGTATCAGGATCGTTTGGGCGGTCACGGAGGCCATCGGCCATGTAGATGAGATGCCTGGGGCCTATTCTCGCGGACAGTGGTGCGAGGTGACCCCAGCCCCAAGCGCCAGTGCAGCTGCTGAGAGGCTGACCCGAAACGGATACCCAACGAAGGATCGAGTCATCTCAGTTGGTTAGCGGTATAGGTTGCGTGATCCGGTCGGCTGCGATTCTCTCGTGTTTGCCAAGACAACGGGAGTTCGATCGTGGCCTGGACCGAGATCACGCGCCGCAAGTATCGGCGCGATGGACTGCGCTATGCAAGCGACACCACGG
>JASHOF010000029.1 GCA_030041255.1 Acetobacteraceae bacterium
GAAGCACCGCGCGGTGTCACCACCCGTTCCCGCTTGCCGACGAGCGAACCCTGTTCGTCCACGATGCCAGCCTTGAGGTGGCTCCCACCGATATCGATGGCGAGCGTCAGCTTTGTGTGGCCAGGCGAGCGGGCACGGGAATCGTTCATCGCATCGCATCTCCCCGACTTTCCGCCAGCAAAGCAGGACTTCCCGACACAACGGGCGAGATTGGCGCGCCCGGACTGTCCGCCCGCTTTGCCGCCGATGGCGCCAGCGTCAGAGGACAGGCCGGATGAGTGGCAACCAAACTTCTAAGTGGGAGCCTCGATCGCCCGCTGCAACATGCCCGGGTTTGGTTCACGAGGGAGTGCCGGGCGGCGGCAAACCTCCGTGAAGCCGGAGAATCGCACGGGCCGATTTCCCGGGAGCGTCCGATGCCCCACAGGATAGAAGACTATGCGCTGATCGGCGATTGCGAGACCGCCGCGCTGGTCGCCCGCGACGGATCGATCGATTGGCTCTGCTGGCCCCGGTTCGACAGCGGCGCCTGCTTTGCCGCCTTGCTGGGGACCAGCGAGAACGGACGCTGGCTGATCGCTCCGCTCGAGGCACCGCTTGCCGCGCGCCGAAACTACCTGCGCGACACGCTGGTTCTGGAGACGGTTTTCGATACGCCGACAGGATCGGTGACGCTCGTCGATTTCATGCCGTTGCGCGATGACACCTCGAACCTGGTACGGATCGTGCTCGGCAAGAGGGGGCAGGTCAGGATGCGGACCGAGCTGGTCGTGCGATTCGATTACGGCTCGCTCGTTCCCTGGGTGACGCGGCGCGACGAGGAAACAGTGCTCGCCATCTGCGGTCCGGACATGGTCGTGCTCCGCACCAAGGTGCCGCTGCGCGGCGAGGAGATGAAGACGGTCGCCGAATTCACGGTTTCCACCGGCGAGAAGATTGCCTTCGTGCTCGGCTACGGCAGTTCGCATCGCGATCCGCCAGGCCGGATCGACCCGTTCACGGCGCTCGAGGAAACGGTTGAATTCTGGCGCACATGGTCGCGGCGTTCGCCGGGCACCGGCCGCTGGTCGGAGGCCGTGCGGCGCTCGCTGATCACTCTCAAGGCCCTCACCTACCGGCCGACCGGGGGAATCGTCGCCGCTCCCACCACGTCATTGCCGGAGCGGCCCGGTGGCGCGCGCAACTGGGATTACCGCTATTGCTGGCTGCGTGACGCGACCTTCGCGCTGCTTGCGATGATGAACGGCGATCATTACGAAGAAGCAGAAGCGTGGTGCGGCTGGCTGAGGCGGGCGGTAGCCGGCGATCCGGCGCAGGTCCAGATCATGTACGGGCTCGGGGGCGAGCGGCGGCTGGCGGAATGGGAGGCAGCGTGGCTCGAAGGCTATGAAGGCTCGCGCCCGGTTCGGATCGGCAACGCCGCCGCCGGGCAGCTTCAGCTCGACATCTATGGCGAGGTGATGGACGCGCTCTACCACGCGCGCCTGGGAGGACTGGCCGGGAACGGGCTCGACTGGATGCTGCAACTGGAACTGATGCGGCATCTCGAGACCGTCTGGCGCGAACCCGATGAGGGGATCTGGGAGGTTCGCGGCGGCCGGCAGCACTTCACCTATTCGAAGGTCATGGCCTGGGTCGCCTTTGACCGCTCGATCAAGGCCGCCGAGAAGTTCGGCCTCGAGGCGCCGCTCGAACGCTGGCGCGCCGCACGGCGCACGATTCACGACGAGGTCTGCCGGAGCGCGTTCAACGGCGATCTCGGGGCCTTCGTGCAGAGCTACGGTTCAGACGCGCTCGATGCCAGCGTGCTGCTAATGCCGCTGGTGGGATTCCTGCCTCCCGGCGATCGGCGCATGCAGAGAACGGTCGATGCGATCGAGCGAAAGCTGATGTCCGACGGCCTGCTGCTGCGCTACGATACCGGCTCGGGCGTCGATGGACTCGCCGGCGGCGAAGGCGCCTTCATCGCCTGCAGCTTCTGGCTTGCCGACAACCTTCTCCTCCTCGGGCGCCGCAATGACGCGCGACGCCTTTTCGAGCGGTTGCTCGATCTCGGCAACGATGTCGGGCTGCTGGCCGAGGAATACGATCCCAGCGGCAGGCGTTTGCTCGGGAATTTCCCGCAGGCGCTCTCGCATATCGCGCTCGTCAACACGGCGCACAATCTCTACCATCCGAGGCGCCCGGCCGAGCAGCGCTCGGGGCATCGCATCGCGTGAACCGCGACACCCGGTATCAATCAGGGCGGATGAGGCGGTGGTGCTTGCGGCCGGCGGAAAGCTTGATCGCTCCCTGTTGCAGATCGGCAAGGCCGATGGTGAGGGTCTCGTCGGCGACGGGTGAATCGTTGATGCGCGCGCCGCCCCCGCGGATGAGCCGCCGCGCCTCGGCATTGCTCGCCGCCAGCCCGGCGAGGGTGAACAGGCGGAAGGCCGGCAGGCCGACGGCAAGCTCGGCGCGTGGCAACGTGGTCACCGGAAGTTCGGCGCTCTCGCCCGTCTCGAAGAGGCGCCGCGCCGCTTCCGCCGCGGCGGCGGCGGCCTCGGGGCCGTGCGCCAGGGCGGTTGCCGCAGTCGCAAGGTGCTTCTTCGCCTCGTTGATATCGCCCGCTTCCAGGCGCTTGATCCTGGGTACGGAAATTTCAGTGAAAAGCCTGAGAAAGCGGCCGACATCCGCATCCTCGGTGTTGCGCCAGAACTGCCAGTAATCGAAGGGAGAAAGGCGCTCGGCGGTCAGCCACACCGCGCCGGCAGCCGTCTTCCCCATCTTCGCCCCCGAGGCGGTGGTGATGAGCGGCGTGGTCAATCCGAACACCTGCGCGCCCTCGGTGCGACGGGTCAGTTCCGCGCCGGAGACGATGTTCCCCCACTGGTCAGAGCCGCCCATTTGCAGCCGTACATCGTGCCGGCGGTAAAGCTCGCGGAAATCGTAGCTCTGCAGGATCATGTAGTTGAATTCGAGAAAGCTCAGCGGCTGCTCGCGATCGAGGCGCAGCTTCACCGAATCGAATGTCAGCATGCGGTTGACGGTGAAGTGACGCCCCACGTCGCGCAGCAGCGGGATATAGCCGAGGGCATCGAGCCAGTCTGCGTTGTTGGCGGTGATCGCATCGGAGGGGCCGTCGCCGAAACGAACATAGGGCTCGAACACGCGGCGGATGCCGGCCATGTTGGCGGCGATCTCGTCGTCGCTCAGGAGCTGGCGCGTCTCGTCGCGCCCCGAGGGATCGCCGATGCGCGTGGTGCCGCCGCCCATCAGCACCACCGGGCGATGGCCGTAGCGCTGGAAGAGACGGAGCAGCATGATCTGCACCAGGCTGCCGACATGCAGGCTCGGCGCGGTGCAGTCGAAGCCGATATAGCCCGAGACCGGGCCGGCGCGGAGCAACGCGTCCAGGCCCTCCGGATCGGTGCACTGGAAGACGAAGCCGCGGGCATTGGCCTCGGCGAGAAAGGCGTCGGTCGCGGGCATGGCACGGCTGGCGAGTGTGCCGACGCCAACGCTTGATACCGTAGGATGCACCATAGCGGTCGGCACACTACTCTTTATTTTCAGTGGCCTGCTGATCCCCTTTCGTTTGCTGCCGGCGGCAGCAAACGGCGGGGGCAGGACACTAGCATGCCGACAGGGGCAAGGGGAATGTGGCGGGCGATCGGGTTGATGAGCGGCACTTCGCTCGACGGCGTGGATGCGGCCTGGATCGAAACCGACGGGGTCAGGATCGAAAGACTGGGCAAGCGCCTGACCCTGCCGTACGACAAAGCGCTCAGGACGGCCCTTCGCGAATTGACAGAGCGCGCCGGGATGCTTCTCCCGGACGATGCGGAGCTGCTCCGCCTCACGACGGCCATCACCCTGGCACATGCCGAGGCGGTCGCCGCCATCGGTGAGCCGGCGGACGTGATCGGCATGCACGGCCAGACCATCCTGCACCGGCCCGACGCCGGCCGGACCTGGCAGATCGGAGACGCTGCCTGGCTGGCCGGCCAAACCGGCCTTCCGGTCGTGCATGACTTCCGTTCGGCGGATGTGGCCGCAGGTGGAGAAGGCGCGCCGCTCGTGCCGGTCTTCCATGCCGCTCTCGCGGCGGGGCTGGAACGGCCGCTCGCGGTTCTCAATATCGGCGGGGTCGCCAACGTGACCTGGATCGGCCCGGATGGGCGCCTGGTCGCGTTCGATACCGGGCCTGGGAACGGCCCGCTCGATGACTGGATGCAGCGGAAAACCGGGCAGCCCTTCGATACCGATGGCGCGCTGGCATCGGTGGGACAAGTGAACGACGCGGTCCTGGAGCGCCTGCTCGCCCATCCCTATTTTGCCCGTTCCTGGCCGAAATCGCTCGATCGCCTCTCCTTCTCGGCCTGGATCGCGGAAAGCGGGCTGGCAGGGCTCGACGCCGCCGGCGGTGCTGCGACCCTGGCTGCCTTCACGGCGCGGGCCGCCGCATTCGCCCCCCTCCCCGCCCCGCCCGCGAGATGGCTCGTCGCCGGCGGCGGGCGGCATCATCGGGCCATCATGGCGGCCTTGCGCCACGCGATCGACGCGCCGGTCGCGCCGGTCGAGGCGGTGGGTTGGGACGGTGATGCACTGGAGGCGCAGTGCTTTGGTTTTCTCGCGGCACGCGTGCTCGCCGGCCTGCCGCTGAGCTTTCCGGAAACGACCGGCGTTCCTGCGCCGCTGCCCGGGGGACGCCTTGCCATCCCTCCGGGCCACGGTGAATTGCGACAAAATCAGGGCAGAGCATGAAGGTATGCGATTATTGCATTTCGGATTCCGCCATTTCGCAGTAGCACAAGAGGTGAACACTCGTTACTGTCGGTTGTGGATTTCGGGTGCGAGTCGCGCCGAAGGCGCGTCAGTACCGTCAGGGTTCCGGCCGTAAGGCCGGAAATCTGGGGTCTGAGGACCCCTTCGTCTCCCAGACGTGAAGCCTCCCTGTTGACTTGCCCTGTCCGGTGAAAACCGGACAGGGCATTTTCTTTTCCGACCCCTCGCTTCAGGGCCGTTGCCGCCGCTGCTGCCCCAGCCTCCGCCGCAGAAACCAGGCGACCCCGAGGGCCAGCAGCAGTGCGATCGCAAGGTCGGCGTGCCTGAGATAGGCGCGTAGCGTCGGGTCGCTTTCCCAACGTCGGCCAAGCTGGTGGCCCGCGAAGACAAGCGCGTAGCACCACACCAGAGAACCAGCGAAGCTGTAGAGCTGGAAAGGAAGCTGCGGCATCCACGCCATGCCGGCGGGAAACGAGATGAAGGCTCGCACCACCGGCAGCAGCCGCCCGATGAACACGGCCGCGCGGCCGAAGCGGCCGAAGAACCACTCCGCCCGATCGAGATCCTTGTGGTCAAGCAGCACCCAGTACCCGAAGCGGTCGATCGCGCGCCGGCCCCCGGTGGCGCCGACCGCGTAGGCAATGGTCGAGCCGATATTGCAGCCGATCGCACCGGCCAGCGCCACTGCCCAAAGGCTGAATCGTCCGCTCGTCGTGAGATAGCCGGCAAACGGCATCACGATCTCGGAGGGCAGCGGTATGCATGCCGATTCGACAGCCATCAGGGCCACCACCCCGGCATAGCCGCCGGCGGAGATCACCGCGGTGATCCAGCCGGCGAGTGCCGCCATCACGGTCAGGCAGCCGCCATGACCCGTGCCTTCCCGATCCGCAGCACCGCTTCAACCAGCGCCTCGATGTCCGCTGGCCGCGTGCGGTGGTTGACGAACGCGGCGCGGATGGCAAGCCGCCCGCGGATGCGGGTGGTCGAGGGCGCGGCGATCCCGCCTTCCTGCAGATCGGCCACGATCGCGGCGTTGAGCGCGTCGAGATCGAGGCCGGGATCGGCGGCGGCGACAAAGCGGAAGCAGACGATGTTGAGGGCGACCGGCGCCATCCGTTCGAGCGCGGGTTCGGCGTCGATCCGCCCGGCCAGCAGATGCGCCAGCTCGATCGTGCGGTCGACCACCGTGCCCAACCGCCGGGCGCCAAAAATCTTCAGCGTCAGCCACACCTTGAGGGCGCGAAAGCCGCGCGAGAGATCGGGGCCGAAGTCGCATGGCCATGGCTGTCCGCCCGCCAGGCCCCTCGTTTCCCCCTGCAGATAGGGTGCCGGTTGCGCGAAGGCAGCGCGATGGGCGGCGCTGTCGCGCACCAGGATGCAGCCGGCGTCGTAAGGGACCTGCGCCCATTTGTGGAAATCGAAGGCCACCGAATCGGCCGCCTCTATTCCCGCCAGCAGCGGGCGATGCTTTTCCGAGAGCGCCAGCATGGCGCCGAACGCTCCGTCCACGTGGAACCAAAGCCCTTCGCGGCGGCAGAGGGCGGCAAGAGACGCGAGGTCATCGACCGCCCCGATATCGACCGTGCCGGCAGTGCCGATGACCAGGAACGGCCGGTTGCTCGCCGCGCGGTCCCGCGCGATCGCCGCCTCCAGGGCTTCGAGGTCGATGCGGCCGGCCGGGTCGGTGGCGACTCGCCGGAGCGCATCCGAACCCAGCCCGCACATGTCCATCGCCCGCGGCATGCAGGCGTGCGCTGCGGTCGAGGCATAGGCGGTCAGCGGCGCCGCGCCGAGGCCGCTCCTCCGGCAGGCCGCACCGAGGGCGGCGCACCGCGCCACCAGCACGCCAATGAAGTTGGCAAGCGACGTGCCGGTGACGAGCAGGCCCGAGCACTCGGCCGGCAGGCCAAGCATCTCCGCGGCCCAGGCGATGACCTGTCGCTCGACTTCGATCGGCGCATGGTCCCGCCCACCAAGATTGGCGTTCAGCGCCCCGGCCAGCATTTCGGCCAGCATCCCGGGTGCGGTGCCACCGCCATGCACCCAGCCCATGAAGCGCGGATGGGTGTTGCCGGTGGCATAGGGCGCGACCAGGCGAAGGTAGTCGGCGTAGGCCTCGGCTGCGGGCTGGCCCTGGCGCGGCAGCTTCGCGCGAAACTCCGCGCGAAGACGCGGCGGCAGCCCCTGCCAGACGGGCCTCTCACGCAGGGTTGCCAGCCCATCGAAGGCGTCATCCAGCATCCGGTGCCCGAGCGCGCGCAGCTCTGCCCAATCGTCGGGGTCGAGGTCCGGGTCTGATTTTTTCATGCGGGTTCCGTTGCATTGCAGCGGAGGTCCCATACCAGAGGTCGCCAGCTCCGTTAAAGGAGCCGGGGAATGTCCACCGTGACCTTGCCTTGCCAGAGGCGCTTCCGCGCGCAAGGTTCGGCCCGGGATGAAGGAAACAGAAGGAAAGAGGCGCGTCGCGCGGCCGCGCGACGCGGCAAGCTTGGTCGTGCTGCGCGCGACGGGCGGTGCGGCAGAAGTACTGATGGGCATGCGGGCCGCCGGGCACCGCTTCATGCCGAACCGGCTCGCGTTCCCGGGCGGAGCGGTGGAGCGGAGCGACTTTTCCGCCCCGGCAGCCTCGGTTCTTTCGCCGGCCACGGAAGCGATGCTGAACAAGGGTGCCAGGCCAGGGCTCGCGCACGCGCTTGCCATCGCAGCGGCACGGGAGCTGGCCGAAGAGACCGGGCTCTCTCTCGGCCAGCCGCCGGCGCTCGCAGAACTTTGCTATCTCTGCCGGGCGATCACGCCGCCCACCCTGCCGATCCGGTTTCATGCCCGCTTTCTCGTCATTTCTTCCGGGCGACTCGAGGGCCGGCTTGCCGGCTCCGGAGAACTCGAAGGTCTCGGTTTCTATGCCCTCGATGATCCGGCACTCGATGCGCTGCCCTGGATCACGGCACAGGTACTGGCCGAACTTGCTGCCTGGCTCCGCTTGCCTCCGCTATCGCGCGCAGCAGTCCGCCGGACGGCGGTTTATCGCGACCGCGTGCGGCGGGAGGAGTGACCAGGGCGGTAGAATGCCGCACGGCGCAGCGCGCCGAGTCGCATGAAGGCCTCCTGGCATGAAATCTGACGCCGCCTCCGGCCTGGAGGCATTCGTCTCAGGCCGAAGGTTCGGAACGATCCTGGCCGACCCGCCGTGGCGTTTTCAGAACCGGACCGGAAAAATGGCGCCGGAGCACCGTCGCCTCTCGCGCTATGGAACCATGAGCTTCGAAGCGATCGCAGCGCTTCCGGTCGGCGAGGCGGCGGCCGCGGTCGCGCATCTCTATTTGTGGGTGCCGAATGCGCTGCTCCCGCAAGGCCTCACCGTGATGGCGAGCTGGGGCTTCACGTACAAGGCGAACCTAGTGTGGCACAAAATCCGCAAGGATGGCGGCTCGGACGGCCGGGGCGTCGGCTTCTATTTCCGCAACGTGACGGAACTCCTGCTGTTCGGAATCCGCGGCCGGAACGCACGCACGCTTCCGCCCGGAAGGCGACAGGTCAATCTCATCGCCACGCGCAAGCGCGAGCATTCCCGCAAACCGGACGAAATCTATCCGCTCATCGAAGCGTGCAGCCCGCCACCACGCCTGGAACTGTTCGCGCGCGGCACGCGGGACGGCTGGTCATGCTGGGGCAACCAGGCATCCGGGGATTACGCGCCACTGTGGCCGACCTACGCCCACAATTCTCTCGCCGAGCGGGAGCAGCGTGGCTCTGCAACCGCTATCGGCGGATAATCTGCTCTCGCTTGCCCCGTGAGCAGAAGGTTTTCATCCGGAAACAGATGATGATCCTTTCGATCGGAACCCGCGATCGCGCAGCATGGGACGATGACAAAAATCGTGGACGCCGGACGATCGACGACGGGCGGGTTGGCATCGTCCGACCGGACCGGAAGAACTTGATTCCTGTTGCCCCGTTCACGGACAATGCCGGCGGCATTTTCCGTTGGCGGAAGACGGCATGGAGTTCGGCTACATCGTTTCCGGTTTCGCTATCGGAATTCTCGTCGGGATGACCGGGATCGGCGGAGGTTCGCTGATGACCCCGCTGCTAATCATGGTCTTCGGCATTCATCCGACGACCGCGGTAGGGACGGACCTGTTGTTCGCTTCGGCGACCAAGGTCGTCGGCTCGATCATTCATGGCCGGCAACGAACCGTCTGCTGGCCGATGGTCGGGCGGCTCCTGCTCGGCAGCCTGCCGGGTGCCGCGCTGACACTTGCCGTTCTGGACCTGGTCGGAATTCACGGCCAGGTCGCGAACCGGGTCATCTCGCAGGTCCTGGCGGTGTTGCTCCTGGTCACCGCGGCCCTGCTCGTTGCCAAGCCGTGGCTGTTGCGGCAGGCGGGGCACAGGGAGAGCGACCGCACCACGTTCCTTGGGCCCACCGCCTCCCTCGTCATGACGATCGCAGTCGGGCTCATGCTCGGGGTGGTGGTGACGATCTGCTCGGTCGGGGCCGGGGCGCTCGGCACCATCGCGCTCCTCGTCCTCTATCCCCGCCTGCCGGTTGCGAAGATCATCGGCTCCGACATTGCGCATGCGGTACCGCTCACCTTGCTGGCCGGCCTCGGGCATTGGTGGCTGGGCAGTGTCAACCCCCAGATCCTCATTCCGCTGCTGGTCGGATCGGTGCCCGGAATCGCGCTCGGCAGCGTCGGCGTGCAGATCGCGCCGGAGCCGCTGCTCAGGGCGGGCCTCTGCATTCTGCTGGCCGTAACGGGGCTGCGGCTGCTTCACGTTTGATCGGGGGGAGAACGGGTGCCAGTCTCTGGCCGGGCTGCGATAAGCGCGGCATACTCGGGCCGGCAGAATGCGAGGCGGCAATGGGGCTCCGTCTGATCCGCGATCTCATTCAAGGGCAGAGCCTGCTCACCTGCGGCCCGGAGGTGACGGTTGCCGAGGCGGCACGGCAAATGGCGAAGCGGAGCGTCGGGGCGATCCTGGTGACGATCGAGGGCCGGCTCGAAGGCATCTTCACCGAGCGCGATGCACTGGTGCGGGTGATTGCAGCAGGCCGGGACCCAGAGGCGACAGAGATCGGCCAGGTGATGACGCGCACCGTCAACACGATCTCACCGGATCGGCCGGTGCTGCACGCGCTGCACGAGATGCACGAAATGAGCTTTCGCCATGTGCCGGTCGTGGAAAACGGCGTGCCGGTGGGCATGGTCTCGATCCGTGATGCGCTCGGCGACGAGCTGATTGCCTTCGAACGGGAGCTGGCAGTCAAGCAGGCGATCCTGGAGATCCGCTAGCCCGCGATCGCTGCGTGACTGGAATCGCGCAGCGATCGAGGAGCGGGTTCAGGCAGGCCCTCCCCCTATCTCTTTCTCTAGCGGCAGCCGGCGGATGCGCCGCCCGGTGGCGGCGAAGATCGCGTTGCAGAGCGCCGGCGCGGCCGGCGGCACGCCGGGCTCTCCGATGCCGCCCCACTTCCTGCCGCCCGAGAGGGCAAGGTGGGTTTCGATGCGCGGGCAATCGGCCATGCGAAGCATCCGGTAGGTATCGAAATTACCTTGCAGGACCCGCCCTTTTTCGATGGTGATCTCGCCATGGAGAGCGGCGGTGAGGGCATAGATGACGCCGCTTTCCATTTGCGTCGCCAGGATGTGCGGGTTGACGGTATGGCCGCAATCGACGGCGATCACGACCCGCCCGATCTTGACGGTGCCACCCTCGCTCACCCCGACTTCGACGACTTGGCCCACGATCGTGTCGTGCGATTCCGAGACGGCAAGCCCGCGGCCATGGCCTGGCGGCAGGGGCCTTCCCCAGTTGGAGGCGGCGGCAAGGACGTCGAGGAGGTGGAGATAATCGGGGCGGTCGGCGAGCAGCCGGCGGCGGAAGGCGAGTGGATCGGCGCCGGCGGCGACGGCCATCTCATCGATGAAGCTTTCGACCGCGAAAGCATTCTGCGAATAGCCGACCGAGCGCCAGAACATCACCGGCGCGGCGCTATGCTGGAGCGCGCAGCCGACACGGAGGTTGGGAACCGCGTAGGCGGTATCGGTCAGGCCCTCGACGGCCTGGAATTCGTAGCCTGCGGCCGGGTGGTATCCGAACAGCGACATTTCGATCGAATCGACCGCGGTCAGCATTTCCCACGCCACAGGCCGGCCCGATCGGTCGAGCCCGGCCTGCATGCGGATCGCGGCCTGCGGGCGGAAACGATCGGCGCGGATATCATCCTCCCGCGTCCAGACGAGCTTTACCGGCGCGCCCACCGCCTTGCTGGCGGCGATCGCCTGCGGAAGCTCGTCGTTGGTGCCGCGACGGCCAAAACCGCCGCCGAGATAGCAGTTGTGAATAGACACCCTGTCGGGAGGAAGCCCGCTCGCGCGGGAGGCACTGAGCAACGCCGCATCCGGATTCTGCGTGCCGAGCCAGGCATCGAGGCGATCGGGCCCTACCTGCGCGGTGCAGTTGAGCGGCTCCATGGTGGCATGGGCCAGGTAGGGAACTTCGTAGAGTGCCTCGATGCGGGTAAAAGCGGCTCTCAGCCCCTCCCCGGCGGTGCCGCGTTCGAACGCCGTTACGGTCGGGCCATCGAGGGCGGCGCGATACCGGGCCCGGAGGGCGGTGGTTGCGAGGCTGGCAGCGCCGTTGCTCCAGGCGACCGGGAGCACGGCCGCCGCCTCCTTGGCGCGCCAGAAATTGTCGGCGACCACGGCGAGCCCGCCGGGAACCGGAACCACGGCCTTGATGCCGCGGCGGGACAGCACGGCGCCGGCATCGAAATGGAGGGGCCGGGCGGCGAGCACGGGCGGGCGGACAAGGGCGGCGTACAGCATGCCGGGAAGCCGCGTGTCGATGCCGAAACGCGCGGCGCCGGTGACTTTCACCGGCGTATCGAGGCGGGCGAGCGGCTTGCCGATCAGCGTGTATTGCGCCGGCGTCTTGATCGGCGGTTCGTGCGCCAGGCGGATTTCGGCAGCATGCGCGGCGAGGGCGCCGAAGCGGATGCTGCGCGCAGTCGGAGGATCGATGACGGCACCGTTCTCGACGCTGAGGCGGGAGGCGGACAGGCGCCAGATTTCCGCGGCTGCGGCACACAGGCGGACGCGGGCCGAGGCGCCGATCCGTTGCAGCGCGAAGTGCAGCGTGCGCACCGAACTGCTGCCGCCGGTCGCCATGCGGCCATACACCTCGCGCTCGCGGTGATTGCGGTTGGCGGAGGCGTATTCCACGCGCACTGCTGACCAGGCGCAGCCAAGCTCCTCGGCGACGATCATCGGCAGCGAGGTGAAAACCCCCTGCCCCATCTCGGATTTCGGCACCCGGATCAGCACCGAATCGTCGGGCTCGATGACCAGCCAGGCGCCGAGGGCAAGGCCCGGAACGGACGCGGGCCAGGGCGAAGGTGCCGCCCCTCCGCCGGCAAGAGCGGCCCGGGCGCCCCGATGGAGGCCGACCGCAAGCCCGCCCGAGGCGGTCAGCGCCACGGTCAGGAAGCGGCGGCGGGAGAGCGCGATGATGGGCATGCCCGCCTCCTCAGCCGGTGCCGAGTGAGGCGGCGCGATGGATCGCAGCGCGCATGCGCGGATAGGTGCCGCAACGGCAGATGTTGGTGATGGCAGCGTCGATTTCGGAATCCGACGGGGCGGGGTTTTTCGCCAGCAGCGACA
>JASHOF010000030.1 GCA_030041255.1 Acetobacteraceae bacterium
CCGGCGGCACGAATGGCGCGGCACCATCCTCTGCTGCGCCGGCCCCCCTTCCGGCCGGCGGCGCGACCACGGAGGCGGCTCCCGCTGCTCCCGCTTCGGCCCCGGCGACCCAGGAACCCGGGCAGGCGAGCGGACCTCAGCCTACCGGGGCGTCCAATGGGGCGTCCACCGGGGCATCCGTCGCGAATTCTCCCGCCCAGGGCGCCGGCGCTGCCGCCGCCACCGAAAGTGCTGCGGCTGCTCCGAACTCCTTCCCCTCGGCGGCTCCCCCGGCCCATGCCCCTGCTTCGGCGGTCGGCTCTCCTCTCGCCGCCGTTTCTGCGCTCGCCCCGCCGGCCCAGGCCGCGCCGGCGATTTCCGGGCGGATCGTCGTCCGGGTGATTGCCGAGTCCTGGATCGAGGTCCGGGATGCCGGCGGGGCGGTTATTTTCACCAAGCTGATGCAGCCAGGCGAAAGCTGGACGGTGCCCAGGGAGCCCGGCCTGACCCTGACGACCGGAAATGCCGGAGGGACACAACTCGTGGTTGATGGAACCGTGGGCGCGCCGCTCGGCGCGCCGGGCGAGGTCGAGCGGAACCAGCCGCTCGAGGCGGGGCTGATCAAAGCGGGTGCGCTGCCGGCACAGATCGCGGCTGCCACGGCACCGGACGGCGGCCACCCGAGCGGCAGGCCGGCGCCATGAATTATCGCCCCTACCAGAAGATCGAGCGGCGGCGTTCGCGGCCTGTTCATGTCGGGCACGTTCCGGTCGGCGGCGATGCGCCGATCAGCGTGCAGACCATGACCAACACGCCGACCACCGATGTTCCCGCCACCATCGCGCAAATCCGCCGCTGCCAGCAGGCCGGGGCGGACATCGTGCGCGTGTCCTGCCCGGACCAGGAAAGTGCGCTGGCGCTGAAGGAGATCGTGCGCGCGGTCGATGTCCCGATCGTCGCCGATATCCACTTCCATTATCGCCGCGCGATCGAGGCGGCGGAGAGCGGGGCCGCGTGCCTGCGCATCAACCCGGGAAACATCGGCAGCAACGAGCGGGTGAAAGAGGTCATCAAGGCGGCGCGCGATCACGACTGCTCGATGCGTATCGGCGTCAATGCCGGCTCTCTCGAGAAGCACCTGCTCGACAAGTACGGCGAGCCGAATCCCGAGGCGCTCGTAGAAAGTGCCCTGGAGCACGCAAAAATTCTGGAGGATAACGACTTCCACGAGTTCAAGATCAGCGTCAAGGCATCCGACGTGTTCCTGGCCGTCACCGCCTACCAGCAGCTTGCGGAGGTGTGCGACCATCCATTGCATATCGGCATTACCGAGGCCGGCGGGCGGCGTACCGGCACCGTCAAGTCCGCGATCGGGCTTGGCAACCTGCTGTGGGCCGGCATCGGCGATACGGTGCGCGTTTCCCTCTCTGCGGAACCGGAGGAGGAGGTGCGGGTCGGCTGGGAGCTTCTGAAGTCGCTCGGCATCCGCCACCGCGGCGTGCGCATCATCTCCTGCCCGTCCTGTGCGCGGCAGGGTTTCAATGTCATCGAAACGGTCTCCGCGCTCGAGGAGAGGCTTGGCCATATCGAGACCCCGATCACGCTGTCGATCATCGGCTGTGTCGTCAACGGGCCGGGCGAGGCCCTGATGACCGATCTCGGCCTCACCGGAGGCGGGGCGGGGCGGCACATGATCTACCGTGCCGGGAAGACCGACCACACGATTTCTGCCGACCGGCTGATCGATCACATCGTCGAGCTGGTCGAGGCGAAGGCGGCCGAACTCGCCCAGCCGAAGGCCGCCGCCGAATAAAGCTGCTGCGCCTTCGCTCCCGCAGCATCAAGTCGTTCTTGAATCGGCGAAACTGGTCAGCCTAAGATTCTTCTTGGCCGGATCTGGGCGGAGTCGCGAGAGCTGGCTCAACCGTCCCGGCCTCTTGCCCTGCGACGAGGGCATTTCGCCTTCCGACCCGATGAAATCCCTATGGAGGAAAAAGTGGAAAGCAAGTTTGGGAATCCGGTGCCCCTCGGGCTGATCGGATTCGCAACGACGACGTGGCTGCTCAGCATGATCAATGCCGGGTGGGCGAGCGCCGCCGGCATGGGTGTGGTGCTGTCGATGGCGCTCGCCTACGGCGGAACGGCACAGGCGCTGGCTGGTATTTTCTCCTACATCCGCGGCAACAGCTTCGCCACCGTGGCGTTCCTGAGCTACGGCGCATTCTGGTGGTCGTTCGTGCTTTTGATTCATTTCTTTTTGGGTAAGACGCCGAACCCGTTCATCGGCTGGTACCTGTTCGTGTGGGGCGTCTTCACTTTCTACATGTGGATCGCGACGTTCCGTCACAACATGGTGCTGCAGCTCGTCTTTCTTACGCTGTGGATCACTTTCCTGCTCCTGGCCATCGGGGCCTGGTTCGCTCTGCCGAGCATCAGTGTGCTCGGCGGTTACTTTGGTCTTCTCTGCGCGCTGTTTGCCGCCTACCTGTCGGCAGCCGAAATGATCAACGGCGACTACAAGCGCGAGGTGTTGCCGATCGGCTCCTTCGGCCACTGAGATCGATTCGTCGCCTCCGGAGTGCGGCGCGGATCCCGCCGGGATCCGCGTCGCTTCGGGCACGTGCTGTAAGCCCCGAAAGACGAGACACTCCGCCGCGCCCGTCAACGGCATCGCGAGATGGCGATGCAAGCAAAACAATGAAAGCGAAGGGAAGGACGAACGAGTGTCCTGCCCCCGCCGTTTGCTGCCGCCGGCAGCAAACGAAAGGGGACGAGCACGCCACTGAAAATAAAGAGGTGTGTGCCGACCGCTAGGGTGCATCCTACGGTATCAGGCGTTGGAGTCGGCACACGAGTACCCCGAATCGAACGTGAGTGACACATATCCCCCGCGTCCGATCGCCATCTTTTCCCTCTCCCTTTGGGAGAGGGTAGGGTGAGGGCCTGGGTGAGGGTGAGTCACCCAACGACAAAAGTGGGCTGGCCGGCGCGAGGCCCGGACGGCCCTGCCTGCGGCGTCCGGCTCAGCGATCTGCCGCCTTTCTCAGATGCGGGAAATTGCCGTTCACGGCTTGCCCGGCCGGCGCCGGAGCGGCAGGATAGGAGAGGCCCGTCAATGGGCCGAAGCGCTGCCGCGTCTTCTGCTCGCCGCAGCGCCCGTGTGCTTTGCCGAGGAACGCTTCCCGCCAACATGCAGACCGCTCCCTTCCGTTGCGGCACCAGGAGGCCGCTCATCCCCGTGCGACCCGGATTGGCCGCATGAGCCCGCTCCAGCCTGCCCGGGGCACCAGGGACCTGATCGGCGAAGAACTGCGCCGCCATCGCCACGTGATCGAGACGGCGCGGCGGATTGCCGGGACGTTCGGCTTCGAGGAATGGGCGACACCCGTCTTCGAGGACACGCGCGTCTTCTCGCGCACGCTCGGGGAGACCTCGGACGTGGTGATGAAGGAAATGTACAGCTTCACCGACCGCTCCGGCGAAAGCCTGACGCTGCGCCCGGAGGCCACCGCCGGAGTCTGCCGGGCACTGGTTTCCAATGGCCTCACACAGTCGTTGCCGCAGAAGGTGTTTTATGCCGGCCCGATGTTCCGCTACGAACGGCCGCAGAAGGGACGCTACCGGCAGTTCCATCAGATCGATATCGAGCTGATCGGCCCGGCGCATCCGCTGGCCGACGCGGAAGTGATGGCCTGCGGCCATTCTATCCTCGAAGCGCTCGGGGTCGCCGAAGGAGTGACGCTGGAGATCAACACGCTCGGGGATGCGGCAAGCCGCGCTGCCTGGCGGGCCGCGCTGGTTGCCTATTTCACCGCCCGCCGCGCTGAGCTTTCGGCGGAGAGCCAGGCACGGCTCGAGCGTAATCCGCTGCGCATCATCGATTCCAAGGAGCGTGCCGACCAGCCCATCATCGCCGGGGCCCCGGTCATCGCGCCCTGCCTCACGCCCTCGGCGGCGGCTTTCTATGCCGGCGTAAAGGAGGGGCTGTCGCGCTTCGGCGTGCCGTTCCGCGACAATCCGCGGATCGTGCGCGGGCTCGACTATTACGGCCACACGGCGTTCGAGTTCGTCACCACCGGGCTCGGCGCGCAGGGAACGGTGATGGCGGGAGGGCGCTATGACGGGCTGGTTGCCGAGATGGGCGGTCCACCCATTCCGGCGGTTGGCTGGGCAGCCGGGGTCGAGCGGCTTGCCATGCTGCTGCCTGCGGTGCCGGAAGCGGCAGCGCCCGTTGCGGTGGTGCCGATTGCCCCCGGGCTCGAAGCCGATGCCATTGCAATCCTGCAACGGTTGCGGCGGGAAGGCATCCGTGCCGAGCTGGAGTATACGGGAAGCCTGCGCCGGCGGATGGAACGCGCCAACCGGATCGGTGCGCGCTGGGCCGTGATTCTCGGCGAGGCGGAGCGAGGGCGGGGCAGCGTGCAGTTGAAGGACCTCGCGTCGGGTGCGCAGAGCGAGGTTCCCGAAGCAGACCTGATCGCCCGCCTCTCATGAGCCTGTCCGGGCGGCTGGCCCGCATCCTTGCGCGGAGCGAAGCTCTGAAGGCCGAGCTTGCCCTGGGGCACAGCGGGGAAAGCTCGATCCGGGCCGCGAAGGAGTTCTCGGAGCTGGCACCGCTGGTCCAGCGCATTGCCGCGCTCGAGGCGGCGGAGCGGGCGCGCAGAGAAGCCCTGCCGCTGCTCTCCGATCCCGAGCTTGGCGAGCTTGCGGCGGCCGAGATCAAGGAGTTGAGCGAGCGCATCCCGCGCCTCGAGCAGGAACTGAGAGTGGCCCTGCTGCCACGCGATGCAGCGGACGAGAAGAGCGCGATCCTCGAGGTGCGCCCGGCCGCCGGCGGAGCGGAGGCAGCCCTGTTCGCGGCCCAACTTTTTGCCATGTACCGGCGCTACGCCGAAGTGCGAGGCTGGCGCTTCGAAGTTCTCGGCTATGACCCGAGCGAGCTCGACGGTCTTCGCGAAGGGATCGCCGAGATCACCGGCAAGGGGGTGTTCGCGCGCCTGAAGTTCGAGTCGGGCGTGCATCGGGTGCAGCGGGTGCCGGAGACGGAGAGCCAGGGCCGCATCCATACCTCGACGGTGACCGTGGCGGTGCTGCCGGAAGCCGGGGAGGTCGATGTCGCGATCAACGACGCCGATCTTCGCATCGATGTCTTCCGCGCCTCCGGGGCCGGCGGCCAGCACGTCAACAAGACGGAAAGCGCCGTCAGGATCACGCATCTTCCGAGCGGCATCGTCGTTTCGATGCAGGAGGAGAAGAGCCAGCACAAGAACCGCGCGAAGGCGATGAAAATCCTGCGGGCGCGGCTCTACGAGCGCAACCGGGCGGAGTTGGCCGCGACCCGCGCTGCCGACCGCCGCGCCCAGGTCGGCACCGGCGATCGTTCGGAACGCATCCGGACCTACAATTTCCCGCAGGGGCGCGTGACCGACCATCGCATCGGCCTCACTCTCTACAAGCTCGACCGCATCCTCGAGGGCGATCTCGATCCGCTGATCGACCCGCTGATCGCGGAGGATGCGGCGCAGCGGCTCGCCGCGGAGGAGTGAGGGTGGGCGGCGAAGGAGTGTCCGCCGTCAAGGCGGCGCACCGCCGTTGCAGGCGCCGGGCTTGGCGGTTAGGGTAGGGCGGGCCGGGAAGCGGCCGCGGGCGTTCAACTTATCAAGGCAGCATCAGCGAAACTTTTCCTCTGGTGCGCCCCCTGGTGGTGGTCACAGAGCGGCGCTGCGCGGCAGCGAGGCTCGACGACCCATTTCATAAGGAACGGTGCCGATGCCCGTACTCGATCGCTTCCGCCTCGATGGCAAGCGCCTGTTCATCACCGGCGGCAGCCGCGGGCTCGGACGGGAGATGGCGCTGGCGATCGCCGAGGCCGGCGCCGATGTCGTGCTGGTGGGGCGTGACAGCGAGAGCCTGGCCCGCACGGCAGCCGAGATTGGCGCCCGCGGGCGCGAGGCATGGTCGATCACGGCCGATGCCGGCACCCCGGATGGTTGCGAGCGGGCGTGCCGCGAGGCGCTGGCACTCGGGCCGATCGACATCCTGATCAACAATATCGGCGGCCGGAGGATCAGCATTCCGCTGGAGGATGAACCGCTCGAAGTGTGGTCTGCGCTGATGGATCTCAACCTGACTGCGACGTTCCTCTGCACCAGGCTGATCGGAGGCTCCATGCTCGAGCGAGGGCAAGGCGGGCGGGTCATCAATATCGCTTCGATCAGCGGGTTGATCGCCAATCGTGGCGTCGGCGGGCGGCATTACGAGACGGCGAAAGCGGCGGTGGTGCACTTCACCCGCGCGGTCGCCGCCGACTGGGCAGGGCGTGGGGTGACGGTGAACGCCATCCTGCCGGGCGGGTTCATGACGGAACCGAACCAGCGCTGGGCGCGCGAGCAGCCGGAGATCATCTCTGCGTTCAAGGCCCAGATCCCGATCGGCGATTTCGGCCAGCCGGAAGATCTCGGGCCGCTCGCCGTCTATCTGGCGAGCGAGGCATCCCGCTACATGACCGGCGCCGCGCTGGTGATCGATGGCGGCTACACCCTCTGGTGAGGCCGCCGCGTCAGCCCTCGCTTTCCGGCAGCGTTTCCGTCTTGAGGGGCAGCACGGCGCCGAGCCAGGCTGCGTGCAGCGTATGGTCGTCGCGCGGACGGCCGGTTTCGGGATGCAGGAGAATCGTCAGGCCCGTGCGGTTGAGCATCAGGAAGGGGGCGAGGCGAGGGAACAATTCCGGGGAGAAAGCGATCTGGTACATCGCGCCCGGATGCGGCCCGACCGGGACGTCATGCCAGCTTCCCATCCTGGCCGGGAAGCGTGTCTCTACCCGTTCGCGCAGACGGGCGGCTCGCGCGCGGCTCTCCGGGTCTTTCGGGTCGTAATAGACGTGCGCGTGCCAGGCCGTGATGGCGGTCGGGTTCTTCGCCGGCTCGGACATGATGTTCCCCTTGCGAGCGTCCCTCGGCGGGTTGGCGGGCGGGTGCGCGGGATGGCATAGTCCCGGGGCGCTCCGGGGGAAGCATGCCATGATCAAGCGATTCCACGTCCTTTATGTGGGCCAGATCGCGCTTGACAATGTGGGGCGGAGCGGCACGCCGGCAAACGAACGCCGCTATCCGAGCGAACGGCTGTCCGAGGCGCTCTGGAATGCACGTGACATCGCCCGCGTCATGGACGAGTGCGGCTTCTATGCGCTCTGGACCGCCGAGCATCATTTCCAGCGCGAAGGCTATGAGTGCCTGCCGAACCTCATCCAGCTCGGGCTCTGGCTTGCCATGCAAACGCGCCGCCTCAAATTCGGCTGCGCCTTCAACGTGCTGCCGATGTGGCATCCGATCCGCCTCGCGGAGGACTACGCGATGGCCGACATCGTGACGGATGGGCGCGTCATCATGGGGGTGGGCCGCGGCTATCACACGCGGGAGGTCGAAACGTTCGGCGGGCCGCTGATCGATGCGGAGAAGAACCGTGCCTGGTTCGAGGAGGGGCTCGAACTGCTGCTCGCCTGCTTCAACGAGGAGTCTTTTCACTTCAAGGGAAAATTCTTCGAATGTCCGCCGCCGGTGGAGTACCGCGGATACCGGCTTTCGGAAATCACGATGGTGCCCCGGCCGAAGCACCTGCCGGTCGAGATCTGGATGCCGATCGCGAGCGGCCGCACGATCGAGCTGATGGCGCGGCACGGGCTGAAGGCGATGGTGACGCTGAACGGCGAGAAGATCCTGGATGACGTGGTGCGCGCCTATCAGGCGGCGTGCCGCCAGTACGGGCGGGAGAAGAAGCTCGGCGAAGACATGATCTGGGGCGCCGGCCTGTGCCTGGCGGAAAACCGCGAGGCGGCGATCCGCATGATCGAGCCGGCGCACGACGAGCGCTTCAAGTGGTTCGCACCGTTCGGCTTCGTTCGCTACGCCGACAAGGAGGGCCGCACCTGGGGCACGCCCGGCGCCCCGACGGGGGTGCCCTCGCTTGCCGACGGGATCGCGCAGAAGGCCTGGTTCTGCGGAACGCCGGCCGAGGTGATCGCCGGCATCCGCTCGATCGAGGCGAAATATCCGGGGCTCGAGGACTTCATGATCCACTGGGCCGAGGGAATGGGGCCGGAGGAGTTCGTCCGCCAGCTTCGCTGGTTCGCGCGCGATGTGATGCCGGCTTTCGCTGCCGGGGTGCCGGCAGAGGCGGCGGTTGCCGGCTGAGATCCGCTCGCCTCAAGGTGAAACGGGAGTGCAACGGAAACCGTCGCCCCAGCGCGTGATGCGCCCGCTGGAGGGGCTCGGGAAATGCACGGTGCAGCAGAGCGTCTCGGTGTCGCAGTAGCGCTCGAGGAAGCCGCGGCGGGTGGCGGCAGCCTGGTTCGGATCGAAGTCCACGCGCATGGAAATCTGCGGGTAGCGCGCTTGCAGGGGGGAATGGATCAGGTCGCCGGTGAGCGCGGCGAGATCGCGGCCGCGGCCGAGCGCCACCGCGAAATGGTCGGGCGTGTGGCCCGGGGTCGGCATCAGCCGGACATGATCGTCGAGCGCGTAGTCGCTGCGCACCAGATCCGCCTGCCTGGCATCGAGGATGGGAAGCACGCTGTCGGCGATGCAGCCGATCGGCTCGCGGGCGTGCAGGGCCGTCCAGTGGGCCAGCTCGCGCTCTGAGAAAAGGTAGCGCGCGTTGGGGAAGGTCGGCACCCAGCGGCCGTTCTCGAGCCGTGTGTTCCAGCCGACATGATCGACATGCAGGTGGGTGCACATCACGATATCGATATCCTGGGGCGAAACGCCGGCGGCCTTCAGGTTCCGCATGAAGCTGTCGCCCTTCAGCATGTGCCAGAACGGACGCTCCGGCCGCGGCTTGTCGTTGCCGACGCAGCTATCCACCAGGATCGTGTGGTGCGGCGTGCGAACGAGGTAGGATTGC
Organism: Acetobacteraceae bacterium; assembly: GCA_030041255.1. Lineage (GTDB taxonomy): Bacteria > Pseudomonadota > Alphaproteobacteria > Acetobacterales > Acetobacteraceae > JAKAWQ01. The sequence goes on from JASHOF010000030.1 coordinate 8,878, forward strand.
ACCGCGAGGACGACCTTGGAGGTTCCGGGCTCGAACGCCTCGGGCTCGAGCCAGGAGCGGTTCTCCGCCAGCAGTTCGGGAGTGAGGGTGGGGAAGAACGTGAAGGCGTCGAACAGCGGCTGCTGCTGCTCGAGAATGCGGCTGACCGTGATCTCGCCGAGTTCGAACGTGGTGTTCATGAGGATGGCCTCCCGCACTGCCACCAGAGGCTAACGGCCGGTTGGCAAGGGGCAAGGGAGGGTCGGCATCCGGCATTCGCGCAGGGCCGGCTGCCGGCGGCAAGGCTTGCCGTCACCTGCCGTTCCCCAGGGCCGTTCCCCAGGGCCGTTCCCCAGGGCCGTTCCCAAGGGCGTCGGCATGCCCGATGATCGTCCTCTGAAATCCTGACCCGATCGACCCGCATGTATTTCGACGCTCGTCTCTGGCAACTGACCCGTGGCGTCCGCGCCAGGCTGGCACTCGCCGTCGTGCTCGGCCTCGCCGCGCTCGCCGCTGGCATCGCCCGGTTCGCCTTTCTGGGCGAGTTCCTGGCCCTCGTGCTGCAGGGCGGAACGGTACGCGCCGCGGTTTTGTTGGCCGCCGCCACCGCCGCCATGATCGTGCTGCGTGCGCTCTTCGAGGAAGCGCGTGCGCGGCTGGCCCACGGCGCTTCGGTCCGCGTCCAGGAAAGGCTGCGGGGCCGGCTGTTCGACCGGATTGCCACACTCGGTCCCGCGTGGTTCGCAACCCGCCGCTCGGGTGGGATCATGCTGTCACTGATCGATGGTGTCGAACAGCTCCAGACCTGGTTCGGGCAGTATCTGCCGCAGCTTGCGGTTGCCGCGGTTGCGCCGTTCGCGATTTTCGCCTTTGCCGCGCACTGGGATCTGCCGGTGGCGGCCGTGCTGCTCGCCGGCGCGCTCACGGCCTTGATCGGCCCGATGGCGGTGCACATGCGCGAGCGCCGGGCGAGCCTCGCGCGCGCGACCGCGCTCAAATCCTTCGGGGAGGATTTCCTGGACGCCGTGCAGGGCCTGCCCACGCTCAAGGCCTTCGGCCAGAGCCGCCCGTTCGGCGCCCGGCTGGCGGCCCGCGCGTACGCGCTTGCAGACAACACGTTCTGGGTGCTTGCCAGCAGTGTCTTCACCCGCGCCATCACCGATCTCGGCATCGCGCTGGGCGCTGCGGCCGCGGTCGCGCTCGGCGCCTGGCGGGTGACGCATGGCGAGATGAGCCTGGCGGCGTTGCTCATCGTGCTGATGGCGGGGACGGAAATATTCCGCCCGCTGCGCGATCTGCGTTTTCTTCTGCACTCGGGTTTGCTCGGCCAGTCGGCGGCAGAGCCGATTCTGGCACTCCTGGAAGCGCGGCCGTCGTTGCCTCGTGCCGGCGGCGCCCCTGTGCGCGGCCTGGCGCCGTCGATCGCGTTCGCTCGCGTGCGCTTTTCCTATCCCGGCGGCCGCGGGGCGGCGCTGGACGGTCTTTCGTTCACCGCGGCTGCCGGTGAGCGCATCGGTATCGTCGGGCCGAGCGGAGCCGGCAAATCCTCGATCGTCCGCCTCCTGCTCGGCGAATATGCGCCAGGGGAGGGAGAAATCCGGCTGGGCGGGGCCGATCTGACGACACTCGACCCGGATGGCCTGCGGGCGGCGATCGCGGTGGTCGCCCAGGATGCGGTGCTGTTCGCCGGCACGATTGCCGAAAATCTCCGGCTTGGCCGGCCGGAGGCGACGGCCGCCGAGCTCGAAGCTGCCGCCCGGGCGGCGAATGCGCACGATTTCATCGCGGCGCTGCCGGAAGGGTATGAGACCGGGATCGGCGAGCGCGGTGCCCGGCTCTCCGGCGGGCAGCGGCAGCGCATTGCCATCGCGCGCGCGCTCCTGCTCGACGCGCCTGTTCTCATTCTTGACGAGGCCCTTTCCTCGGTCGATGCGGAGAACGAGGCGTTGATCCAGCAGGCGCTGGAGCGGCTGATGGCTGGCCGCACGACGCTCGTTCTTGCCCATCGGCTATCGAGCGTGATCGGCGCCGATCGGATTCTCGTGCTGGATCATGGCCGGATCGTCGAGAGTGGCACTCACGCCGCACTGATGCGACGCCAAGGGCTCTACGTCCGGCTGATGGGGACAGAGGAGAGCGCGGTGGAAACGGAGGGGGTGGGGGAGGCGGCGCTTGCCGGCGAAGGCGGGCCTGGCCTCAGCCCGGCCGCCGCCGCGCCCGCGATTCGCGCGATCGATGCCGATGCGGCGCAGATGGGGATGCGCGAGACGCTGGCCAGTCTCCTCGCCTTCATCCGTCCCTGGCAGGGGCGCCTCGCCGTTACCGTGCTGCTCGGCATCCTGCGCGTCAGTGCCTTCATCGGCGTCGGCGCGCTCGGTGCACTGGTCATTGCCGCCGTGCGCGCGCATCGGCCGACCGGGATGCTGATCGCCATCCTGCTTCTCGCTGCCCCCGTCTCGGCGCTTTCGCACTGGCTGGAATCCTGGCTGGCACACGACATGGCCTATCGCCTGCTCGCCGAAATGCGGATTCGCCTGTTTGCCGCCCTGGATCGGCTGGCGCCGGCCTATCTCATGCAGCGAAGCTCCGGTGACCTGGCAGAGCTTGCCACTTCGGATGTCGAGACGATCGAGTATTTCTACGCGCACACCGTGGCCCCGGCGGTCGTTGCCGTTCTGGTGCCGCTCAGCGTTCTCGGGTTGCTGTTCTGGTCCGGCTGGCCGTTGGCCCTCGTTCTTCTTCCTTTTCTTGCCTATGCCCTGCTTTCCCCGTTCGTCGGCCGGGCGCGCATCGATCGTCTTGGGGCCGAGGCGCGGGCGGCCTTGGGCGCACTCTCGGCGCACGCGACCGAAACGATCCAGGGGCTTTCGGACCTGCTTTCGTTCCGCGCGTTGCCCGCGCGCCGCGCCGGTTTCATGGCGCTCGCCCGGCGTGCCGGCGCGGTGCGGCTGCAGCTGCTATCCGATCTTGCCCGCCAGGCCGCCTGGCTCGAGGCCGCGACCAGCCTGGGCGGGCTCGGCGTGGCGGCAGTCGGGGCGGCGCTGGTGAGCGGTGGCCGGCTTCCCGCGGGCCTGCTGCCGCTCTTTGTCCTGGTCGCCGTCGCGGCCTTCCTGCCGGTTTCGGAGATCGCCGAGGTTGGCCGGCAGCTTGCCGACACGATCGCCTCCACGCGCCGCCTGGCGGCGGTGGCGCGAGAGCCGGTCCTGATCCGGGACGGTGCGGGCGGGCCATGGCCATCGGCGCGCGGTGGGGGCAAGGGTAGCGAGGTTCGCTTCACCGCCGTTCGATTTGCCTATCCCGGCCGCCGGGCACCGGCGCTGGATGGCGTCTCCTTTACGCTCGACCGCGGCATGACGGCGGCGCTGGTCGGCGCCTCCGGGGCCGGGAAAAGCACGATCGCCAATCTTCTGCTCCGCTTCTGGGATCCCGACGCGGGCGCGGTTCTGCTCGACGGGACGGATCTCAGGCAGTTCGCCCTCGATGCCTTGCGTTCACGGATCGCACTGGTTGCGCAGGACACGTATCTTTTCAATGACACGCTGGAGGCGAATATCCGTCTCGCCCGTCCGGACGCGGCGCCGGAGGCGCTTGCCCGTGCGCTCGCCGACGCGGCGCTCGCTCCCTTCGTCGCCTCGCTGCCCGACGGGCTGGCCACGATCGTCGGCGAACGCGGGGTACAGCTCTCGGGGGGGCAGCGGCAGCGGGTTGCGATTGCGCGCGCCTTTCTCAAGGATGCGCCGGTGCTGGTGCTCGACGAGGCGACCTCGCATCTCGATGCGATCAGCGAGGGCGAAGTGCGGGCGGCGCTGGCGGAGTTGATGCAGGGGCGCACCACGCTCGTCATCGCGCACCGGCTCTCCACCATCCGTGCCGCCGACCGCATCCTGGTGCTCGCAGCCGGCCGTCTGGTCGAATCCGGCACCCACGCCGAACTCCTGCTGCGCCGCGGCGTCTACGCGCGGCTGGTCGAGCAGCAGCTTGGTGCCGGCCGGCGCCGCGCGGCGCTCTGAATCCCGGACGCCGCGCGGGAGGGATCAGGCTGGCCAGCGGCAGGAAGCACACCGGGCGGCTTATCAGATGCTGAGAGCGGATCGCGCTTGACTGGAATCGCGGAGCGATCCCGAGGGGACCATGGGAGCGCGTGAATCCGCTCGGTCAGACAAAGGAGAGCGTGTTCAGTCAACCTGAACACGCTCTGGTTTGCCAATCCCGGCTCGCCGTGCCAGGATCAAAGCATGAACGTGACCGTGCGCATCCCCGACGCTCTCGCCGAACGGCTCGCCGCCGATGGCGCCGATCTCGAACGGCAGGCGCTGGAGGCGCTGGCGCTGGAGGCGTTTCGTGCCGGTCGCCTGACCCGCTTCGAGCTGCGCGAGCTGCTCGGCTTGGAGACGCGCTTCGAACTCGACGGCTTCCTCAAGGAGCACGGGATCAACGACGGCATGACGCTCGAGGAGTGGGAGCGCGAGCAGCGGGCGCTCGATCGCCTCGGCCTGTAGCGCGTGCGCCTTGTTGTCGCGGATAGCGGTCCGCTCCACTACCTCGTGCTGGTCGGCGCGGTCGCGATCCTGCCCGCGCTGGCGGACACGGTGCTGATGCCGATCGAGGTACGTGACGAACTGGACCGGCCGCGCACACCCGCGGAAGTACGCGCCTGGCTTGCCGTACCGCCGCCCTGGTTGCAGGTGCAGCGCGCACCGCCCATCGGCGCAGATCCGGCGCTCGCCCGGCTCGATCCCGGCGAACGCGCCGCGCTCGCCCTCGCCACGGCGGCCGGTGCCGACGCGGTGCTGATGGACGACCGCGCCGGCGTCGCCGCGGCGCGGTCGCGCGGCCTTGAGGCCATCGGCATGCTTGGACTGCTGGAGCGGGGTGCGCGACGCGGGCTGCTCGATCTTCGCGCCGCGCTCGCGCGGCTGAGGGCGACGAACTTCCACATCCGGCCGGAGCTGCTCGACGCACTGCTGGCCAACATGGAGGCCGGGCAGTGAACCAGGGTGTCGTTGCCAACAATTCCCGTGCGCTGCCGGCGGATCCGGAACAGCCGTTCTTGTCCGTGACCCTCTCCCATTTGTGAGCGAACGGGTGCCTTCCCGCTCGGCAAGGCGGGAGGCGGTTACGATGCTGGAATGGCTCCCGTTCGCAAAGGTAAAGCGTCAGCTTCTTCAACCGCTTCGAATAGCTTCAGGGCTTCGCCTGGCAGGCCCGGCGATGGACCGGGCCGCGGCAACCGATGACCGGCTCGGCCGGATGTCTTTCCGTCCCCGAATCGCCGCTTAAAACAGCCGTTAAAATCCCGTAATTTGACGACAAGTCGGATGCACGCGGCTGCGCTCATACGGCTACCCGGGGGAAGGAGAATGACCATGGCCGATGCCGCGTCGACGGGAGACATTCTGTCGGAGGTTCTGACCGCCTATCGGAAACTCACTCTGGCCGTTCAGCATGTCGAGGATGCGGTACTGACCCCGGCGCAAGGTGCCTCGCTGATCGCGGAGGCCGAGAAGGTGAGCGCCGCGATCGGCGCTTTCCTCGAGGCGCATGGACAGTTGACGCCCGCGACAGAGGCGCTGATCGCTGCCGCCGACGCCGGCTTTGCTGCGGCGGTGAAGCATCTCGAAAGCCAGACATTGACCCTTGCGGAAGGCCAGGGCCTGATCTCGCAGAGCCTGCGCATCGGCGATGCGGTGGCCGCCGATGTCATTCCGCAGACTCCGGTCGCATCGGTGCTCAGGGGCTATCGCGCGTTTACGCTTGCCGTCGAGCATGCCGAGAACGCAGTGCTCAGCCCGACTCAAGGCGCGGCGCTGATTTCCACCGTGACCGCGGCGGCTGCCGGGATCACCGATTTCCTGGTCGCGCACGACCTCTACACGCCGGCGGCAGCGCAACTGATCAAGGGTGCGGTGAGCGGCGCCACGGCCGCCATCGAGCACCTCGAGCGCCAGGTTCTGACCCCTGCCGAGGGCCAGGGCCTGATCTCGCAGTCGCTCCGGATCGGGGCCGCGATCGCCGATTTCGTGGAGCACCCGCATCCTCTCAGCCCATCGCTTTTCAACCAGTATGTTGCGGCCACTGCCCCGGTGGGCAGTGTCGCGTCAGTCGCCATCGACACGCACTCCGCGGGGGCGACGGTCACGCTCGCCGCACCGCACGCCGCCTGACCTCCACCGCCCTCTCCGGTGCTCCGGCCGCTGCCCGGCCGAAGAGCCGGGCCCGGGGGGAGAGGGGGGAAGCCGTGTGGCGCTCTCGGTCATTGACACGAGCGGATTCGGCCTCCGCCGTGCGGAGTGAGATGGCAGCGCAGTCGAAGCACGCCTTCGTCAACGGCCCTTTAACGCGAAAGTAATTTTCTCCACGGCAGCTTGATTTCACATTGATGGCTGTCGGTGCGGTTCGATGCTCTTCCTCCTCCGTCGCCTTGGTCGGGAATCAAGGGCAAGTGTGGCGGCCATTCTGGTACTGGCCGCGGTGCCGATGATCTTTCTCACCGGCATGGGCATCAACTACGGCATGGCCGCATTTCGCCAATCGCGATTGAACGCCTTCGCCGATGCGGCCGCGCTGGCGGCGGTCACGCCGACGATGATGGCCGAGAGCACCGACGATGCGACCACCGCGGCCGTCGATACCTTCAACGCCCAGGCCGAGGTGCTCGCCGGCGTCACCTATGATCCGGACAATCTCTCGATCTCGATTTCGACCAACGGCAACGAACGCACGGTCACGGTCAGCTACAAGGCGGCGTCGGTGGACAATTTCCCGAACATCCTCGGGGGCAACACCATCGCGCTCTCGGGAAGTTCCTCGGCCACCGCCGGGCAGGCGCCGAACATCGATTTCTACCTGCTGCTCGACTCGTCGCCTTCGATGGCGATTGCCGCGACGCAAAGCGGCATCGACACGATGGTTGCGCATACCTCCGCCCAAGGGGGCTGTGCCTTCGGTTGCCACGAGGAGGATCCCGCCGCCGATGATCTCGGCAATCCCAACGGCGAAGACAATTATGCCCTGGCGCAGAGTCTCGACGTCACGCTGCGCATCGACAATCTCAGGCTGGCGGCCGAGAACCTGACGACGACGGCGCAGCAGACCGAGACCGAGTACAACGCCGCCTATCGCATGGCCGTCTATACGTTCGATATCGCGTTGAACACGATCGGCACCCTGACCTCGGATCTCAGCACCGTAGACTCGGAGGCCGCCAACATCCAGCAGCTCGAGGTCTATTCCAACAACTGGCTGACCGCGTACGACGACAACGATGACGAGGATACCAATTATGATACAGCAATGAACGGCATCAACGCGATCATGCCCAACCCGGGAAGCGGCACCAATTTGGCCGGCGACACGCCGCAGGAGGTGCTGTTCCTGGTGACCGACGGTGTCGAGGACGAAACGGTCGATGGCGGGAGGCAGATGTCCGTCATCAACACGGCGCTGTGCTCGACCATCAAGAACCGCGGCATCCGCATTGCCGTGCTGTACACGGAGTACCTGCCGCTGACCACCAACAGCTTCTACAATGCCAATATTGCGCCGTTCCAGTCCACGATCGGGCCGACGCTGGAGGCATGTGCCTCCCCCGGGCTCTATTTCGAGGTCGAGACGGGCGGCGACATCTCGACGGCGATGGCGGCCTTGTTCCAGTTGGCGGTCCAGTCCGCCTTTCTGTCGCGATAGAGCCGTGGCCATCCTGCTCCTGCTGCGGCGCCTGGCATCCCGCCTGCCGGCGGCGAGGCTCCGGCGGAAAGAGGCCGGCCTGTTCCGCTGCGAGAGAAGCTCCACGGCGCTGGAGTTCGCGTTGATCGCGGTTCCGTTGTTCGCACTGCTCATCGCGATCCTGGAGACCGGCCTCGTGTTCTTCTCGCAGCAGGTTTTGCAGACGGCGACCACCGAGACGGCGCGCCTGATCATGACCGGACAGGCCCAGTTGGGTGGCCTGACCGCAACGCAGTTCCTGGCCGACGTCTGCAACAACGCAACACCTGTGCTGGCCTGCGGGAACATCGATGTGAATGTGCAGACGTTCTCCTCCTTCGGCGCGATGACGATGGAGGATCCACTACAGAACGGTAATTTCAATCAGGCCGCCATGAACTACAACGTGGGCGGGCCGGGTGATATCGTTCTGGTCCAGGTGTTCTATGAGCTGCCGGTGATGACCGGGCCGCTCGGGTTCACGCTCGCGAACATGGCCGGCAACAACCGCCTGCTGCAGGCAACGGCGGTATTTCGCAATGAGCCCTATTAGTACCAACTTTTTACCCTCTCCCTCTGGGAGAGGGTCGCGCGCAGCGCGGGGTGAGGGTGGCCTTGTATCACCCAGGCATGATTCCGGATTAGTGTCCTGCCCCCCGCCGTTCGCTGCCGCCGGCCAGGACGAAGCGCGATGAAGGAGGGCTCTCGCGGCATGCGCCGCCGGGGCCGGGGTGGGCACCTTCGGCATGACCTGAGGGGCCTGGCGGCGGTCGAGTTCGCGATGGCGCTGCCGATCATGATGCTGCTCTATTTCGGGATCGTGGAATTCGCACAGGCGATCACCGTCGATCGCCTGGTCGGGCTGACCGCGGAAACCGTCACCAACCTGGTCACGCAATACACCTCGATCAGCGAGAGTACGCAGATGCCGGACATCCTCGATGCCTCGACGGAGATCCTGGCGCCTTATTCGTCGGAGGCGGCGAGTGTCGTCGTTTCCCTGATCACGATCGACAGCCAGGGAAACGCCACCGTCACCTGGAGCCAGGCAAAGAACGGCACCCCCCGCACGGCGGGACAGGCCTTCACCGTCCCTGCCGATCTCGATATCCCGAACACGAGCGTGGTCTTCGGCGAAGTGAGCTACCCGTTCAAGCCCGTGTTCGACTATCTCGATCTCGGGACCTTCGATCTCTATTCGTCCGTCTACATGGTGCCGCGTGACGCGACGACGATCAACCTCACGCCGTGAGGTGTGCGGCTTTGCGTCAGGCGGCTTTGCGGAAGGTGAGGTTGATCCGGGCGCTGCCGGTGAGCGGATGGAGGCCGTTCGCGAGCGGTGCCACGCCGTGGAAGGCAAGCCGCACCCGGCCGCCCCAGACCACGACATCCCCGTGCGCGAGCCGGACCCTGAGCGGCCGCGCTTCGCGCGTCAGGCCGCCGAACAGGAAGATCGCCGGCAGGCCGAGCGAAACCGAGACGATCGGCTGCGAGAAGTCACGCTCGTCCCGATCCTGGTGCAGAGCCATCCGCGCGCCCTGATGGTAGCGGTTGATCAGGCAGCAGTCGGGCGCGAAGGCGGGATAACCCGACCTGGCGGCGGCCCGCGCGGCAAGGGATGCGAAGAGGGAAGGCATCGCCGGCCAGGGCCGCTCCGTCTCAGGATCGCGATCGTCGTAACGGTAGCCGCGGCGGTCCGTGACCCAGCCGAGGCGCCCGCAATTGCTCATCGCGACCGACATCCGATGCCCGCCCGGTGTGAGCATGTGGCGGAAGGGCGCCGCCGCCAGTACGCTGCCCAGGGCCTCCAGGAGAGCCGGCGCCTCTTCCGCGGCAAAGGCGCGCAACAGCGCGGCACCTTCGGCCAGCGGCGATAGAGCGGCCTCCGGTGAGGGCAAGGCCGCCAGGAGATCGCCGGCGATCATCGCGCGTCGTGGAAGATCACGCCGAGCACGGAACGGTGGCCGGATTGTACGCGGCTCACGCCGTGGCGCATGCTGGCACGATAGAACCCACGCCCGCCCTGGACGGGGCGATGGTGCACCGCAAAGACCGCCGCATCGCCCCGGCGCAGCGGCATCACCAACGCCCGCGATTGCGCCCGGGGGCGGCTTTCCACCAGCAGGAACTCGCCGCCCGTAAAATCCCGCCCGGGCTCCGACAGCAGGAATGCGACCTGCAGAGGGAACACGTGCTCTCCGTAAAGATCCTGGTGCAGGCAATTGAAGTCGCCGGCCTGGTAGTGCAGGAGAAGCGGGGTGGGCTTGGTCTGGCCTTGCTGGTGGCAGAGTGCGAGGAAGTCGGCATGGCGGGCGGGATAGTCCCTGGTCTGGCCAAGCATGCCGCTCCATCGCCCGGCGATGGCAGCCAGCGGCGGGTACAGCGTGGTCCTGAGTTCGGCAACGATCGCCGGCAGCGGAGCGGCGAAATATTTGTATTCGCCGCGCCCGAAGCCGTGCCGGGCCATGACGATCCGGCTGCGGAACATGGCCTCGTTGGAATAGTCCGCTGCCAGCGCTGCACATTCCTCTGCTTCGAGAATGCCCGGCAGGATGGCAGCGCCGTCCTGGTCGAGTGCGGCGGCAATTTTCGGCCACTCCAGCGCCGCCACGCGGGCGGCGATCGGGGGCGCGTTCGTCCCCGGCCCGACCTGCGTCATCGGGTACCAGGCGTCAGGGTCGGCACCCTGGCCTCGCGTGCAAGGAGGGCCCGCTTGCGTTCGGTCCCCCAGGCGTAGCCGGCCAGCCCGCCGTCGGATCGTACTGCCCGGTGGCAGGGGATTGCGACGGCCAGCGGGTTGGCCGCGCAGGCGGCGGCAACCGCGCGCACCGCCTTCGGCTTGCCGATCCGCCCGGCGAGCGATGCGTAACTCTCGGTAGCACCTGGCGGGATTTCCCTGAGCGCCTGCCAGACCCGGCTCTGGAAGGCCGTGCCACGCACGTCGAGCGGCAGGTCGAGGCCGCGTGCCGGCGTCTCGACCGCATCGACGACGGCGGCCAGGGTTGCCGAGAAGGAAGGCTCGGCCGGCCGCAGTGCGGCGTTCGGAAACCGCGCCTCGAGAGTGCGCAACAGGGTGTCGTCGTCGTCGCCGAACGCGATCGCCGCGACGCCGCGTTCGGTTGCGGCAACCAGGATGCGGCCGAGCGAGCAGGACCCGAAGGCGACATGCATCCGGGTTCCCTTGCCGCCGTCGCGGAAGGAACGCGGCGTCATGCCGAGCCGGCCATTTGCCTCGGCATAGAACCGGCCGCTCGAGTTGTAGCCGGCGGCGTAGATCGCCTCCGTTACCGTGCCCGCCCGCCCGAGTTCGTCGCGCACCCGTCGCGCCCGGCACTCGGCGGCGTAAGCCATGGGTGTCACGCCGGTCAGCGCCTTGAACAGGCGATGGAAGTGGAACCGGCTCAGGCCGCTCGCGCAGGCCAGTTCGTCGAGGCTCGGGACTTCATCGGCGGCTTCGATGCGTCGGCATGCCTGTGCCACCGCCTGCTCGGCCCGGCCTGGCTGCTCTGCCGCGTCGGGCCGGCAGCGCTTGCAGGGGCGGAATCCGGCTGCCATTGCCTCGGCGGGGGTGGAAAAAAAGCGGACGTTCTCCGCTCGCGCCGCCCGTGCCCCGCACGAAGGGCGGCAGTAAATCCCGGTCGTGCGAACGGAATAGACGAAGCTGCCGTCCGCACGCCGATCGCGCGACCAGAGCGCCGCCCAGCGCAATGCGTCGGTTGCGAACAGCTTGGGTGCTCCGCCGCCCTCGGTTGATGCGCGTTCCATCATTCTCTCCTTCGGCCAGTGCCGGCGATCTGCCGTCGGCTGGTGAGGAACAGGATGGGAGGGATGGTCCGCGGCTGCACTCCGACGCTTGCCGGCGAATTCGATTCGGCCTCCGGGGGTGCATGCCGCATCGGAGCATCCTATCGCGGATCAGAGATCGATCCACGAAAGATGCCCGCCTTTGCCCGCCCCGGTGTCGAGGAAGATGGCCGTTCCGCCGGCTTCGTTTCGCCGCACCGCCGGGCGACCATCCGGGCTTCGGCAGTCATGCCCGCAATAGACGGTCAATCCTGCCGGGATCTGCGAAACCCAGCACAATGTGCGTTCGGGGTAGCCGTCCGGCTGCATCCGGCCTGTGGTCTGGCCGTAGAGGGCGCGCGCGAGAAGGGGCGAAACCCGCCCTTCGAGCGGCTTCTCCGGCGGCGGTTCGGTGAGCATCCGGATGTGGAAGGCGCCATGGACGAAGAAGCGGCTGCCCGCCACGAGCCAGGCAGGAGCGCCGGCGATGGCCGAGAGCGCCGCGGCACGCAACTCGGGATCGAGGCTCGCAACGGTCGCCGCCAGTGCCGGATCGGGCCGGATCCGGCGGCCGGCGAGGGCGCGCGCGAGCTTGAAATCATGGTTGCCGAGCAGGAACAGGCCGCGGCCGGCGGCCAGGCGTCCGAGCATCATGCGAATCGCTCCCGCGCCGTCCGGTCCGTGATCGGCGAGGTCGCCGAGTTGCAGGACGAAGCGCTCCGTCGCCAGGGCGGCTTGCAGCCCGCGGACATCGCCGTGCACGTCCCCGACGATGCGCAGGCTGGCTCCGGGCTCCTGCCGGCCGGGATTGGGGGCACCAAAAAAGGTGGTTTCCGGGCGCGTTACTCTTCGCCGTTCAGGTGGGCCCGCGATTCACGCCCGCCCTCGGTTCCGCCTCGGGCGATCGCGGCCAGTAACCCGGATCAAACTGGAGTGACACATATCCCCGCACCATTCCCCTCTCCCTTTGGGCCGGGACCCCGGCAAAGTCCCAGGACTTTGCTGGGGTCCCGGTGAGAGGTAGGGGTAAGGGCGAATCACTCATCGACAAAAGTCGGCACTAAGCGAGGCTGATCGAACCGACTTCCGGGCCCTTGGCACCCTGCACGACATTCATCCGGACGGCCTGTCCTTCCTGCAGCGGCGGCAGGCCCGCCACCTCAAGCGCGGAGGCATGAACGAACACGTCTCGCCCCCCACCCGGGGTGGTGATGAAGCCGAAACCCTTCTCCGGGTTGTACCATTTGACCACCCCGGTCATTTCGACCGCGGAGCTGAGATCGACCGGGCGGCGCGGCGCACGCGGCCCCCGGGGCTGGCGCGGGCCGAAGCCACCACCCCGGCTGGGCTCGGCTGTGCTCTCGTCGACCGAGATCACCTGCTCGACCTGGCGGCCCTTCTGGCCCTGGCCGACGCGGATCCGAACCGTGGCGCCGGAGCTGACGCTCTGATAGCCCGCCGCCTGCAGCGCGTTGGCGTGCAGGAAGACATCGCCCGAACCGTCACTCAGCGCGACGAATCCGAAGCCCTTGTCGGGATTGAACCACTTGACGGTGGCCTTGACCTCGGGTCCGGCCGATCCACCGAAGCCGGCAAAGGGCGCGGGAGGGGTATTGCCGAAGAAATTGTCGTCATCGAAACCGCGCCGGCGTGGCTGCCGCTGGCGGTCATTCCTGGGTGATCTCAACGCTAACCTGTCCTCTGTGTTCTGGCCGAATCCTCAGGCCGCCTGGACGTCTTCCCGGTGCGATGGGCGCCGTCTTGCTGGCGATCCCGGCGGTGCACGTCACATTGCCGCGCGGTTCGCCCAAGTCAAGACATCCCCGCTGGCCGGACGCTATGAAATGATCGCACGCACCCTGACGTTCCGGCCCTTCTTAGATGACCGGCGAAGCCGGTTGAAGGGGAGGTTCGCGCCGGCGGCGCAGATTCCCGCGTCCGGGGCGTTGGTTATCGGCAAGGCGCGGAAGCGGCATCGCACGGCTCATGCGCCGCCAGGTCGGCGACGGGTGCATGATCGGGCTCGGCGCCAAGGAATGGGCGCCTGGTCGGGCTCTCCCGGCCCGCTCAGATCCTGTTCAGGGCGTAGCAGGCGGCCAAGGCCCCGGTGATCTCGTCGGCATGCTGAGGATCGCGCGCTTCGATCATCACTTCGAGATGCGCCGACTGCACCGACGGCGATGCGAACAGGCGCTGGTGTGATACTTCGATGACGTTTCCATCGTGGGCGGCGATGCGCGTTGCGATGTCGGCAAGCACGCCGGGCCGGTCCGGGATCTCGAGGGAGATCCGCAGCAGTCTGCCGTCGCGCAGCAGGTTGCGCAGCAGCACGTTGGCCAGGATACGCGCATCGATATTGGCGCCGCAGATCGGCACCCCGACTTTCCTGTCCTTGAAGCGGCCAGGGAATGCGAGGAGCGCCGCCACCCCGGCGGCGCCCGCGCCTTCGGCAACGATCTTGGCCCCTTCGACGAGGAGCGCGATCGCCTGTTCGATCGCCTGCTCGGGAACCACGAGCACGTCCGAGACAGTTTCCCGGATGACGGAGAAGGGGAGATCGCCGATGTCCCTGACCGCGATGCCCTCGGCAATCGTGGCCCCGCCGACCGCCACCGGCCGGCCTGCAAGCCGCTGCGCCAGGGCGGAATACGCCTCGACCTCGACGCCGACGATGTCGATGCCGGGCTTCAGGGAAGCTGCGGCAACCGCGCAGCCGGCGATCATGCCGCCGCCGCCAACCGGAATGACCAGCGTATCGAGATCGGGAACATCGGCGAGGAGCTCGAGCGCGAGCGTGCCCTGGCCCGCCATCACCGCCGGGTCATCGTATGGATGGACCATCACCAGGCCCTCGCGCTCGGCCAAAAAGGCTGCGTGGGAAGCGGATTCGCCGAGTGTTTCGCCGTGCAGGTCGACGCGCGCACCCCAGGCGGCGGTACGCGAGACCTTGGTGAGCGGCGTGAAGCGGGGCATGACGATCGTCGCCGAGACACCGGCCAATCGCGCGTGGCGGGCGACGGCCTGCGCGTGGTTGCCGGCCGACATCGCGATGACGCCCGCGGCGCGCTCGGCCGGGGAAAGCAGGGCGAGCTTGTTCGCGGCACCCCGTTCCTTGAAGCTGCCGGTGGCCTGGAAGGTCTCGAGTTTCAGTACTGCCGAGGCGCCGCTGGCGCGGCTGATCGCCTCCGAGGCGAGCGCCGGCGTGCGCACGACACTGCCGGCGATGCGCCGGGCGGCGGCTTCGACATCGGCGAGCCCGATCACGCCGCCGGGCTCAGGGTGCCGCATTCAGAGATACTTGACGCCCAGGATTTCGTAGGAGCGATCGCCGCTTGGTGCCGGCACCGAAACGGTGTCGCCGACCTTGCGGCCGATCAGGGCCTTGGCGAGGGGCGAGGAGATGGAGATCCGCCCGTTCTTGATGTCCGCCTCATGGACGCCGACGATCTGGTACGTCGATTCCTTTTCGGAATCCTCGTCCACCACCCACACATGAGCACCGAACTTGACGTTGTCGCCGGAGAGGGTGGAGGGGTCGATGACCTCTGCGGAGGCGAGGATTTCTTCGAGCTCGGCGATTCTTCCTTCGATGAAGGATTGCCGTTCGCGGGCCGCATGATACTCGGCATTCTCCGAGAGATCGCCGTGGCTGCGCGCCTCCGCGATCGCGCGGATGATGGCCGGGCGCTCGGTGCCTTTCAGGTGTCGAAGCTCTTCCTGCAAACGGTGCAGGCCGGGAGCCGTCATCGGGAATTTGTGCACCTTGCGAACCTCGCGGGAACCTCGGGATGGACCACAGGGCAAAATAGCCCCGCGGCCGGGGTCTCGCTCCGGTCGCGAAGGCTCAGAATGGAGCGCGAAAATAGGCTTGCAGGGGCGCCACTTCAAGGATGCCGGTGCGGAGCGCGGCGATGGCGTGGACGGCGGCCCGCGCGCCGGCCAGAGTGGTGTAGTGGGGTACGCCATGGGTGAGCGCGCTGCGGCGGATGTCGAAGCTGTCGGCCACCGACTGCGCGCCGGAGGCGGTATTGATGACGAGCTGGATGTCGCCCGAACGGATGGCATCGACACAATGCGGCCGCCCTTCGAGGACCTTGTTGACCACCCCGACCGGCAGGCCCGCGTCGCGGATGCGCGCCGCAGTGCCGCGCGTCGCCTTGACGGTGAAGCCCATTTCGACCAGGCGGCGGGCCAGCGGCACGAGCGCGTTCTTGTCCGAATCCTTGACCGAGAGGAAGGCCGTGCCACCGGCCGGCAGCACGACGCCAGCGCCAAGCTGGGATTTCGCGAACGCACGCTCGAAGCTGGCGTCGATCCCCATCACCTCGCCGGTTGATTTCATCTCCGGCCCGAGGATGGTGTCGACGTCGGGAAAGCGCGCGAAGGGGAACACGGCCTCCTTCACTGCGACGTGCGGTTGAACCGCCTGGCCATCGAGGCGAAACGAGGCAAGACGCGCGCCGGCCATGACCCTGGCCCCGATCTTGGCGAGCGGGACACCCGTGGCCTTGGCGACGAACGGCACGGTGCGTGCCGCGCGCGGGTTGACCTCGAGCACGTAGATGAGGTCGTCCTGGATCGCGTACTGCACGTTCATCAGCCCGACGACGCCGAGCGCCTGGGCAATCGCCGTGGTTTCGGCCTTGAGTTCGGTGACGATCGCCGGGGCGAGCGTGTAGGGGGGCAGCGCGCAAGCGGAATCGCCGGAATGAATCCCGGCCTCCTCGATATGCTCCATCACGCCCGCGACATAGACGCTCTCGCCGTCGGCGATGCAGTCCACGTCCACCTCGATCGCATCGCTGAGATAGTGGTCGATCAAAATCGGGCTGTTGCCCGAAACGATGACGGCCTGGCGCATGTAGCGGGCCAGGGCGGCCCGGTCATGGACGATCTCCATGGCCCGTCCGCCGAGAACGTAGCTCGGCCGGATCACCACCGGATAGCCGATCCGCTCCGCCACCCGCTCTGCCTCCTCGAGCGTGCGTGCCGTGCCGTTCTCGGGCTGGCGGAGGCCGAGCCGTTGCAAGAGCTTCTGGAACCGCTCGCGATCCTCGGCGATGTCGATGGCATCGGCGCTGGTGCCGAGGATCGGGATGCCGGCGCGCGCCAGTGCCTGCGAAAGCTTGAGCGGGGTCTGGCCGCCATACTGCACGATGCAGCCGAGGAGGCGCCCGGCAGCCTGTTCGCGGCGGATCAGCGCCAGCACGTCCTCCACATCGAGCGGCTCGAAATAGAGCCGGTCGGAGGTGTCATAATCGGTGGACACCGTCTCCGGATTGCAGTTCACCATGATCGTTTCGAACCCGGCTTCCTTGAGCGCATAGGCGGCGTGCACGCAGCAATAGTCGAACTCGATTCCCTGGCCGATGCGATTCGGGCCGCCGCCGAGGATCACCACCTTGTCGCGCGCGCTCGGATCCGCCTCGCACACGGGGGCGGCGAATCCGCCCTCGTAAGTCGAGTACAGATAGGGGGTGGCGGAGGCGAATTCGGCCGCGCAGGTGTCGATACGCTTGTAGACCGCCGCGACCCCCAGCCGCGCCCGGGCCGCGGCCACCGTCGCCTCGGTGAGGCCGGCGAGTTCGGCGAGACGGCGATCGGAGAAGCCGAGCGCCTTGAGACGCCTGAGCGCCGGCGCATCGTGCGGCAGGCCCGCTGCCGCCACATCCTGTTCGGCGGCGATGAGGCGGGAGAGTTCGTTCAGGAACCAGGGGTCGAAGTGCGTCGCCGCCCGGATCTCCGCCACCGTGAGGCCGGCGCGCAGGGCTTCCGCGGCCATCAGGAGCCGATCCGGCCGCGGCGCGGAAAGCGCGGCCCGGAAGGCATCCCTCCCGCCATCGCCGGGGCGCGGGATCGGATCCAGGCCGGAAAGGCCCGTCTCCATGCTGCGGAGGCCCTTCTGCAGCGCTTCGCAGAAGCTGCGGCCGATCGCCATCGCCTCCCCCACCGATTTCATGCTGGTGGTCAAAAGCGGGGGCGTGTCGGGGAATTTCTCGAAGGTGAAGCGCGGGAGCTTGACCACGACGTAATCGATGGTGGGCTCGAAGCTGGCCGGTGTCGTGCGGGTGATATCGTTCCTGAGCTCATCCAGGGTGTAGCCGACGGCGAGTTTCGCAGCCACCTTGGCGATCGGGAAGCCGGTTGCCTTGGAGGCCAGGGCAGAGGAACGCGAGACGCGGGGATTCATCTCGATGATGACCATGCGCCCGTCCGCCGGATCGATGGCGAACTGCACGTTCGAGCCGCCGGTATCGACGCCGATCGCCCGGAGGCAGGCAATCGAGGCGTCGCGCATGCGCTGGTATTCCTTGTCGGTGAGGGTGAGAGCCGGTGCGACGGTGACGGAATCGCCGGTGTGCACCCCCATCGGATCGATATTCTCGATCGAGCAGACGATGATGCAGTTGTCCGCCCGGTCGCGGACCACCTCCATCTCGAATTCCTTCCAGCCAATCACGCTTTCTTCGACCAGCACCGCGTGGACCGGAGACGCGTCGAGGCCGCCCTGCACGATGCTGTCGAACTCCTCGCGGTTGTAGGCAATGCCGCCACCGGTGCCGCCGAGGGTGAAGCTCGGGCGGATCACGGCGGGAAGGCCGATCGAGGCCAGGGCCGAGCGCGCGTCCTCGAGCGTATGGGCGATCGCGCTCCGCGGGCAGTCGAGCCCGATCGAGGCCATCGTCTCGCGGAATTTCAGGCGGTCTTCGGCACCCTCGATCACCTCCGCCCGCGCGCCGATCAGTTCGACATCGTGCCGTGCCAGCACCCCCGATTTTGCCAGCGCCATCGCCGCGTTGAGGGCGGTCTGTCCGCCCATCGTGGGGAGCAGCGCATCGGGGCGCTCGCGGGCGATGATCCGCTCGAGTATGTCCGGCGTGATCGGTTCGATATAGGTCGCATCGGCGAGCCCCGGATCCGTCATGATGGTGGCCGGGTTGGAGTTCATCAGCACGACCCGGAAGCCTTCCTCACGCAGGGACTTGCAGGCCTGGGCGCCCGAATAGTCGAACTCGCAGGCCTGGCCGATGACGATCGGGCCGGCGCCGATGATCAGGATGCTTTCGAGGTCAGTGCGGCGGGGCAAGGCTCAAACTACTTCCCGTTCCGGCCGGAGCTTACTTCGTTACGAGCACGCTTCTTGATCCACCGCCAGCTTCTCTCAGGCAGCCACCCATCGGAGTCGGTCGGATCCACCGCCATGACCAGGAAGCGGGCGTCCCCGCTGTGTTGCCGGAGGAATTCCTGAATGCCGCTTGCGTCGAGGTCACTCGTAACGAGAAACATTGATGGAAGGTGCTGCCACCACGCGTTGAAGGCGGAGCTGTCTTTGACGTGCTGCCGGATCGACGCGAAGTCCAGATCAGGATCGGAGGCGTCAAATACGATGATGTAGGTCCGCCTAGACATTGCTTCCTTCGTTCTCCTCCTTGCGGTCGCTCTCGTCAGTAAGTTGCCTAATCGAAATGTTATTCCTGCCCAGGATCTGGGTTGCTGCGCCCTCCAGCAGCCGGCCTCGCGTTGCCTCGTCCATATCGCTGTCACCGATCAGATCGAGCACCCGATGGGCCAACTCGAACCGTTCGGAGCGCAAGAGTTGTGGCTTTCGTAGGATACCATAGAGAACGATGAATAACGCAACCCCGACGACCGACACTCCGACTGCTGCCAGCAACCACCGCAACGCCCCGGCGGTGAGCAGGGCGCCGCCAAAAGGCGCCACCGCGAAGGCAAGCATCGCCGCGAATACGAACGGCACAGGGTAGGAGACCGTGACACTGCGCACGACCTCCCGGAATGCCTGCGGATGCAGCATTTGCCGCCTGTCATCGCCCCTCGATCATCTGGATGAACCGGCGGAACAGATGATGTGCGTCGCTCGGGCCGGGGCTCGCTTCGGGATGGTACTGCACGGCGAAGACGGGACGGCCGGTCAAGGCAAAGCCTTCGTTGGTGCCGTCGAACAGGCTGACATGGGTCACCCTGGCCGAGGGCGGCAGGCTTTCCGGATCCACCGCGAAACCGTGATTCTGGCTGGTGATCTCGATTTTTCCGGACTCGATCACCTTGACCGGCTGGTTGGCGCCGCGATGTCCGCGCGCCATCTTGAAGGTGCGCCCGCCAAGCGCCAGGGCCAGCAACTGATGGCCGAGGCAGATGCCGAACAGAGGCACGCCGGCCGCCAGCACGTCGCGGATCGCCGGCACGGCGTAGGCGGCGGTGGCCGCCGGATCGCCGGGGCCGTTGGAAAGGAACACCCCGTCCGGCCGCTGCCGCAGGATTTCCTCAGCCGTCGCCATGGCCGGCACCACGGTCACCCGGCAGCCGGCGGCGGCGAGCGAGCGCAGGATGTTGCGCTTGGCGCCGTAATCGACCGCGACGACATGATGGCGGGGCTCGCCCTGCCGGCCGAAGCCTGCCGGCCATGCCCAGCGCGTCTCATCCCACTCGTAGCTTTGCGTGCAGGAGACTTCGCGGGCGAGGTCCATGCCTTCGAGCCCTGGCCACGCCGCTGCCTGCGCGGCCAGGGCCGGAAGGTCGAAGCGCCCGTCTGCGGGATAGGCAAGGACGCCGGAAGGCGCGCCGCAGGCGCGGATGCGGATCGTGAGCGCCCTTGTATCCAGCCCGGAAATGCCGGGCATGCCGTGCTGCTTCAGCCATTCGTCGAGCGGCTGGCGGGCCCGCCAGTTGGAGGGCGCGGTGATGTCCTGGCGCACGGCAAGGCCACGCGCCGCCGGCGTTGCCGCCTCGATGTCCTCCGGGTTGGCGCCGACATTGCCGATATGGGGAAAAGTGAAGATAATGATCTGCCCGGCATAGGAGGGGTCGGTCAGCGTCTCCTGGTAGCCGGTCATGCCGGTATTGAAACAGACCTCACCGGCCGGCGGGCTCTCGGGCGCCGTCGGCGCTCCGAAACCGCGGCCCCAGAACACCGCGCCATCCGCCAGCACGAGCGCCGCGGTGGCTCCGGCCGGGGGGGCTTCGGCAGGAGGGGTGGCGAAGGGCGCGGCGCCGGGAAGCGAATCGAGCGCGAGACCGGTCGCGGCGATCAGTTTAGGCCAGTGGCGGCTCGGGATCGCGCGGGCCTGGCGCCATTTGCGGACGGCCTCCGTGGAAACTCCCGTCAGTTCGGCGGTTGGCTCGATGCCGCCCAGGCGCCGGATGATATCGTCGACAGAGAGGGCCATGGCGGGGGCATACGGGAAGCTGTTTCCCAGCGCAAGGTGCGCCCAGCCTGCGGGAAATTTCCTCCCGGAGAGATGACGGGTGTCGGCGCGGCAAACCACCATAGTATAGAGGGGAAGGGAGAATCCGATGGCGCTCCGCGAATCCTTCACCGAAGCATTGAAGGCCGCGATGAAGGCTGGGCTCGCCGCCTGATGCAGCTTCCGCCGGCGTTTCTGGAGGAGCTGAGAGCGCGCACGCCGCTTGCCGAGCTCATCGCAGGGCGGGTCCGGCTGACCCGCTCAGGACGGCAATGGAAAGGCTGCTGCCCGTTCCACGATGAGAAGACGCCGAGCTTCCAGGTCTATGACGATCATTTCCATTGCTTTGGCTGCGGCGCGCACGGGGACGCGATCAGCTTCGTGATGCAGAGCCAGGGGCTCGGCTTCATGGAGGCGGTGACCGGGCTTGCTTCCCGTGCCGGCCTTGCGGTGCCGCAGCCGAGTGCCGAAGCACAGGCTGCCGAGGCCGCGCGCCAGGATGCGTTCTCCGTCCTCGAGGCTGCTGCCCGTGCTTTCGCGCGACGGCTGTTCCTGCCGGAAGGCAGGGCGGCGCTCGCCTATCTCCGCGGCCGCGGCCTGACGGAACGGACGATCCGCGATTTCGGCCTTGGCTGGTCCGGCGAGGGGCGCGGCGCGCTGGCCGCGGAGCTTGCCCGGGAAGGTTTTTCCGCGCCCCGTCTGGTAGAGGTTGGCCTGCTCAGGGAAGATGGAAATTCAAAGGCATCCGAGTTTTTCTTCAACCGGATCATGTTCCCGATACGGGATCTCCGCGGCCGGGCGATCAGTTTCGGCGGGCGGGTGCTCGGGGAGGGCCAGCCCAAATATCTGAACGGCCCGGAAACGGCACTGTTCGCCAAGCGCCGCAGCCTCTACGGGCTCGACCGGGCGCGCGCGGCATTGCGCAGCCATTCCCCGATCGTGGTCGAAGGCTACATGGACGTGATCGCGCTGCACCAGGCGGGCTTTGCGACCGCGGTGGCCCCGCTCGGAACGGCGCTGACGGAGGAGCAGCTTCAGAGCCTCTGGCGCTTTGCCGAGGCGCCGGTGATCTGTTTCGACGGTGACGCCGCCGGCTCCCGCGCCGCGGAGCGGGCGATCGAGCTGGCACTGCCGCTGCTCGCACCGGGTCGTTCGCTGTTCTTCGCTGCTCTTCCGTCCGGAGAAGATCCGGACAGCCTGCTGCGAAGTGGCGGCGGGGAGCGGTTTCGCGCCCTGATTGCTGCGCCGGAGCCGCTGTTCCAGGCGCTGTTCCGCCTGCTGCGTGCCCAGACCGGCGAGGCCACACCCGAGCAGCGCGCGCTCCTGCGCACCCGGCTGGAAGCGGCCGCCTCACGTATCGGGGATCAGGGACTTGCCGGCGAATACCGGCGGACTTTGCGAGAGCTCTTTTTCATGCCGGCTCGCCGCCGGCCGGCAGCCCGGCCGGCCCGGCCTCAGCCGGGCCTGCTCGCGGCAGACCGGCCCCGCCAGTTGATGGCGATCCTGTTGCGCCAACCAGCGTTGCTGCCCGAGCTGGAAGAGGAATTTTCCAATCTTGCTCTGAGCGGCGCTCTGGCCCGGCTGCGCAGCGCGATTTTGCAGTGGTGGGAGGGGGAACCGCTGCTTGACTCGGCCGGATTGATCTCCCAACTCAACGCGGCTGGCCTGGCAGCCGAGGCCAGGGAGGCATTGGCGTCGGCGCCGTTGCCGGTTTGTCCCGCCGGCGTCGAGCCGGCGGAGGCCCGGGCCCGGTGGCGGGAGGTATACGACATGCTGATGAGCGAGCCTCGTCTGAAGGAGGACGTGGCGGCGAGGCAGCGTGAATTCGCAGTCAGCATGGAGCCGACGCACGAGCAGAAGCTTGCGGCAAGCAAGTTCGAACTCGATGCCGTTCGCCGCGGCACCGAGGAAGCGGCTCGGAAGTGAAGGGCACGAACGGCGGCGCCCGCAGGCCTTGGCTGCGGGCGCGGTTTTTTTGACGGAGTGAGCGAAGCGATGGTGACCAAGCCGGCCGTGAGCACCGAACCCGCGACCGCCGAGCCGGATGCGGACGCGACCCTGCTCGACACCCAGTCCGCTTCGGTCAAGCGGCTGATCGCGCGCGGCAAGGAGCGCGGCTACATCACCTTCGACGAACTCAACCAGGTGCTGCCGTCCGACCAGAACAGTTCCGAGCAGATCGAAGACGTGATGGCGATGCTCAACGAGATGGGCATCCAGGTGGTCGAGAGCGAAGAAAGCGAAGAGGCAGAACCGCCGCCTCCCGTGGTCGAGAAGCAACAGGAGGAGGTCGAGGAGGAGCCGCAGGGCAACCTCGACGAGGAGAGCCTCGGCCGCACCGACGATCCGGTGCGGATGTATCTGCGCGACATGGGCAGCGTCGAGCTTCTTTCGCGCGAGGGCGAGATCGCGATCGCCAAGCGGATCGAGGCGGGACGCGACATGATGATCGGCGGGCTGTGCGAGAGCCCGCTCACATTCCGCGCCATCATTGCCTGGCACGATGCGCTCAAGGCCGGGCGCATGTTGCTGCGCGACATCATCGATCTCGAGGCAACCCAGGGCGCGGGCGTGCCGCCCGCTGAGGGGGCCGCGCCCGCCGCCCAACCGGCCCCCTTCGAGGCGCCGGAGGAGATCGAGGAGGGGGAAGACGGGGAGGGGTCCGCGCTGTCGCTCTCGGCACTCGAGGAGAAGCTGAAGCCGGAGGTGCTGGCGACCTTCGAGGAGATCGAGGCGCTCTACAAGAAGCTTTCCAAATTGCAGCACCGCCGGCTCGAGAGCATCACCAGCGGAGAGGAGTTGCGCGCCCGTTCCGAGAAGACGTACGAGCGCCAGCGCGAGGAGCTGGTGGGCAAGGTCGAGCAGGTGCGGTTGCACAACAACCGCATCGAGGAGCTGGTCGAGCAGCTCAAGGCGCTGAACCAGCGGCTGACCAGCCTCGAAGGACGGCTGCTGCGCCTGGCCGAGGCCAGCAAGGTGAGCCGCGAGGATTTTCTCGCGCAGTACCGTGGCCACGAGCTTGATCCGGCCTGGATCGAGCGGGTGGGAGCGCTTCCCGG
This sequence comes from Acetobacteraceae bacterium, assembly GCA_030041255.1. Lineage (GTDB taxonomy): Bacteria > Pseudomonadota > Alphaproteobacteria > Acetobacterales > Acetobacteraceae > JAKAWQ01. The sequence goes on from JASHOF010000030.1 coordinate 32,609, forward strand.
CAAGGCGTGGAAGAGCTTCGTTGCCCGCCACGAGGAGGAGATCGGGCGGATCCGCGCCGAGATCGCCGAAGTGGCGAACGACGGCGGCCTGCCGATTTCGGAATTCCGCCGGGTCTATTCGACGGTGAGCCGTGGCGAGCGTGATTCGGCGCGTGCCAAGAAGGAGATGATCGAGGCCAACCTCCGCCTGGTGATCTCGATCGCCAAGAAATATACCAATCGCGGCCTGCAGTTCCTCGACCTGATCCAGGAGGGAAACATCGGGCTGATGAAGGCGGTGGACAAGTTCGAGTACCGCCGCGGTTACAAGTTCAGCACCTACGCGACCTGGTGGATCCGCCAGGCGATCACCCGCTCGATCGCAGACCAGGCACGCACCATCCGCATTCCGGTGCACATGATCGAGACGATCAACAAGCTGGTGCGCACCTCGCGGCAGATGCTGCATGAGATCGGGCGCGAGCCTGCGCCCGAGGAGCTTGCCGAGAAACTCGGCATGCCGCTGGAAAAAGTGCGCAAGGTGCTCAAGATTGCCAAGGAGCCGATCAGCCTCGAGACGCCGATCGGCGACGAGGAAGACAGCCATCTCGGCGACTTCATCGAAGACAAGGCGGCGGTGATCCCGCTGGATGCCGCCATTCACGCCAATCTCCGCGACGCCACCACGCGCGTGCTCTCGACGCTGACACCGCGCGAGGAGCGGGTGCTGCGCATGCGTTTTGGTATCGGAATGAACACCGACCATACGCTGGAGGAGGTCGGCCAGCAGTTCAACGTCACGCGGGAACGGATCCGCCAGATCGAGGCGAAGGCATTGCGCAAGCTCAAGCACCCGAGCCGGAGTCGCAAGTTGCGAAGCTTCCTCGACGATTGAAACAAGACCCATGGAGCCTGTGGTCCGGGTCGGGGTGACGGTCAGCTTCCTCAGGATGTTCGCCCCGCCGGAGGAAGCGGCGCCTCCGCTGGCCGCAGGTGCGGCGGTGGTGCGTCTTGCCGCCCCGACCTGCGCCTTCTACCGCTATCTCTACGACACGGTGGGCGGACCCTATGTCTGGTGGCTGCGCCGCGCCTCCTCTCCCGCCGAACTGGCCGCGATCATCCGTCATCGGGACGTGTCCATCCACGTCCTTTATCTGGGCGGCGAGCCTGCCGGCTTCTTCGAGCTCGATGCGCGGCCCGCCCCGGACATCAATCTCAGCTATTTCGGGCTGATGCCGCATGCGATCGGGCACCGCCTTGGCCATGCCTTCCTGCGTGCGGCCGTGGACGAGGCGTGGCGCGCGCGGCCGCGGATTCTCACCGTCAATACCTGCACGGCCGACCATCCGCGCGCGCTGCCGCTCTACCGCCGCGTCGGCTTCCGGCCGTTTCGCCAGGTTGCCGAACTCTGGGAGGTGCCGGTCAGGCTCGGGATGGTGATCCCGCCCGGGCTCAGGGTGTGAGAAAAGGCAGCGCCTGCCCTCCCTCGGGAGCCGGGTACAGGACGATGCCGTCCGCACGCACCACCGCCCCCGGGGTCAGCGTCGCCGGCTCGATCTTGCCCAACCCCATGATGTGCGCGACCGGCACCTTCGCGGCGAGCAGATAGTCGGCGATGATCCGCCGGTGGCAGCGCCACCAGACGGCCTCGGCGCACATGATCGCGGGGCGATGGTCGTGTGCCGCCGCGCGCAGTTCGGCGAGGCCGCGGGCGAAGGCGTCGCTCGCGGCATAATCGGCAAAATTCCGGAACGAGGCATTTCGCCATAGCCCGTTCGGCGACGGCGCGGCGCCGCGGGGGCGATGGCGGAGGCCACCCAAAGCGGCCATGTGGCGATAGGAGATGTGCGCGCGGCGGAGGGATTGAGCCAGCGCGTCCGAATTGAATTGCGGATTCGCCCGCGAGCGCGGCACTGTGCGCACATCGACCAGCAGAACGACCGCGACCTGCCGAAGAAGCGTGGTGAACGCGTCGATCGGGTGGGTCGAATGGCCGATCGTGAAGATCGTTCCCTCCGGCCATCTATCGGCATACGGTTCTTCCACCATTCCAGTCCCTGCCATCCCCGAGGTCGGATCCGGGGCGTCACCTCACCCGATTGAACCCGGCCGCAAAGGCTCCGACGGTGGCGCCATGGAGTCGTTCGAAAAGCTTACCGCCGAGGCGAGAGCCTGCCGTGCGTGCGCGGCATTCCTGCCGCTCGGGCCGCGCCCTGTCTTTCAGGCTTCGCACACTGCACGCCTGCTGATTGCAAGCCAGGCGCCGGGGACGAAGGTGCATGAAAGCGGGAGGCCCTTCACGGACGCTTCGGGCGATCGGCTGCGCGGTTGGCTCGGGATGTCGAAGGACGTGTTCTATGACGCCCGGCGCGTCGCGATCCTGCCGATGGGGCTCTGCTATCCCGGGCGGCTGCCGAACGGAGGGGATGCGCCGCCGCGGCCGGAATGTGCGCCACTCTGGCGGCAACGCTTTCTCGATGCGATGCCGGCCATCAGGCTGACGCTGCTGATCGGAAGCTACGCGCAGGTTTGGGCACTCGGGCCGGGCACGGTCGTCGCGCGCGTTCGCGATTTCCGGAGCTACCTGCCCGGTTCTTTCCCGCTGCCACATCCCTCGTGGCGCAGCACGATCTGGGAGCGACGCAATCCCTGGTTCAGGGCGGACGTCGTGCCGGCGCTGCGGTGCGAAGTGGAAGCAGTGCTGAGCGCTCATCGCGTCTCTCCGGCGCCGTAGTCCGGCACCGAACAGAGAAAGATCAGGCCGGGGCGTCATGCGGGGTGCTTCGGGGCGACGATCTTCCGGTGCAGCGCCGGATCGATGTTGCCGCCCGAGAGCAATGCAACCGTCGCTCCCGAGAACGGCAGCTTGCCGGCGATCAGGGCGGCCAATCCGACGCCGCCGCCGCCTTCCACCACCTCGCCGAGCAAGGCGGCGGCGCGGATGCCTTCCGCGATCTCTTCCTCCGAGACCAGCACGGCATCATCGAGGAGCGCGCGCACCATCTCGAACGTGTATCTGTTCGAGCGCCCGATTCCGCCCGCGAGCGCATCGGCGAGAGTGGGCAGTTCCTCGATCTCGACCGGATGGCCGGCGGCGAGGCTCGCGTGCATGGCGGCACCGCGCTCCATGCTGACGCCGATCACGCGGATTCCCGGGCGCCTTTGTTTCAACGCCGCGGCGACGCCCGCGGCGAGGCCGCCGCCGGAGAGCGGAACGACGACGCGTTCGGCCTCCGGCAAGCGGGCGAGGATCTCGTCGCCGATCGTTCCCTGCCCGGCGATGACGCCCGGGTCGTCGAACGGCGGGACGAAGATTCGGCCCTCGGCATCGGAAGCTGCGCGCGCTGCATCTTCCGCCTCATCCTGCGAGCGCCCGGCGATACGGACCTCGGCTCCGAGGGCGGCGAGCGCGGCGCGCTTGTATGGCGGCACCTGCGGAGAGAGGAAGACCGTGCAGCGTGCGCGGAGAGCGCGCGCGGCATGCGCGAGTGCCCGCCCGTGATTGCCGCTCGAGGCGGTGATGAGCCCGCGAGCGCGCTCGGCCTCGCTCAGCAGTGCGAGGGCATTGGTCGCGCCCCTGAGCTTGAAGCTGCCGGTCCATTGCCGGTTCTCGAGCTTGAGGAAGACCGGAACGCCAAGCTGAGCGGACAAGTCGTCCGCGTGGCAGAGGTCGGTTTGCAGCACGCGCCCCTCGAGGCGCTTGGCGGCCGCATCGATCTCTGTCCGCCAGGCCCGGAGATCGATCACGGGGACGGGAGCGCCTTTGCCCGCTCGCGCAGCACGTGCTTCTGCAGCTTGCCGGTGGCGGTGCGGGGCAGGTCGCCGAAGACGATCGTCTTCGGAACCTTGAAGTGCGGCAGGCGCTCACGGCAAAAGGCGATCAGTTCGTCTTCGGTGGCGGCGGCAGCCTCTTTCAGGGTCACGAAGGCGCAGGGCGTTTCGCCCCATTTCTCGTCCGGCCTTGCCACGACCGCGGCGGCCAGCACTGAAGGATGGCGATAGAGCACCTCCTCCACCTCGATCGAGGCGATGTTCTCGCCGCCCGAAATCACGATGTCCTTGGCGCGGTCCTTGACCTCGATATAGCCGTCGGGATGCATCACTCCGAGATCGCCGGTATGGAACCAGCCACCCGCGAAGGCTGCGCGCGTTGCCGCCGGGTTCTTGAGATAGCCCTTCATCAGCACGTTCCCGCGCGTGACGATCTCGCCCATGCTCACCGCATCGGCCGGCAACTCCTCACCGCTCGCACCGACGACGGCAAGGTCTTCCATGGTCAGCGTGCTGACGCCCTGGCGCGCATGCCGCGCCAGCCGCTCGGCTTCCGGAAGATCGTCCCATGCGTCCTGCCACTGGCAGTAAACGGAAGGGCCATAGGTTTCGGTCAGGCCATAGCCGTGCACCACACTGAAGCCGAGAGCCTCCATTCCTTTGATCACCGTCGAAGGCGGCGCCGCGCCGCCGGTCATGATCAGCACCGGAACCGGCAAGGGACGACGCAATGCGGCGGGCGCATTGATGATCATGCCGAGCACGATCGGCGCGCCGCACATGTGAGTCACGCGATGCTGCGCGATCAGCGTGAAGACCGCGCCCGGCTCGACCTTGCGCAGGCAGACATGGGTGCCGCCGGCGGCAGTGACCGCCCAGGTGTTGGTCCAGCCGTTGCAGTGGAACATCGGCAGCGTCCAGAGAAAGACGGTTTCGGGCCTGAGATTGAAGGCCAGTGCATTGCCGAGAGAACCAAGATAGGCACCGCGGTGATGGCAGACCACGCCCTTGGGATTGCCGGTGGTACCGGAGGTGTAATTGATGGAAATCGCCTGCCACTCGTCGGCCGGCAGGCACCAGGGGTGGGGATCCGAAGCGGCAAGGAATTCCTCGTAGCCGATTCTTCCGCCCGCACCCGCCCCCGGCGTCTCGTGGATCTCGACCAGCGTGACGGCGCGCCCCACCCGATCGATGGCGGCACGCGCCTTCTCCACGTGCTCGCGATCGGCGAGCAGGATCCTGCATTCGGAATGCTCGAGGATGAAGGCAATGCCGGCGGGATCGAGCAGCACGTTGATCGGCGCGAGCACCCCGCCTGCCAGCGGCACGCCGTAATGCGCCTCGAGGAGGGCGGGAACGTTCGGCGCCAGCACGGCGGCTGCCGCGCCAGGCCGGAGCCCGGCCTTGAGGAGTGCCCCGGCTAGGCGCCGGCAGCGGAGTGCGAACTCTGCGTAGGTGAAGCGCCGGTCGCCCTCGATGACGGCAATCTTGCCCGGCCAGACGCGGCTCGAGCGCTTGAGGAAGCTGAGCGGCGAGAGCGTTATGTGATTGACCGGGTTGGTGGCGAGATCCTGCTCGAAGATCCCTGGCCGCGCGGACGTTCCTTCCGGCATGTCGTTCCTCCCTGGACCGCCCCCTGATCGGGTCCGAAAGATCGCAGAGTGCCGGCTCAGCCGACAAGCCCTTGGGCCGGGAGGCGGGTTGCCTCTCAGCCCGACCACATTCTTCGCAGCACGGGAAGGCCGCGGCGATGATTGTGGATGGCGGCGGCGGCATGGCCGGTTGCGAGCAGAACGAGTGCGATCGCCGCGGCCCGGTGCAGAGCGAAGAGGAGCGGAAACCACGGCTTGCTTTCCCCGACGATCGCGGGGATGGGAAGAATGCCGAAGAAGAGAGTGGGAATTTGGACAGGGGCCGTGCAGGCGACGAGATAGCCGAGCACCGGAACCACCAGGAGCAGGACATAGAGCGCGGCGTGCAGGCGCCCGGCCGCCTTCTGCTGCCATCCGGGAAGCCCCGGGTCCCATTCGGGGCGACCGCGGCGGAAGCGGATGGCAAGCCGCAGGAGGGCTGCGATCAGGACCAGCAGGCCAAGCGTCTTGTGCACCTGGAAGAGGAGGAACTTGAGGAGCAGCTCCTCGAACGGCACGGCTGCCATCACCCAGGCGATCGGGAAGGCGAGCAGGATCAGAAACGCGACCGCCCAGTGCAGCCGGCGCTGCGCCGGGCTCCAGCGGAGCGGAGCGTCAGTTCGCCTGGGCAATCTCGGGCAGCGCGAGATGGATGTGAATGACGATCCGGACCACGTCGCCCAGGAAATTTCCGTTCGCCGTCATGCCGAATGCCGAACGATGGAGTTTGCCGGTGACCGTGAAATAGGCAGTGGGGGGATCTTTTCCGACGATCTTCTCTGCCGTCAGCACGGCCATGAGCTGCTGCGGGTGGGTGACGCCGCGGATGCGGAGCAGGCCGGAGACACGGTATCGGTTGGGGCCGATCGCCGCGACCGAGGTGCTGCGGAAGCGGATGGCGGGGTGTTCACCCACGTCGAAATAGGCCGGCGAGAGCACGAGCTTCGCTGCCTGCGCCGAGGACATGGCGACGGAGGCCACGTCGATCGCGACATCGATCTTCGTCAGGGTCGGGTCGGCGGGGTCGATGGCGATCCGGCCGGCGAATTTCCGGAAGTTGCCCTCGGTGTCGAACAGGCCGAGTTCGCTGACAGAGAAGCCGACCGAGCCGTAGCGTTGATCGATATCGTAGCTGGTTGCAGCCGCGACGGCCGTTGCGCGACCGAGCAGCAACAATGCCAGAGCCAACACCACCCGGCCCGGCCGCACGCGCGGCCACCGCCATGCCGTGCTCATCGCGCCTGGCCTGTTACCAGCTCCCGGGGCTCCTGGTTGCCGCAGTTGGCTCGATCTCCTTGCCGCCCGGCGAGACAAGATACCACGAGCCGCCGAAGTGGGTGATGTCTTCGCCGGCGGCCGGGCCCTGGTCGCCGACTCTCTGCCCGGCCGGCATGGGGAACACGAAAGCCCGCTGTTTATTCCGGGCTTCCGAGCAAAATCATGGGCTCGCGGGGCGAGGCGAAGCTGATGTGCCAACTGGCGCGCAATTCGTGCGACCGGACGCCACGCAGTCCTGGATTGCCGCCATACGCGAGAGTTGGCCCCAGAGGAAAAGGCCGCCGACGACCAGAACCGCGATCACGATCAGCGCGAGCAGTGCCCCGCGCCGGGAACCTTCCGGTTCGTGCCCATCTGGTATCGGTAGATCCGGCTCTCCGCGCGGCATTCTTCCGACTTTCCTCCGGCTCCCGGCATTCGCTTCAGCGGGCGCTACCGGCCAGTGCTACATTGGCATACGCCGCCGATTCTTCCATGACTTCTTCCTCGATGACAGGGGCGGGCCGGCCGGGACGCGGGTTGCCCCCCAGGGCCTGTTGCCCGGGCGGACCCGGGCGCAGAATGCGGCGATATGGAGCGGCCAATGGGCTGCAGGTCGGGGAGTGAGATGCCTAAGATTCTGTCGGCGGAAGCGGTCGAGCAATTTCATCGCCAGGGTTACGCCGGCCCGGTGCAGGTGCTCACCGAGGCCGAGGTGCGAGACTATCGCGCCAGGCTGGAAAGCTTCGAGCGTCGCTTTCCCGAGCATCGGAAGAAGCTCAAGAGCAAGTCCCACCTGCTGTGCCCGTGGGTGATGGACATCGCCGAGCATCCGCGCGTCCTCGATGCGTTCGAAGACGTACTCGGCCCCGACCTCCTGTGCTGGAGCATGGCTTGGCGCGTCAAGGAGCCGGATGGCAGGACGATCGCCGGCTGGCACCAGGATTCTGCCTATGGGGGTGTCGAGCCGATTCTGGTCTTCGGCCCGCTGGCATTCTCGGAATGCGGACCGCGCGAAGGCTGCCTCCGCGTGCTACCGGGCTCGCAGGACTGGGGCGCGCTGCCGCACCAGGATTCGGAAGACGGGAACAGCATCCTGGCGCGCGGCCAGTCGATCACCGTGCCGCTGGATACGTCGAACGCAGTGGATCTGGCGCTCAGGCCAGGAGAGATGGCGCTGATCAACACCAGGGTGGTGCATTGCTCGGGCCCGAACAATGGCCTCGACAGGCGGATCATGCTGCTGGTCGAGATGATGCCGGCGCACGCGTGGTACCCCGGTGAGCAGCGCGAATCGGCGATCCTGGTTCGTGGCGAAGACCGCCACCGCCATTTCGACGAGGATCCGCGCCCCGACGCCGAATTTTCTCCACGGGCGCGCGCGGCATGGGAAGCAAGCATTGCGCGGCGCGCCAAGACCATCTTCCGCAACAGCCGGCTTGTCCCGAGCGAGGCCTATGGCGGCACGCGGCCGGCGGTGTGATCGGGACGCGAGAGGCGCGATCCGGGAATGGATACCAGGCTCAGCGCAACGTGGCGCGGAGATCGACCGCGACCGCGCCGGTTCCCCGGGTTCCGACGATCAGCGGATTGATCTCGAGATCGACCAATCTCGAGCCGAGATCCGCGGCCAGCCAGCTTACCCGCTCCACCACATCGGCGATTGCGTCCGTATCCAGCGGCGGGCGTCCGCGTGCACCGAAGAAGAGGGGTGCAGTCCGTAACCCGGCGATCATCCGGTGCACGGCAGTGCGCGAGAGCGGCGCCGGCGCCACCGCGATATCGCGCAGGATCTCGACGGCGATGCCGCCGAGCCCCAGCACCAGGATCGGGCCGAACTCAGAATCATGGCGGATGCCGATGATGACCTCGGCTTCGCCGCGCACCATCTCCTGCACGGCGAAGCCCTCGAGGCGCGCGTTGGGAATGGCCACACGTGCCCGCGCCAGCATTTCTCTGGCCGCTTCCGTCACGGCAGCGGCATCGCGAAGCCCGAGGCGTACCATGCCGAGATCGCTCTTGTGCATGATGTCGCGCGAGACTGCCTTGAGCACGACCGGAAAACCGATCTCGCGGGCGGCGTTTGCTGCTTCTTCGGTCGATGTTGCCTGCCTCTCGCCGACGAGGCTCACGCCGTAGCCGGATAGCAGGCGCCTGACCTCGGATTCGGCCTGCGGCCCCGGGACGAGACCGGCGAGTGCCGCTTTTCCTGGCAGGCCCGCGGGGCGCGAGGGCCTGTCGCGCGATATGCGGGTCAGCGCGTCGTGGTCGGCGATCAGTTTCAGGACGCTCAATCCCTCTTCGAACCGGTCGAAACAGATCATGCCTGCTTCGCGTACTGCGTGCCTGGCCGGATTGCCTGCCGCCCCCGGAGTGACCACGATCGCCACCGGCTTGCCGCTGTCTCGTGCCGCCGCCGCGATCAATCCCGCGCGCCGGGCGTAGAACGGCATGGAGGTCAGCACGGCGAACCCGCTTCCCACTTCCGGATCGGCCAACAGCACACGCGTCGCTTGGTCCGAGATCTCGACCTCTTCGCCTTGTCGCCGGCCACCGAGATCGACAGGATTGCCCGCCTGTGGCGCCAGCAGCATCTTTTCGAGCGCGGCGGACGTCGTCGGGCTGAGCGCGGCGAGTGGCATTCCGAGCTCGGTCAGCCGGTCGCTCGCGATGCCGGTGCCGCCGCCGGAGCCCGAGATGACGGCGATGCCCGGGGGCCGGGGCCCGGGGTGTTGGACCAGGAAATGCGCGGCGCGAACCATGTCGTCCGGATCCGTTGCCAGCACCACGCCTTCTTCGCGGCACACGGCTGCAAACGCCTCGAACGAGCCGGCCAGGCTCGCGGTGTGGGAACGAACCGCCGCGACGCCGGCTTCCGTTCGCCCGGTCTTCACCGCGAGCAATGGCTTGCCGGATGCGCGACAGCGGGCGGCGGCGGCACGGAACCGCGCGCCGTTCATAAGCCCCTCGATATAGAGACAGATCGCGGCGGTTTCCGGCTCACCGGCGAGGTATTCCAGGAAGTCACAGATTTCGAGGTCGCTCTGGTTGCCGAGCGAGATGCCGTACCGGAGGCCAATTCCGTCGGTCTTTGCGCGGTCGAAGATCGACACCATCAGCGCACCGCTCTGGCTGACCAGCGCGATGCTGCCATCGCCCAGGGTATCCGTGTTCAGGACCACCGACGAGCAAAGCGCCATGTGATGATGCGGCACGATCAGGCCCATGCAGTTCGGACCGACGATCCGCATGCCGCTTTCCGAGGCAATGCGCACGAGTGATGCCTGGCGCTGTTCGCCGTCCGCGCCTGCCTCGGCAAATCCGGTGGCGATGACGACCGCGCAGCCGACGCCTGCCTCGGCGGCCTCTTCCACGGACGGGATCAGCTGCCCGGTCGGGACCGCGAGGATTGCCACGTCCGGCGGTGCCGGCACCGCGGCGATGCGCTCGAACGCCGGCCGCCCGGCAATCTCCTTGCGGCGCGGGTTGATCGGGTAGATGGCGCCTGCGAAGCCATGCCGGATGAGGAAATGCATGATCCGGCCGCCGAACTTGTCGATGCTGTCGGAGGCGCCGAGCACCGCGACCGAATGCGGATGCAGGATGCGGCCGATGTCAATCCGCGGCGCCGCCTTTCCGGCTGCCGCCTGCGCGGTGTGCAGAACGTGCTTCAAGCCTTCGCTCTCATACCGCGTCGTGGGATGCCGCGGTCGCCTGCACGGCCGGCAAGACATCAGGCTTGCGCATGGTATCGGCATAGGCGCGCGAAAGACGGGCTTCGATCCATTGCTGTACGAAGCCCCAGAGCGTGGTCAGCACCAAGTAATAGAGAGCGGCGACGGTGAAGATCTCCAGCACGCGGAACTGCACCTGGATGAGCATCTCGGTCCGCCGCAGCAACTCGTCCATCGAGATCACGGACGCCAGCGAGGAGGTTTTCATCAACCCGTTGAACGAGTTGCCGATCGGGGGGATGACGATGCGAACTGCCTGCGGCAGCACGACCAGCCGCATGGCTTGCCAGGGTGAGAGGCCGAGCGCCCTGGCTGCTTCGACCTGCCCCTTTGGCACCGCCATGATGCCGGCGCGGAAGACCTCGGCGAGATAGGCGCCTTCGTTGGCGCCAAGCCCGATGATCGCCGAGGAGAGAACACCGAGCCTGATGCCAAGCTGCGGCAGCCCGGTATAGATGATGATGAGCTGCACCAGCACGGGGGTGCCGCGCATGATCCAGATGTAGCCCCTGGCGGGCCGGCTCAGCAGTTCATTGCTGGAGATTCGCATCAGTGCCGCGATGAGCCCGCAGGTGAGACCCAGTACCATCGAGGCAACCGACAGTCCGAGCGTGATCCCGGCACCCCTGATCAGGTAAGCGCTGTGCAGGTAGTGGAGAAACGCAGTCCAGTCCCACATGTGGCACCTACCGGACGAGCTCCGTCATGGCAGTGTCCGACGGCAGTCTGGAACCGGTATTGCACCGGTCGTTACCTTGTACGGGGCTGGCAGCAGGCAGTGGCCGTATGGCGTGAAGATCTTCTGCAGGCTGCCGTCGGCATGCATCTCGTTCAGTACCTTCGCCACCGCATCTGCCACCCCGGGTTCCTTGAACGCCAGCGCCTCGGCGTGCGGATCGTAGCCGGTCAGCGCGATGCGGAACAGGTTCCGTCTCTTTTTCTGGTACCAATAGGCCTGCTCCGTGCCGATGAATGCTCCGTCCAGTTGGCCTGCTGACAATGCCTGCAGAACGTCGGCGTAAGTGGAGAAGGTATGCACGTCGACCGGCCGCTTGCCGGCCTTCTGCAATGCGGCGCTCGCCTTCCGGGCGTCCTCCGAATCGACGGTGCCGAGTTCGACGCCGAAGCGTTTTCCGGAGAAGTAGTCGAGCCCTTCGATCTTGTCCTTGTTGTCCTTCTGCACGACGATCGCGAGCGTGCTGGCGCCATAGGGGATCATCAGGACCTGGGCGGCGCGCTCAGGCGTGTAGAACATGAAGGAGTCGATCATGTCGATGCGTCCCTCCTTCAGCAACGGGATCATGGTTGCGAACATGGTGCTCTGGAATTGCATATCGAGGCACAAACGCCTGGCGATGGCGTTGCCGAGATCGACATCGAGACCGACGATGTTGCCGTTGTCGTCGATGTACTGGATTGGCGGCACGGTCGGATTGATCGCGGCGAGAAGCCAGCCTTTGCGCGCGAGTGGCGGATGGCCGAGCTCGGGTGTGCAGGCCCGCGCGAGAGATGGTGTGACGCCCGTGAACAGCAACGCTCCGAGGAGCAGAGTTGCGATCCTGGTCATTCGTGTCCCCCCTTCCTGCCGTCATGCACCGCGCACGAGCGGCTTATCCTTATCACAAGTCGAGCACGAGACGCCCGCCTTCGGCCCGCGAGACGCAGATCATCATGGAGCCATTGGCCCGCCGCTCCGCCGGCGACAGCACATGATCGCGATGGTCTACGGCGCCTGCGAGCACGCGTGTCTCACAGGTGCCGCAGACGCCTTCCTCGCATGAACTCGGTACATCAATCCCGGCGGCCCGCACCACTTGCAGCACCGAAAGGTGTTCCGGCACCGTGAGCACCATGCCGCTCCGCGCGAGCTCTACTTCGAAGACGCCGTTCGGGACCTCGGCATCGGCCGGGGTAGAGAACCACTCGAAATGGATGTGGCCCTCGGGCCAGTGGCTGGTCGCGTCCGCCACTGCCTGCATCAGCCCTGCGGGACCGCAGCAATAGACATGCGTGCCGGGCCTGAACCGGCTGAGCTCTGTCGCTGCATCGAAGATCGGGGTCGGGCTCAGATACGGCGTCACGGCGTTGGGGCGCAACGCGGAGAGTTCGCCAAGGAAGGCTGCGTGCGCGGCCGAGCGCGCGCAGTAGTGCAGCTCCCACGGGGAGTGGGTATGTTGCAAGGCTTGTGCCATGGCAAAGAGCGGGGTGATGCCGATGCCGCCGGCGATCAGGACACTGAACGAGGGTTGCGGCGCCAGCGGAAAATGATTGCGTGGACCCGCGATGGTCAGGATGCTGCCAGGCTCGACCGCGTCGTGCATGCTGGCGGAGCCGCCGCGGCCCGTCGCTTCGCGCTTCACTGCGATCACGTAGCGCGAGGCGTCGCGTGGATCACCGCACAGCGAATAGTGCCTGAGGAGACCGGCCGGCACCTCGACGGCGAGATGCGAGCCGGCAGTGGGAGGTGGGAGCGGGCGGCCATCCGCGGCGACCAGCTCGAACGTGCGGACGTCTTCGGCCACCTGGCGGACGGCGGTCACGCGGACGCGCCTGGATTCGCCAATGGGGATTCCGTTCATCCGGGAATTCTGGCCGGGAATCGCGCCCGGCGGGAAGCGGTGTGATCGACCATGCGGCAGAACGCCGCGCTGCTTTCGATGTGGATCCTCATTCGTTCTGCGGCCGCCTCCGGATCTCGGAGGAGCAATGCCTGGAGGATCGGCTTCAGCTCAGCGAAGCCTTCCTTCACACGCTCGGGCGAGACTGCGCAGGCGCGACGGATCCACTGCACCTTGTCGCGCAGATCGAGGAGGATCCCGGCAATCATCTGGTTGTCGGTACTGCGGTAAAGCGCGAGATGCAACACGGTGTCGACCTCGATGAACGCCTCCCCGTCACCGTTGTCCGCCAGGGGACCGAGCGTCGCGAAGGCCGAGCTGAGCTTTGCGAGGTCGGCGTCAGTCATGCGGACCGCGCCGATGCGCGCGCAATGCATTTCCAGCATGACCCTGAGTGAGGTCATGTCGCCGATCTCGCGGTCGGTCAGCGCTTTGACGAAGCTGCCGCTCTGCGGAGAGACCTCGATCCAGCCTTCGCTCTTGAGCTGCGCGAGCGCGCTGCGGATGGGCGATCGGCCGAACGGCAACTCGGCGGCGAGTCGCGCCTCGGAGAGCTTCTCGCCGGGCTGGTACTCGAGGTTGACGATGCGCTGCTTGATCTCGCGGTAGGCGGCCGCCGCGCCTGTCTCCGGGCTGTCCCACCGCACGGTCATGGTGCGCCGTCCGCGAGTGGGGCGATGGCTGCGGCCCCGATCCTCCTCTGCCCGGCGGCGGTGCCGAGGAGATCGTGCAACCGTTTCTGCACCGGGTGCTCCCCTAGTGTGCCGACTCCAACGCTTGATACCGTGGGATGCACCGTAGTGGTCGGTACACCCCTCTTTATTTTCAGTGGCCTGCTGATCCCCTTTCGTTTGCTGCCGCCGGCAGCAAACGTCGGGGGCAGGACACTAATATTCCCTGGCCACATCGACCACGCCCACCAGGTGCCCGCCGGCAAAGAAGCGGCGCAGGTTGTCGAAGAACAGGTCGAGGGTGCGCGGGACGTACTCGTCGATATCGTCCGACAGCACGTGGGGAGTGATGATAAGGTTTGGCGTGTCCCAGAACGGCCAGTCGCCCGGGGGCGGCTCGGGCAGGGTGACATCGATCACGGCGCCCGCGAGCTGGCCGCTGCGCAGTGCCGAATCCAGCGCCGCCGGATCGACCAGCCCGCCACGCGACATGTTGATGAAGCCGGCTCCGCGCCGCATCCGCGCGAATTCCGGGGCGCCGAAGATGCCGCGAGTCTCACTGGTCAAGGCCAGGTTGGCGAGCACGAAGTCGGCACGCGGCAGAAGCTGGTGCAGTGCGTCCGGGCCGTGCATGTCGTCGATGGCTGGATGGGAACCGCCGTGACGGCGGATGCCGAGCACCTTCATGCCAAACGATTTCGCATGTCCCGCCACACCGCCGCCGATGGCACCGACTCCGACAATGAGCACTGTCTTGCCGGAAAGCGTGCCGGTGAAGATGCGATTCCATTCGTGCCGGCGGCGGCTGTCGATGAGCTGCGGCAGCCGCGCATTCAGCATCAAGAGCGCCATCAGCGCGGACTGGGATGCCTTCGGCACGTGCGCACCGCTGTTGGTCAGCATGCGCACACCTTCCGGCAACCAGTCCAGCGGCAGAAGATAATCGACGCCGGCGCCGAGGATCTGCAACAGCTTGAGCCGAGGCGCTGCGTGCCGCAACCGTTCCCTGGGGAAACGGTAGGTGATGATGGCATCCGCAGTACGCGCATGGTCCGCCCAGTTTTCCTGGTCGTAACCGAAGCTGGTGCGGATCCGCCGGGCAATGTCGGGATGGCGGGCGAGTGCCGGTTCGTATTGATCCTGGCGCACGATGAAGACCGGCATCAATGTGCGCGAGTTCTCGACATGCACATGGAAATCGGAATCAGGCATTGGCCACGGCTGCATCATCCGCCTGGGCGTGCCCTTCGCGCGCGGCGCGGGATGGCGGATCGTCCGGCCCGACCACGCGATCGAGGACATAATTGGCGATGCGGTGGACGATGTGCTCTTCGAGAGAAAACCGTCCCGGGAGATAGGCGCCGCTTTGCATCGCGCGGTGCACGAGTGGATTGATCCCGAGGTCCTCGCGGATGATCTCGGAGTATTTGTGATAGTAGGCCGGCCCGACGATCTCGGTGAAATCCGGCCGCGCCACGGTGCTCTGCGGGAATGTCCAGTTCTCGTGGAGGCGCAGCTTGTGCGGCCCTCGCGGCAGATACTGCCGGTACTTCATATAGGAGGAGGTGAGGATGATCTGAACGCTGGGCCTGATCCAGACATGGTAAAGCCCGGCCGTGCGAGCCGGATCGAGACCGGCGATTTCCGGCAGGCCGGAATAGGCGACGACACTGCGGCGGCTGAACATCGCCTCCCACGGGCCGCGGCCCCGGGTGTCCTCGAACTGCCAGTTCTGCGGCTTTGCCGGGTCGTAGTGCTTCCGATGCACGGTCGCGACGTGGTAGTTTTCGAACGCGTTCTCCAGCCAGAGCTTCCAGTTGCAGTCGACATCGTAGATGTCGCGGTGCGTCTGCTCTGCCTCCTCCAGCCGATAGGGGGCGAGGAAGCGGGGCAGTTCGCCGAGCCACTCCATGAGGCGGGGCGCACCGGCGGAGAACGTAACGAATATGAAACCAGCCCAGGTCTCGGCGCGCACGGGGGCCAGCCCGTAATCCTCGTTGCGGAAATCCTCGACCCCGGCCAGTGGATGCGGCGATCCGGGAATGCCGACGAGGCGCCCGTCGAGCGCATAGGTCCAGCTATGGTACGGGCAGATGAAGCTGCGGCACTTGCCCGCGCCTTCGGCGATGATGCAGCCGCGATGGCGGCAGACGGCCGAGTGCACCCGCACGCAACCGGCGCTGTCGCGCACCGCAATCAACGGACGGCCGACCAGCTCGATCGTGAAATAAGAGCCAGGCTCTGGAATTTGCTCGACTCGGCCGATGCAGAGCCACTCGCGATGAAAGATCGCGTCCAGCTCACGCTCGTACCAGGCATCGTCGGTGTAGCACCAGCCGGGCAACGGGCTTGCCTCTGCCAGCGGCCGGCGCTGCGCCAGGTAGGAATCCGGACTGAAAATCCCATCATGCACGGGAATTCGCCTCCCCGGAGCGACGCTGAACTGACATGCTAGTTGAATAGTGGCGCCCAGGCCACCCGGACGTCAAGACCTTCCCCGGTCAGCCGAGGCCGAAAAACCGCAGTGCGTTGGTGTACAGCCACTTGTCCAGGACGGCGGGTTTCAAGGGTAGTGCGGCATATTCCGCGACCAGGTCCGTCATGGAGAGGCCGAATGCCTCCCAGGACAGCCCGACCATGATCTTGTCCTGCAGCAAGGTGTTGCCGAACTGGAGGAACTGCTCCCAGCCGGAGCCGGCGACCCCGAAATAGCGCGGGCGGTGGGAGGCGGTGTCGCCATAGAGGTTGGGATGGCGCCTGAGCAAAGCGACCATCTCGGTGACCCAGGGCCAGCCGCTCAATCCGGCGACGATACGAAGCTCGGGGAAGTCCACGGCCACCTGGTCGATATGGCGTGGGTGCCCGAGGTCGTAGGGCCGGTCATTGGCGTAGTTCATGTTGCAGTAGATGCGGACGGGGATGCCGAGCTCGACGCATTTGGCATAGAGCGGGTAGTAGCGGCGGTCGCTCGCGGGGACCATGTTGAAGAGGGCGGAGACGCGCAATCCGCCGAACCCCTGTTCGCGCACCAGGCGCTCGAGTTCGCGCACGCCTCGCATGCCGTCGTGCGGGCTGATCGAGGCCATGCCGATGAAGCGGGCCGGGAAGCGTGCGAGGACGTCGGCGATGATGGGGTTCGGCGCACGCAACACGCCGCGTTCTACGCCCGCCTGGTCCATCAATGCGACGAAGTCGGCGAGCGACATGCCCGGTTGGCCTGCCTCGGCACCCGATTCGTCCGACCCGCTGCGGCGCGTGAATATGCGCTGGTAATTGGCGAAACCATGACCCGGCAGCGGCGGCAGGCGTTCCGGATCTCCGAAACCCGGCGGGCGCGTGGCGGTGGTGAATTTCCGCGGATTGCCGTTCTCGTCGTTCGGCAGGTCGCATTCGAGATCGATCACCTTGTGCATGGAGACTTCCCGTTTTGTCGGCCGCGGTGTGCCATCATGGCGAGATCCGTGTCGGACTGCCTCGGCAGCCAGACACGGATCTCACGGTTTATTCGAGCCCGCGATTCGCGCCCGCCGACGATTCCGCCGCGGGCGATCGCGGGCTGGGGCTGGCCTGCCCGTCCGGCGATCGGGTGCCTGCTCTGCGCGTCACTGTTCTTTCTTGTCGGACAGGCGCCTGGCATCCCGGGCTGCCTCTTCGAGGACCTCCGCCTCGATCGCGGCCAGCAGTCGGGCCGGAAAGTGGCGCGGGATGCCTTCGCCGATGAAGACGAGCCGGGTGCGCCGATCCTCGCCTGGCCAGGCGGGGAGCCACTCCGGCGGCTCGAACACGTGCTGGACTCCGTGGATCAGCGCCGGTCGCCCCGGCATTTCGACGACATCGACGAGACCTTTCACCCGCAGGAGGCGCCGCCCACAGTACTCGGCGAGGGCCTGCAAGAGGAGAATCAAGGCCAGAGCCGGAACCGGGCGCTCGCGGATGAGAACGCTGCTCGTGATCCCGTCGCTGTGCGCCGGCGCGGCGGGTGGGATCGCGCGCGCGGCACCAAGAGGGGAGGGCGCGAACAGCATCTCCGGGGCGATTTCCCCGCGTACCGCGGCCAGCCGCTCCGCATCCGGATTGAGTCCGGCGAGTGCGCCGTCGAGTGCCAGCGTATCGGGCGCGAGATCGGTCTTGGTGATCAGGAAGCGGTCGGCGAAGGCGACCTGGCGACGCGCTTCCGGGTGGCGGGCGAGACAGGCCTCGCCCGAACGGGCATCGACGAGGGTGAGGGTGCCGGAGAGGGCATGGCCAGAGCGAATCGTCCTGTCCATCAGGAGCCCATGCAGGATCGGCGCCGGGTCGGCGAGGCCGGAGGTTTCGATCAGAACGCGTTCGTATCGTCCGGCTCCCTTTCCGGCGAGCGAGGCGAAGGTGCGGCCGAGATCGCCGGAGACGCGGCAGCAGAGACAGCCCGTGGAAAGCTCGAGCAGGCTCTCGTCGGCGGAAGCGATCAGGTCATGATCGAGCCCGATCTCGCCCCATTCGTTGACGATGACCGCCGAGCGCGCAAATGCCGGATTGGCGAGGATGCGCCGGATCAGGGTGGTCTTGCCGCTGCCGAGGAAGCCGGTGACGAGGAGGACGGGAATCATGACGGGCCGTCCCATTCGGGATCGACGACATCGAGGCCGGGGCCGGGGGCATCCGCGCCGAGCGCGGAACGGAGGCCGCCGAGCAGGCCGGTGATCGAACTGGCGGCCTGCGGCGGGCGGCCGGAAGCGGCGCGCCTTTCCGTCTGCAAGAGCCATCGCGCCGGGCGCCGCTCCGGCCCGGCGCGCGCGACGATCAAGGATGTGTCCGCGGCCCGCACGACAATTCCATCGTCTGCCGCAACGATTCGGCCTTCGACGCCCCACACGACGAGGCAGTCGGACAAGAGATTGGCAAGCTCGGCGTCGGTCACAACGCCGGGCCTGTCCGTACCTCGTCGGGGATGCGGCGGGGAAGCCACTTCCCGTCGGCGAGCTTCGCGTAGAGCAAGCCGTTCTCGACGGCGACCTTGCCGCGCAGGATCGTCATTCCCGGCCAGGCCGAGACCAGGTGGCCCTCCCAGGGCGAGTAGTCCGTTTCGTGGAGTTCCGAAGCACGGAGGGTGCGCGGCGTCGGATCGAGGATGCAAAAATCGGCGTCCGCGCCGACCACGATCGCACCCTTGCGCGGATAGAGCCCCATCAGCCGCGCCGCGTTGCCGGAGATGAGATCGACAAAGCGCGGGAGCGGATAGCCTCGTTTCGAGACCATTTCGGTGTACATCAGTGCCAGGCGTGGCTCGACGCCGGCATTGCCGCCGGTGGTATCGTCGATCCGGTTGCCCTGCGTCTTCTTCCTGAGCGTGCAGCAAACCTCGTCGGTCGCGATGCTGCTGATGGCCCCGTCGCGGGTTCCCGCCCACAGCGCCGCCTGGTCGCGAGGGGATTTGAGAGAGGGATAGGTGTGGAAAATCTGCCCGTCCGGGCGGCGATAATCGGCGCTCGAATAGAGCATGTACTGATGCAGGGTCTCGCCGTAGATGGGCAGGCCGCGGCCGCGTGCCTCGCGGATCGCGGAAATACCGCTGGCGGCGCTCACGTGCATCATGTAGAGGGCGGTGCCCGGCACCGTTTCGGCGAGGCGGATCACGCGGCGGAAGGACAGATCTTCCGAGAGCGTGTTGTGCACCTCCGCCATGTTCTCGAAGCCGGCGCGACCCTCGCGGATCAGCTTGCCGTACATGTGCATCACGATGTCGTTGTCTTCGGCGTGGATCACGCCGAGGCCGCCCGCCTCGGCCAGCACCTGGAATATTTCCCAGATATCGCCGAACCTCACCATCCGGCCGCGGCGCGAAGGCGTCACGTCAGTCGTGAAGATTTTCACGCTCGCGTGCCCGTCCGCGATCGCCTCCGTAAGCTGGCCGGGGATTTCCGGCGGCAGGTCACCCTCCACCATGATGTGCCAGGCATAGTCGCAGTGGCAGGCGCCTTGCCACTCGGCGCGGCGGGCGTCGATCGCCTCCGGAATGGTCCGGCCGTGTGTCCAGCGCACGAAATCGACGATGGTGGTGGTGCCGCCGAACAGCGCGGCGCGGCTGACGACGGCGGGCGGATCGGAGGCGCCCCAGCTTCCATCGGGATTCGGCAGCGGCCAGGAGCAATGGACGTGCGGGTCGATTCCGCCCGGGATGACGATTTTCCCCCGCGCGTCGATCAACCGCGCTCCTTCGCCGAGGGGAAGCGTGCCCGGCGCGGAAATCGCGGCGATGCGTTCGCCGGCGATGCCGATATCGGCGGCGATGACGCCGTTCGGAATCACCACCTGATCCGACCGCAGCACGAGATTCAGCATCCGCTCCCTCCCGGAGTGTCATGCTGCCAGCTTTCTCCTGTCCCGTCACGGCGGCGGGTTGCCGGCGAAGGAGGCATCGCGGAAGCTCGCCGGCATGGAAACGGAAAGGTTCGATGCAATCGTGATCGGCGCCGGCATGGCCGGGGCAACGGTTGCGGCGCATCTGGCGCCCGATCGGCGCGTGGTGCTGGTGGAGGCGGAAGAGGCGGCGGGATACCATTCGACCGGCCGGTCGGCGGCGATGTACATCCTGAACTACGGCCCGCCGGATGCGCGGGTGCTCGCCGGCCTCTCGCGCAGCTTCTTCGACTCCCCGCCGCGAGGCTTTTGCGATCATCCACTGTTGCGCCGCCGCGCGGCGGTGTTTCTCGCCCGGCCGGGGGAGGCCGCCGAGATCGAGCGGATGCTGAAGGAGGTGCCGGGAGTTCGTGCGATCGGCATGGCGGAGCTGAAAGCCATGGTGCCGGCGCTGAACGCGGGCTATGCGGCCGCGGCCGCCATCGAAGAGGACGATTTCGATATCGACGTGGCGGCGCTCCACCAGGGATTTCTACGCCGTTTTGCCGCTTGTGGCGGCGTGCTGGCATTGCGGAGCCGCGCCGGGAGGATCGGGCGACGGGGCGCGCTCTGGGAGGTTGGAGCCGCGAGCGGGGCCGTATTCCGCGCCTCCGTGCTGGTCGATGCCGCCGGTGCGTGGGGTGATGAAGTCGCCCGCATGGCGGGCGTCGGACCGCTCGGGCTTTCACCCTGCCGGCGGACCGCTGTCATTGTCGATCCGGCGCCTTTCGAGCCAGAGAACTGGCCGCTCATCTGCGATGTCGGCGACACCTGGTACGCGCGGCCCGAGGCGCGCACGCGGCTGATGGTTTCCCCGGCTGACGAGACGCCGGTTCCACCGCAGGACGTGCAGCCGGAAGAGCTGGATATTGCCGTTGCCATCGAGCGAATGCAGGAGGCGCTCGCGATCCCGGTGAGCAGGGTCGAGCGAAGCTGGGCGGGGCTGCGCACCTTCACTCCCGATCACCGTCTCGCCTTCGGTTGGGACGGGGAGGCTGAAGGATTCTTCTGGTGCGTGGGGCAGGGCGGTTGGGGCATCCAGACCTCGCCGGCAGCTGGGCGCCTGGTCGCCGATATGATCGCCGGGCGTGATCCCGGGCCCGCCGGGCGCGTGCTGGCGGCGATCGATCCGCGCCGATTCAAGGCAGCCAAAGCGGGAGGAGCGGGCGGCGCAGGAGGGTGAGTGGTCCGCCTATACTTGACTAAAGCAAGCAATAGCTTGATAAGGTCAACATCATCCTGGGCGGGAATTCTGCCGTGAACGGTCCTCTGCCCCTGACCCGCGCGGCGACGGTGCGCCGCTTCAACCGGTTCTACACGCGGCGGATCGGCATTCTCGATGATGGGCTGCTGCAAAGCCCGTACTCTCTCACCGAGGCTCGTCTCCTGTACGAACTGGCGAATCGCGAGCGGCCGACTGCCTCGGCAATCGCCCGCGATCTCGGGCTCGATCAGGGCTATCTCTCGCGCATCCTCGCCCGCTTCGAGCGTGATGGCCTGATCGCCCGCACGGCCTCTGCCACCGACGCACGGCAGAGTCATCTTTCCCTGACCGCGGCCGGCCATGCCGCTTTCGTGCCGCTCGATCAGGCAGCGGAGGCGGCGGTTGGTGCGATGCTCGCGCGCCTTGGCGAGGCTGACCAGCAAACGCTGCTGGCGGCGATGGCGAAGATCGAGGCACTGCTCGGCGAGGCGGCCGAGCCGGCGGTGCCGTTCATCCTGCGTGCTCCGAGGCCGGGCGATTATGGCTGGATCGTGCATCGCCAGGGCACGCTGTACGCGGCCGAATATGGCTGGGACGCAACGTTCGAGGCGCTGGTTGCGGAAATCGTTGCTGCCTTCATCCGGAACTTCGATCCTCGCCGCGAAGGCTGCTGGCTGGTCGAGCGGGCGGGGGAAGTGGTCGGCTCCGTCTTCCTTGTTCGCGAATCGGATCGGGTCGGCAAGCTGCGCCTTTTGTATGTCGAGCCTGAAGCGCGCGGACTTGGCATCGGCCGCTGCCTGGTTGCGGAGTGCATCGCCGCCGCCCGCCGCGCCTCCTTTCGCACGCTCACGCTCTGGACCAACGATGTGCTGACATCGGCCAGGCGCATTTACGAGGCGGCAGGGTTTCGCCTGGTCGAGGAGGAAAAGCACCGTTCCTTCGGCAAGGATCTCGTCGGCCAGTTCTGGGAACTCGTTCTTTGAGAACGGCACGCGCCGATCATTCGGAGTGAGGTCCGGTAAGGCGGCGATCGACAGAGAGCCGCAACTCCTCGATCATGCCGGAAGTCTCCGGATCGAACGCCTCGACCGCGCTCAATACCGTCTGGCAGGCCTCGCGCAGCCCGAGCAGGACGGCGCGCTCCGCCCCGAGCGTGAGCGCCTGGCGGAGGCTCTGCGCATGCGCGTGATGGCCGCGACCGGCGAGCCGGGCGGCAACCTGCTCGGCGGCCTTGGCAGGGTCTTCGCTCATGTGCCCTTGTGCGCCCGACAAGCGACTTTCTCAACCATGCGCGAGCAAGGCACCCCTGAACCGCTCGCGACAGGCAGCGGGCGACATGTTGCGCTTGAATGCGGCAGGCGGTCCTTCCTTGACGCGCAGGAGTACGAAGGAAGTGGCGTTCTGCGCGCGCAGGGCACGTGCCCCTTCTGCAATGTCCGCATCCGTGTTCACCGTGCGGACCACTGCGATCCCGGCACCGGCGGCCATGCGATCGAGCCGCACCCCGAGAGAGGTGTGGCTCTTCTGGTTGCCGGTCTCGCCATAATGGCCGTTGTCGACACAAAGAATCGACAGATTCGGCGGATTGAGGACGGCGATGGTGGCGAGCGTTCCGACGTTCATCAGAAGCTCGCCGTCTCCGGTTACCACCAGCACGCGACGTGTCGGCTGGGCGAGTGCAAGGCCAAGCCCCAATGAAGCAGCGCCGCCCATGGCGCCGGCCATGGTGAAGGCATTCGGGCCGTCGGAGGTCAGCGCCGCGATATCTCTTGCGGTGCCGGCAAGGCCGGTCACGATCAGGAAATCCTCGTGCCGGCCGATCAGTGCCGGCACTGCGTCGCGGCGGTCGAGCAGGGAGGGCGGCGGTTCGGTCAGGGTCACGAGGTCCGTTTTCATCGGTGATTCGCCGTGGCCCGCGAGCCACGGCGTGGATTTACTTCGGGCCTGCTTCTCGCGCCAGCCGGATGAAGAGCGGAAGCGACTCGCCGGGCGCCGACCGGCGTTTACTGGCCGATCAGCGGACGCCCGAGATTGATCGTATTCGGGCTGGTGAGCGCCCCGCCGAGCGCACCGACCGCGCCGCCGATCAGCGCTCCGGTCGCGGGACTTCCGCCCGTGGCCGCGCCGACGATGGCGCCGGTTCCGGCGCCGATCGCACCGCCCGAAAGAGCGCGCGAGCCGGGCTCTTCGCCACATCCCGCCAAGCCGAGCACAAAGCCGGCGAGGATGACGGCGGTCAGAATTTTCCGCTGCATGATGACTCTCCTTTTGCGATCTATCTGCCAGCTATGTCCGAATCGGGAGTCTGGAAGTCAAGCGATCCCGATGTGGCAGAAATCCGGCCCCGCCGCGGCCATTCTTCGATGCCGGCGCGGCGGAGGTGTCGGTCGCTCGTCAGAATGGCTTGGCGCCGATCAGTTTCTGCGTCAAGAGCACGGCGACGGCCTGGCCGGACTGGAACACCATGGTCAGCGCAGCGGCGACGGTCGGCGCCACCTCCTCGCTGCGCTCGGCGCGGAGGCAGATCACTCCCATTGCCTCCAGCACGGGCTGCACCGCCTGGCCCATCGGAAACTGCCAGGGATTCCCCTCTCCGAACTCGCCTCGCATGCTGACGAGAGTGAGAAACGGGAACCGCGAGCCCTTGACCAGCGAGAGCATGTTGACGCAGTTGCCGACACCGCTGCTCTGCATCAGCAGCACGCCGCGGGCGCCACCGAGATCCGCGCCGGCGAGAAGTGCCACACCTTCCTCTTCCGTGGTGAGCGCGATCGATTGCACGGCGGGATCCGCAAGCGAGCGGTCGATCAGCACGCGATGTCCGGCATCGGGCACATAGGCGAACTGCGTCACGCCGGAGCGGCGCAGCAGATCGTAGATTTCGTCCTGCCACGATGGCTCAACGGTCGGCATTCCGGCAGCGACGCCTGCTTCACCGGCCACGCCGCCCTCCTTCTCTCTTCGCTGGCGAGCCGCATAGCATGGCCGTTGCACGCCGTCAGGCCCGGCTGAGGAGGCTTTTTCCCGACTTCACAGAGACCGGTGGCAGGGCTGCACGAAGTCCGCGAGATCCCCTGGCGAGCGGCCGATCGCCCCGTATTCGATCCCGCCCCCGCGCCAGCAGATCAGAGCGAAGCCGGCCGGTTTCACGTTCGGTTTCGTCGATATTCCTCATCGCGTGCCTCCCTCCTTCCTGGCCGGCAACGAGAGGACCGCCGGCCGGGTGGCTTTATTCACGCGGGGAAAGAAGAAATTTCAGGCGCGGTTCGCCGCTGCCTTCTGCTCGAGCGAATCGTCGAGGGCCAGGAGCGGGCCGAAGCCGCGCCGCTCCGCGACCCAGCCGAGCATCACCTCGGCGAGGGCCGGGTTGCGGGCCAGGATCGGGCCGTGCACGTAGGTGCCGATCGTGTGCGCGAGCAGGACCCCTTCCTGCTCGGCCCCGGCCGGGCCGTTGCCGTTGCCCCAGAGCACGCGCCCGAGCGGGACGGCACCCTCGATGAGGGTGCTGTGCCCGCCATGATTCTCGAACCCGATCAACGGGGTGGGCACCAGCGGGCAGTCCACGCCGATTCGTCCGACGAGCCTCGGGGTGCCGCGGCGGGTGGTGAAGGGGAGCAGGCCGAGGCCCGCGACCTCGCGGCCTTCGAGCGGCAGCGCCTCGCCGTAGAGCTGATATCCGCCGCAGACGAGCAGCGCCGGCACGCCATCTTCCTGCATCGCCGCGAGATCGGCGCGCATTTTGCGCAAGGCTTCGAGCGCCAGGGCCTGGCCGCGATCCTCTCCCCCGCCGAGCAGCAGGATGTCCGCCTTGGCGGGCAGCGCCTCGCCCGGCCCGATCCGCGTTACGCTTGCGGAAATGCCGCGCCATTCGAGCCGCCGTTGCAACACCAGGGCGTTGCCGCTGTCGGCGTAGGTGCCGAGTTGATCGGGAAAGAGGAGCGCGATGTGCACCTGCCTGGCGACGCGGGCCGGTCGCGGCCTCACGGGCAGCCCGCGGCCGGCGCCGCGCTGGGCTGCCGGCGGGCGGCGCAGCA
>JASHOF010000031.1 GCA_030041255.1 Acetobacteraceae bacterium
CGCACCCGGCACATCGAGGGCGAAGGTGATCGGCACCAGCCCGTGCTGCAGCGTGACGACCGAGCCTCTCCTGACAAAGAGGGCGGCCGCCAGCGCGGGCAGAGGTGCCAGGACAAGGAGCCCCCCCATCCATTCCCGGAGCGGGCGCCACAGACACGCCACCGCCAGCACAAGCGGCAGCGCCGGCGCCGCGACGACGAGGCTCTCGCTCACCGCGGCACAATGTGAGCGATGGCGGGGCTGCCGACCGCAAGCAGAGTGGTGAGCCCGAACGGCACGACCCCGAGCAGCACCGAGACCAGCGCCAGCGCCAGGACCACTGCTTCTCGCCGCCGTGCCGGCGCAGGGATCGCCGGCAACGGCTGCTCCGGCGCCGACAGTGCCGGTGCGATGATGCGGAAGATATAGCCGCCGGCCAGCAGACCGCCGGCGAGCACGAGTGCCGCCCACCACCACTGCGCCGTCACGATCGAGGCGCGCACCAGCAGCCACTTGGCCAGGAACCCTCCGCTCGGCGGCAGGCCCATCAACGAGAGCCCGGCAAGCGCAAGCGCGAATGTCGTGACCGGAAGCGCTCTGCCCACTCCGCGCAGGCCGCCGATCCGGTCATGCCCGAGCGCCTGGCCGATCAACCCGGCTCCCGCGAACATCGCTGCCTTGGCGAACGCATGCGACACGGCCTGCACTGCGCCGCCCGTCCAGACAGCCATCCGCACCGATGCCGGCAGCCCTTCGCCACCGGCCAGCGGAAACATCAGAAACAGATAGCCGAGCTGTGCCACCGTCGAGTACGCGATCAGAGGCTTGAGCCGCGGCTGGCGGAGCGCAAGCACGCCGCCGAAGAGTACTGCCCCGGCGCCGAGCGCACCCAGCAACTGCGCGGCGGGAAGATCGGTGAGCCCCGGCATCGCCCCGAACCAGAGCCGGACCACCAGAAAGAACGGCCCCTTCACCACCAGCGAAGAGAGAAGCGCGCTCGCCGGCGCCGGCGCACCGGCATGCGCAGGCGGCAGCCAGAGATGAAACGGAAACAGCGCCGTCTTGGCGAGAAGCCCGGCCGTCATCATCGCCACCGCGATCGCGCTGGTGGTATCCGGATGTGTCCGTGCGGCCAGAAGCGCGATGTCGAGCGTGCCGTATTCTCCGTAGAAGAGGACGGTGCCGGCGAGAAAGAACGCTGAGCCGAACAAGGCGAAAAGAAGATACCGCAGCGCTGCGGTGAGGGTTTCCGCGCGGCCGTCGAGCGAGACCAGCGGCACCGCGCCGAAGGTCAGAAGCTCGAGCCCGACATAAAGCGTGAACAGATCCTGGCCCAGGAACACGACAGCGAGCGCACTCCAGAGTGCCAGCAGCAAGGTCCAGAATACGAACGGCTGACGGGCCTCCACCGGGCCGGTGGGGGTCGCGAAATCCGCCCGCGCGAACAGGCCGATCGCACCCACGATGAGGGCGGTCGTCATCAGCATCAGCGCCGAGAAACCATCGGCGCGGAGCGACAGGCCGAGCGGCGGCGCCAGGCTGCCGAGATGATAGACAAGCGGCCTGCCGCTCCGCACAAGGGCAGCCGTGACGGCGACCGCCACGGCGAGTCCGGCCGGCATGACGAGGAGTGCGATGCGCTCCGCCTGGCGGCCGCCAAGCATGAATTGCAGCAGCACACCTGCGATCGGCAGCATGATCGCCAGGACGAGGAGAAAGCCGCCCGCCGTCGGCATATCGGCAAGTGCGGGCGCCGTCATTCGTCTGCCTGGTCCGGGCTGGTTCTCTCCGGCGCCGCACTGTCGAGCAGCGTTTGCCCCGTCCGCTCGAAAAGCAGCCGCAAGAGCGCGACCGCCAGCGCAGTTGCCGCGAAGGCGACCACGAGTCC
The DNA here is from genome assembly GCA_030041255.1 of Acetobacteraceae bacterium. GTDB lineage: Bacteria > Pseudomonadota > Alphaproteobacteria > Acetobacterales > Acetobacteraceae > JAKAWQ01. The sequence goes on from JASHOF010000031.1 coordinate 1,868, forward strand.
GGTGATCACCAGCGCCTGCGGCACCGGATCTCCGCCGAGACCGGCCGCCGCACCGCGCCGGGCGACGACGCCGAACACGAGAAACACGCCGCCGCCGAGCAGATTGAACGCCAGCAGCTTGCGCAGCGGCGCCGGGTCCGCCACCAGCCCGTAAAGCCCGAGCCCGGCCAGCACCGCACCGGCAAGGCCGAACAGGACTTCCGCGTTCATCGCGGCGGCTCACGCTCGGGCGGCCCCGCCAACAGCAACAGGAGGATGGCCGCAACGGAGAGCGTGAGCACGACCTCGACCACCAGGATCAGAGGCTTGGCGAACCCGGCCGGATAAGCAAGAAAGCCGCCTGCGATAACGAATCCGGCAAGCCCGACGATCAGGAACAGACCCGGCCCGGCGACCACCAGCAGACGGAGCCACCGCCGGGAAGTCGCGGGCACATCGACCAGCCCTGCCATCACCGCCAGCATCCCCATTGCCGCCAGAATCGTTCCGCCCTGGAACGCACCGCCCGGTTCGTCGGCACCGACCCAGAGGATGTGCAGACCGATGACGATCCCGATCGGTGGCAGCACCTGGCCCAGCAACGTCAGCGGGCTGGCCGCGTTCCGGCGCTCCTTCCGCCCCGGCAGTCCGCCCCATAGCCGATCCGGTGCCAGCGACCATGTACCGAGCAAGGCCAGGATCAGCACCACCTTCTCGAGCAGCGTGTCCACGGCGCGATAGGCGAGCAGCACGCCGGTGACCGGGTTGCCGAGCCCGGTCGATGGCAAGGCTGCCATCGCTGCCGTGGCGAGAGAGGGCGGCGGGTCTGGCAAGCCGAGCACTGCCAGCGCCGGCGCCGCCGCAACCAATGCGCTCAGAGCGATGGCAAGCCGGCGGGTGACAGATCCGGCTCGAGTCGCCTGCCTGGCGCTCTCGAGCCGTGTGCTCGCCGCAATCAGCATCCCGCCCGTCAGCCCGCTGCCGATCGCCGCCTCGGTCAGCGCCACGTCCGGAGCGGCAATCCGCACCCAGATCAGCGCCAGCACCAGTCCGTACGCGACGAAGGCAACGGCGGCGCCGAAGCTGTCTTTCGCTCCGATCGTCCACCAGCCGGCCGCCAGCGCCAGGATGACAAGGAAAAAATCGAGCAGGAGCCCTATCGTCATTCGCGCAGCCGGTCGTCCCGGGCACGCTGCGCGATAAGCTGGGCGACGGTCGCGCCTGAAAACAAGGCCAACAGCCAGACGACCGCCAGCTTGAGAACGGCCGGCCCGCTCGATGTTTGCAAGGCAAGGCCGAGCACGACGAGCCCAAGACCGAGATTGTCGGCTTTCGTCAGCGCGTGCAGTCGTGTCAGCGTATCCGGGAAGCGCAGTAGCCCGACGGTTCCGGCGAGGAAGAAAAACGCTCCCGCCGTGACGGAGAGGACGGTGAGGATATCGCGCACGAGGCTCATCGTTTGTTGCCCGGGCCGGGATCGTTCTCATCGGCCAGCGCCTTCACGAAGGCTGCCGAAGCGAACGCCGCCAGCAGTGCCAGCGTCAGTGCGACATCGATGGAGGGCGACATGCGCAGTGCCGTCCCCCACAGCAGAAGCGCTGCGATTCCGGCGGTGCCGAGAAGCTGGGCGGACATCATCCGATCCGCCCGGCCGGGTCCCCGCAGGAGGCGCAACAATCCGGCCGCGGCCGTCGCCAGCACGAACAGCGCCGCCAGCAGCAGGAAGTCAGCCACTGCCGCTCTCTCCTCCATAGACGAGCTGCCACTTTGCCTCCTCCCGCTGCATGTTGGCTTCGACCGGTTCGCCGACGTCCAGGCAATGGACGATGAGCACGCCGTCCGGTTCCGTGCCCGCAGGCAAGGTACCGGGCACCAGGCTCATCAACGTCGTGAAGAGGGAGCGCTCGGGGCCGCTTGGGATGCCGGGTCGATAACGGATGAACCCGGGGTCGATTCGCAGCCGGGGGCTGAGAGCCCGCGCAGCAACATCGGCGCCGGCGAGCACCGAATCCCAGATCAGCCGCAGGGCGAATGCCAGGAGCGGCACGATCCGGACCCGGCGATTGGCCGGCGGCAGCAGGGCAAGGCTCGCCCGCGCTGCGAGCGCCGCGACGGCGACGCCGACCGGCAAATCTGCCGGCTTGACGCCGGCCACGATCAGCCAAAGCGCGAGGAGCCCGATTCCTCGCCAGATGGCCGCCCTCGCCATTCCGGCGGTCGCTTTCATCCGCCGGCCACCATCGCCGGGAGGCGCCGCACGAGCGGCACCGCACGCCCCCGCCGGCGCTTCCCGGCGATCGGAAGCTGACCTTGAGAGACCGGGTCCGTTCCGCGTTCCAGGGCCTGATCCCCGTGCATCAGAGTTTGTTACCGGTGCTCATGGCTCTCTGCATCCCCTGCCCGTCCCCTCGCTATGCCCGTTGTTCCAATTATCCCGAGAGCGGATTGAAACACCAGGCACAGGCCTGAGATTCCCGGCTCATCTCTCTTCACATGCCGCCTGATACAGAGGGGACGGGCAGATGGACGAGGGAAGCATGGCAAAGATCGGGATCCTGGTCGCCGGTATGGCGGCCGCGTTCGTGACGACCGCAGCGTTCGCGCAGGTCGCGACCACGCTCGAGCAGGCGGAGCTGGCCGGGCTCTCTCCGCAGGTGCATTCCGAGGTCGAGGCCCGGATGAAGCAGGGCGGCCAGACGGTCTATGAAATCCTGGCCACCATCCTCCTGAACGACATCAAGCTGAAGCACCCGGCGAGCCAGATCGTGGCTCTCGACTTCAACCGTGGTGCCGCCGTGGTCCAGACTCCGAGCGGCAGCATAGAGACCTACAAGTTCAATACGACGACACTCCAGCCTGTGGATTGAGTGACGTCCGGCGGCCCCGGGCGAGCCGCCGGACGGTTCCGGGCGCAGCCGGCAGCAGGGCAGGCGCATCGCGGCCGAAGGAGCAACGGCATGGCTGATCTTGTGGTCATCGAGTTCGATACGGAGGCAAAAGCCGAGGAAGTCCGGCAACGGCTTCTGGCGCTTCAAAAGGAGTATCTGATCGAACTCGGTGATGCCGTCATCGCAGTGAAATGCGCCGAAGGCCAGATCAAGCTCAATCAGCTCTTCCAACCCGTCAAGGCCGGTGCACTCTCCGGGGCGGTCTGGGGAACCTTGATCGGCCTGCTCTTTCTGATGCCTCTGGCCGGCGCTGCGGTCGGCGCCGCAACCGGCGCTCTCAGCGGCAGGCTCTCCGATGTCGGGATCAATGACGCCTTCATGAAGGAGGCTGCCGCCGCTCTGCAGTCCGGAAAGGCCGGCCTGTTCCTGCTGATCCGGAAAATGACCACCGACAAGATCCTGAACGAACTACGGGGTTCGGGCGGGATCGTGCTGCGCAGCTCTTTCGACGAAACGAAGGAGGAAGCCCTTCAGGCCGCACTCGCCGACGTCCAGGCCAGGCACGCTGCGACAAGTCCGGCGGCGAGCTGACCGTCCTTCGCTTCTTGGCGTGCGGCGCGGGTGCGGATAGGGTCGCAGACGAGCGCTGCATAATCCAGGGGGCAAGTGTCCTGAGGCGGCCGCAATGATCGAGTTCCGTCCGCATTGGCCACTCCTGCTGCTGTTCGGGGCGGTGGTCGCGCTTGGCGGCTGCGGCCGCCAGCAGACCAAGGCCGAAGCGCCGCCGGCGCGCCCGGTTCGAACCGTGACGGTCAGTCAGCACGAGATCGCGGACACCGCGACCCTCACCGGTCATGTGGAAGCCGAGGACGAGGCGGCGCTTTCGTTCCGGATCGCGGGCCATATGATGGAACGGATGGTCAACGTCGGCGACCATGTCGTGCCCGGTGAAGTGCTGGCGATTCTCGATCCGCAGAACGAGGTCAACACGCTGCGCTCTGCCCAGGCTGCGCTGGCGGCCGCGGTTGCCGAGTTGCGGCAAACAACGGCCGCGTTCGAGCGCCAGAAAACCCTTCTCGCGCAAGGACACGCCACCCGTGCCCAGTACGACCTTGCCGAGAAGGCGATGCTCACCGCCCAGGCACGGGTGGAGGATGCGCAGGTCCAGGTGCATATCGCCGCCGACCGCGTGGGCTACACGATGCTGACCTCGGGGGCCGAAGGCACCGTGACCGCGACCGGAGCGGAGACGGGGGAAGTCGTCCAGGCCGGACAGATGATCGTCAGGGTCGCGCGCATCGGCGGGCGCGATGCCGTCGTCGGCGTACCGGCACAGCTTCTTCCGGCCGTGAAGTCCGAACCGAAGATGACTGCCAGTCTCGCCAACGATCCTTCGATCGAGGCTTCCGCGGTGGTGCGTGAAATTGCCCCCCAGGCAGACCCGGTCACGCGCACGTTTCAGGTCAAGGCCAGTCTCGTCGATCCGCCGGAGGCCATGCGCCTTGGTTCCACCGTCAATGTCGAGATCCGCCTTGCGCCGCGCCCCGGAATCGAGATTCCCGCCTCTGCTTTGACCGACGCCAACCATCGGCCGGCGGTCTGGGTCGTCGATCCTGCGAGCATGACCGTCTCGCTCCGTACCATAGAGATCAAGCAGTTCAGTCCGGAAAGCGTCATCGTCACGCACGGCCTGGCCACCGGCGACGTCGTGGTAACCGCTGGTGCGCACGAGTTGCATCCGAGCCAGCCGGTCCGCCTGCTCGGTGCTTCCTAGTGTGCCGACACCAACGCTCGATATCGTCGGATGCACCCTAGCGGTCGGCACACACCTCTTTATTTTCAGTGGCCTGCTGATCCCCTTACGGTCGTTGCCGTGGGCAACGACCGACGGGGGCAGGACACTCGTGTGCCGACACCAACGCTTGGCAGCGAGAAATGCGCATCCCCGGTCGGCACACTCGCTCTTTGTCTTCAGTGGCCCGCTGATCCCCTTACGGTCGTTGCCGTGGGCAACGACCGACGGGGGCAGGACACTGGCCCGGTGATCTCGTCTGCCGCATCGCCCCTCCATGCAGCAGCCCTCCGGCGGCCACCGGCAGGGAGCGGGCGCTGATGGGTTTCAACCTCTCGGAATGGGCCCTCAAGCACCGCTCCTTCGTCGTCTACATGATGATGGCAGCAGTGCTGGCCGGAATCATGGCCTACGTCCGGCTTGGCCGGGACGAGGATCCGGCCTTCGTCATCAAGACCATGGTCGTGCAATGCGCATGGCCGGGCGCGACACTCGACGAGCAGTTGCTGCAGGTCACCGAGCGCCTCGAACGGACCCTCAAGGAAACGCCGCATCTCGACTATCTGCGCAGCGAGACCACGCCGGGCAACACCGTCATCTTCGTCAACCTCCAGCAGGCCACCCCGGCGAGCGCCGTCCCTGACACCTGGTACCACGTCCGCAAGAGCATCGCGGACATGCGGCAGACGCTGCCGCAGGGAGTCGTCGGCCCGCGCTTCAACGACGAGTTCGGCGATACGTTCGGCGTCATCTACGGCTTCACGGCCGATGGCTTCAGCTTCCGCGAACTGGAGGACCACGTCGAGGCGGTCCGGAACCAGTTGCTCCAGGTGCCGGACGTCTCCAAGGTCGAACTCATCGGCGAGCAGCCGGAGCGCTTCTTCGTCCAGTTTTCGATGCGGGAACTCGCGACCCTCGGAATCGACCGCTCGGCCCTGATCGCCGCCCTGCAGGCCCAGAACGTCGTCAGCCCGGCCGGCATCATCCAGACCGGGAACGAACGGCTCCTGCTCAGAATTTCCGGCGCATTCACATCGGAAAGAGACATCCTGGCGGTGAATTTCCCGGTCGGCGGCCGCCTCATCCGGCTACGCGACATCGCCACCGTCCATCGCAGCTTCGTCGATCCCCCGCAGCCGATGTTCCGCGTCAATGGCCGCCCGGCGATCGGACTCGCGATCGCGATGCGCGAGGGCGGCGACATCCTGACACTCGGCCGCAATGTGCGCCAGAAGATGCAGGCGGTCGTCGCCGGCCTCCCGGTCGGGATCAATGCCGTCCTGGTCGCCGACCAACCTCAGGTGGTGCAGCGCTCGATCAGCGAATTCACCGACTCGCTCTGGCAAGCGATCGTCATCATCATGGCGGTGAGCTTCGCAAGCCTCGGCGTCCGTGCCGGCACGGTCGTCGCACTTGCGATTCCGCTGACCCTCGCCGTGACGTTCCCGATCATGCAGTTTTTCGGGATCGATCTGCAGCGGATTTCGCTCGGAGCGCTGATCATCGCCCTTTCGCTCCTGGTCGATGACGCGATGACCACCGTCGACGTGATGACCACGCGGCTTGCTGTCGGAGACAGCAAGGAAGCATCCGCGACCTTCGCCTACCGCTCCGTGGCCATCGCGATGCTGACCGGAAGCTTCGTCACCGCCGCCGGCTTCGTGCCGATCGGATTCGCGAGGAGTTCGGCCGGCGAATATACGTTTTCGATGTTCGCGGTGGTCGCGATCACGCTGATCATGTCCTGGTTCATCGCCGTCATTTTCACGCCTTTGATCGGGGTGTGGATAATGAAGCCGAAGCCGCTGGGCAAGCCCGGCCGGATGATGGTCGGCTTCCGCAGCCTGCTGGTCGGCGCGATGCGCTGGCGTTGGATGACGATCGCGGTGACGCTCGGCGTCTTCGTACTCTCGCTGCTGGCATCGCCGCTCGTGCCGCGACAGTTCTTTCCTCCCTCCGACCGGCCGGACCTGCTCGTCGATCTCAGGCTGCCGGCGAGTTCTTCCATCTACGCGAGCGAGCATGCGGCCGCCGAGCTCGATGCGATCCTCGCCAGGGACCCGGATGTCGCGCATTGGAGTACCTATGTCGGGCGCGGCGCGATCCGATTCTACCTGCCGCTTTTTGTGGAATTGCCGAACCCGGGCTTCAGCCAGGCCGTCGTCGTCGCCAGGAACGTGGCGGCGCGCCAGCGCCTGGAGGCGATGCTCGATCGGGTACTGCCGGAGCAGTTCCCGAACGCGATCACCCGCGTGGCCCCGCTTAATCTTGGTCCACCGGTCGGCTGGCCGGTGCAGTATCGCGTCAGCGGGCCTGAGATTTCGAAGGTCCGGGATATCGCGCGCCAGCTTGCGGCCGTGGTCGCCTCCAACCCCGATACGCGCCGTGTCAACTATAACTGGATGGATCCCGCCCGGATGGTGCGGATCGAGATCAACCAGGATGAGGCGCGTCTCCTGGGGCTGAGCACCCAGGCCCTCGCCCAGGTCATGAACACCGTCGTCACCGGTTCCTCCGTCACCCAGGTCCGGGACGGCATTCACCTGGTCGATGTCGTGGTCCGCGCCACCGACGAGCAGCGTCTTTCGATCGAGACGCTGCAGCACCTTCAGGTGCCGTTGCCGAGCGGGCGGACCGTGCCGCTCAGCCAGATCGCGACCTTCCGGTTCGGCCAGGAATTTCCACTGATCTGGACCCGCAACAGCGTGCCCACTCTCACGGTCCAGTCCGAGGTCGCTCCCGGCGTCCTGCCGGAAAGCGTGGTCGCTGCGCTGGCGTCGGCCGTCGAGCGGCTGCATGCGACCCTCCCGTCCGGCTATCGCATCGTCGTCGGCGGCGTGGTCGAGGAGAGCCAGATCTCGCAGGCCTCGGTTTATGCCGTCGTTCCGCTGATGCTCTTCCTGATGATCACCTTCCTGATGATCCAGTTGCAGAGCTTCAACCGCCTGTTCCTCGTGCTCAGCGTCGTTCCCCTCGGGATGATCGGCGTGATCGGCTCGCTGCTCCTCTTCCGTCAGCCGCTGGGATTTGTCGCGATCCTCGGCATCCTCTCCCTCTTCGGGATGATCGCGCGCAACGGCGTGATCCTGATCGAGCAGGTCGGGGCCGAGCGGGCCGAGGGTACCCACCCGTGGGATGCCGTGATCGCCGCGGCGATGTCGCGTTTCCGGCCGATCATGCTGACCGCCGTCTCGACCGTGCTCGGCTTGATTCCGATCGCCGTCACCATCTTCTGGGGGCCGATGGCGTTCGCGGTGATGGGCGGACTGCTGGTTGCCACCGTGCTGACGTTGATTTTCCTGCCTGCGCTTTACGTTGCGTGGTTCGGGATCAAAGAACCCGGAGAGGCGCACTCATCCGTGGCGCCCGAGCGCGTGGACGCACCTTCCTCCGGAAGCTGAAGCAAGGACGCACGGCGGCATCGGCCGGCGTCGATGCGTGCTGCACCCGGAGGTTTCGCTTCCCCGTCGGCCCGCCGACGTTTGGAACATCGGGCATAGCGGCGGGATTCCACGCCGTTTCTCCCTCCCAACAAGAGCGTTAGCATCACCATGTGGCAACGATCGTCACCAACACGCGGGCGCGCCGGGGAAGCCGGACGAAACGCGCGCAAGGAGGAAGAATGTCCGACCTCGAGGCGGTCATCGGGTATATCGATTCGCATCTCGAACCGGCGCTCGAGCGCCTGTTCGCGCTCCTGCGCATCCGCTCGATCTCGACCGATCCGGAATTTGCTTCCGACTGCGTGGCCTGCGCCAACTGGCTGGTGGGCGATCTCAAGGGCATCGGGTTCGAAGCCAGCGCGCGCACCACGCCCGGCCATCCGATCGTCGTTGCGCATGACCACGGCGCGTCCGGGCCTTCGGCCCTCTTCTACGGGCATTATGATGTGCAGCCGGCCGATCCGCTCGAGCTCTGGGAGCGCGATCCCTTCCACCCCTGGATCGAGACCCGTGCCGATGGCTCACGGGCCATCCGCGCGCGCGGCGCCTCGGACGACAAGGGCCAGGTGATGACCTTCGTCGAGGCCTGCCGCGCGTGGAAGGCGGTGACGGGCAAGCTGCCGATCCCGGTTTCGATCCTGATCGAGGGGGAGGAGGAGTCGGGAGGCGTCAACCTGCCACCGTTCCTGAAAAGCCACGCCAGGGAACTCACTGCCGATATCGGCCTGATCTGCGATACCAACATGTGGGATCCGGCGACGCCCGCCGTCCAGACCATGCTGCGCGGGCTTTGCGGCGAGGAGATCGTGATCCACGCCGCCGACCGCGATCTCCATTCCGGCTTCTATGGTTCCGCTGCCGCAAACCCGAACCACGTGCTGGCCCGCATCCTCGCCGCCCTGCATGACGAGAACGGGCGCGTGACGATTCCCCACTTCTACGAAGGCGTGCCCGAGCTGCCGGAAGTTCTTCGCAGCCAGTGGGACAGCCTGCACTTCGATGCCGCGCAGTTTCTCGGCGCCGTCGGGCTCTCGGTCCCCGCCGGCGAACGCGGCCGTTCCGTGCTCGAGATGGTCTGGTCCCGCCCCACCGCGGAGATCAACGGCATCGGCGGGGGGTATCAGGGGGCCGGGTTCAAGACCGTCATCCCCGCGACCGCTTCGGCCAAAATCTCCTTCCGCCTCGTCTTCGATCAGGATCCGCACGCCATCCGCTCCGCCTTCCGGGACTTCGTGAAGGCTCGCGTGCCCGCCGACTGCAAGGTTGCGTTCGCTGAACACGGCGCCAGCCGGGCCATCCGCTTTCCGATCGAAGCGCCCGCCTTCGGCAGGGCCCGCGATGCGCTGGCGGCCGAATGGGGGCGCCCTGCCGTCTTCATCGGCGGCGGCGGCTCCATCCCGGTCACTCACGAACTCAAGCAGGCGCTCGGCATGGACGTCGTGTTGGCCGGCTTTGCACTCGAGGACGACCGCATCCACAGCCCCAACGAGAAATATGAACTCGAGAGCTTCCATCGCGGCATCCGTTCCTGGGCCCGCATCCTGAGCGAACTGGCACACTGAAACCGCTGCGCCAGAGGCGCCGCGACTGACACGCTCTCAGGGGAGAAGCAACGCGATGGGCAAGGCTGGCGAACCCCCGGCGGAACGCGGATCGCACGGGAGCGAGGCAGCCAGCTTCACCGAGCGTATGCTCGATGCAGTCGAACGGTTCGGCAACAAGGTGCCGCATCCGGTGATGATCTTCGTCATCCTGATCGGTTGCGTCATCGTGCTCTCGCACATCCTCTGGCTGTTCGGCGCCAGCGTGCATTACGAGGCCATCAATCCGCAAACCGACAAGGTGGAGCACGCAACCGCCACGGCGCGCAGCGTGGCCTTCGCTACGCGCTCTACGGGCTGATCGGCTCGATCATTTTCGTGCTGCTTCTTCTCCTGCCCCCCGGTGCGCCGCTTCGGGATCCCCACACCGGCGCCATGCTCGGCAACTCTCCCTTCATGAACAGCCTGATCGTGACGATCGCGCTGGTCTTCCTCGTGTGCGGCGCGGCCTATGGCATCGGTGCCGGAACCATGCAGGGCTCGGCCGATGTCATCGCCGCGATGACCAAGGCCATCGGCGGCTTGAGCGGGCTGATCCTGCTTCTCCTCGTCATCAGCCAGTTCCTTGCATATTTCAATTACACCAGCATGGCCACGCTCGGGGCCGTCGCACTCTCGGATGCGCTCTCGCACGTCAATCTCGACCCGACCTGGCTTCTGCTCGCCTTCGTCATCGTGACCTTGCTCCTCGACGTGATCATCACGGGCGCGGTCGCGAAATGGGCTCTGTTCGCACCTCTCTTCATCCCGCTTCTCATGCGCTTGCACGTCCTTCCCGATGCCGTGCTCGCCGCCTACCGTGTCGCCGATTCGCCGGTCAATGCGATCACTCCGCTCAACGCCTATTTCGCGATGATCGTCGCCTTCTGCCAGAGATACCAGGACGACGCCGGCGTCGGCACGGTGATCGCGCTGATGCTGCCCTACGTGGTTCTGATCGCTGCGATATGGACCATCCTTCTGCTCGCCTGGCAGCTTCTCGGCCTCCCGTGGGGCCTGTGAAGGGGGGCCGGCTGATGGAGTCGCGTTGCCGGGACCAGGCGAGGGCAGCGCGAGAACCAGGCGAACCCGAGAACCGCCGCGCCGCACGCACCGCGGGCCGCTGAGACGGTCGCGATGAACGAAAGCAGCATCGTTTTCGCCATTATCGGCGCCATGGTGGTGCTGTTCATCGCGGATTTGATTCCGGCCGGGTTCACTGCCATGGGCACCGCCCTCGCCCTTTATGCCAGCGGCGTGCTCTCTCTTCGGGAAGCGCTCGGCGGCTTCGGCGATCCGGTCGTGCCCTTCGTCGCATCGCTCACCATGGTCAGTGCGAGCCTCGAGGCGACGGGCATCGCCGCGTGGGCCGGTGAGGCCCTGGCCGGCCAGGCCGGTGAGAGCCGGACGCGCCTGCTCGTGCTCTCGATGCTGGCCGCCGGCCTCCTCACCGCTTTCATTGGTCCGAGCGGCGCGGTTGCCGCCATGCTGCCGGTGGTGATCCTGGTGGCGGTCAGGATCGGCAAGTCACCCTCTCGGCTGCTGATGCCGATGGTATTCGCGGCGCAGGCAGATTCGATGCTGTTGCTGACCGTAAGCCTCGTCAACCTGATCGCCTCCGAAGAGGGGGAAGCGGTCGGGCTTGCGCCCTTCAGCTATTTCGAGATTACCCGCATCGGTATTCCCGCGCTCGCGGGAACGATCGCGATCGTACTGCTGTTCGGTGATCGCCTCGTTCCGCAACGCACGAGCCGGCTCATTCCTGCCGATCTCAGCCGTTACCCGGGTACGCTTGCCAGGCAATATAACCTGTTCGACGATATCGTTTCGCTCGAGATCTCCCCGGGCTCGCCCCTCATCGGCCAACCTCCGTCCGCGATCGACATCAGGAACAATCCCGAACTGAGCCTGATCGCCATCCAGGCGACCAGGGTTTACGGAAGGAAGTCGATCCTGGCGGCGGGCGACAGATTGCTGGTGCGAGGCGAGGAAGAAGCAATCCGCCGCTTCGCCGGGGAGCAGCGCCTCACGCTTGGCGAGAAACCGCCCGATTCGGAACTCCGCCGCTCCCTGTTCAGTCCTGCATCGGGTTTCGCGGAGGTCTTGATCCCGCCGCGCTCCGGCCTCGTCGGGCAGAAGATGTTCCCGGGCATGGTCACGCCCAGCGGCGAGCTTGTTGTCCTGGCGATCCAACGGCGCGGCGAACCGACGGGCCCGGGCGAAACGGTGCTCGCTGCCGGCGACACCCTTCTCCTTCGCGGAAGCTGGAAGGCGCTCGATCAGCATCTCGCCGATCCCGACGTGCTCAGCGTGTACAAGCCGGACGCCGTGCGCCGTCAGGCCGTGCCGATGGGAGCGGGTGCCAAGCGCGCTATCGCGGTCCTGATCGGCATGATCCTTCTGCTGGCCACGGGCGCGGTCCCGGCGGTGGTGGCTGCCCTTCTCGCCGCCGCCGCTTCCTTCCTCACCCCCGTCGCGTCCGGCGTGAACATGATGATTCAGGGGCCAGGAGGCTATCGTTTCGGTGATTACTGGAAGCTCGGCCTGCCCCTGACCGCATGGTTCTTCCTTCTCGCGGTTCTTCTCGTTCCGGCGTTCTGGTCATTTTCCCCTCCGCTTCCGCAGTGAGATCCGATGCACATGCAACTGCTTCTGGTTCTGCTTCTGCTCCTTGCCGCGATCGTGATGTTCGTGGTCAACCGCCCGCGCATGGACGCGGTCGCCATCATCATGATGGTGGCCCTGCCGCTCACCGGCGTGATGAGCGTCGGCGAAGCTCTCTCCGGCTTCGCCGATCCCAACGTCATCCTGATCGGGGCATTCTTCGTCCTCGGCGAAGGCCTCGTCCGCACCGGCGTCGCCCGCGCCATCGGCGACTGGCTGAACACCAGCGCGCGCGGCAGCGAATCCCGCCTGGTCGTCCTGCTGATGCTCGCCGTGGCGGCACTCGGCTCGGTTTCCAACGGAACGGCCGTCGTTGCGATCTTCATTCCGATCGTGCTTCGAATCTCGCAGAGCACCGGCACGCCGCCGGCGCGCCTGATGATGCCACTCAGCGTCGCCGCCTGCATCAGCGGCATGCTGACCCTCGTCGCGACCGCTCCCAACCTCGTCGTCAATGCCGAAATGGAACGCGCCGGCCTGGCCGGCTTCCGCTTCTTCAGCATCACGCCGTTCGGGGTGGCCGCACTGATCCTCGGCGTCCTCTACATGCTGCTGGCGCGGCATTGGCTTCCGGTTCGCGGCGCGGCCGGTGAAAAGCCAGCCGCTCGCCCGACGCTCCGCGACTGGATCTCCCAGTATCGCCTGGCCGATCGCGAGCAGCGCGCGTGTGTGTCGGAGGGCTCGCCCCTCATCGGCCCCCGCCTCGAGGAGCTTTCGCTGCGCGAAGAGGGCTTCAACCTCCTTGCGATCGAGCGCCGCGGTCCGCGCCGGACGGAACTCATTCGCCCGCTCGCCCGCACCCGCATCCAGGCCGGCGATGTCCTGTTCGTCGACATGCTGCGGTCGGATCGGGACAGTGACGCGCTCAGCCGGCGCTTCGGGGTCCAGCCCCTGTCGCTCGATTCCGAGGTCGCCTATTTCACCGACCGCTCCCAGGAACTCGGCATGGTCGAAGTGATCCTGCCCTCGGAATCCAGGCTGGTCGGCCACACCGTGAGGGAGGCACGCGTCCGCTCCGAATCGGGGCTGACCGTGATCGGCGCCCGGCGCGGCCGCACCGCCTTCGGCCAGGCTCTGCTCGACGAGAAGCTCGCCGTCGGAGACACGCTGCTCCTGACCGGCTTCTGGTCGGATATCCGGCGGCTTCAGGCGGACCGTACCGACATCGTCCTGCTCAACATGCCCCGCGAGATGGAGGAGATCCTACCCGCCGCTGGCCGCGCACCCTACGCGCTTGCCATTCTCGGCCTCGTCGTTGCCATGATGGTCGCGGGCATCGTCCCCAACGCGCAGGCCGCCCTGATCGGCTGCCTTCTGATGGGGCTTTTCCGCTGCATCGACATGTCGAGCGCCTATAACGGGATCAGTTGGAAAAGCCTGGTCCTGATCGTCGGCATGCTGCCGTTCTCGATCGCGCTCCAGCGCACCGGCGCCGTCGACATCGCGGCAAACGCCCTCGTATCGGCGGTCGGCAACGGCTCGCCGCGCCTCGTGCTTGGCAGCCTGTTCCTGATCACCGCCGTGATCGGGCTGTTCATCTCCAACACCGCGACCGCGGTCCTGATGGGCCCGGTCGGCATCGCCATCGCCAAGGACCTCTCGGCCTCCCCATTTCCCTTCGCGATGATCGTCATGCTCGCGTCGTCCACCGCCTTCATGACCCCGATCTCCACGCCCATCAACACCCTCGTCGTCGCTCCCGGGAACTACGAGTTCGGCGATTTCGTCCGCGTCGGCGTACCCTTGAGCATCCTCGTGCTCGTGCTCAGCGTGCTGCTCGTGCCCCTGCTCATGCCGTTCAGGTAGAGCTGTGCAGCCCTGTGCGGGCTCTGCGTGCGATTTCTGCGGCTTCGCCCGCGACAGGCTGGCGCTCCCATCACCCGTCGCTGCCAAACCGTCCCGGCCGGTACGGCGAAGCCGCTCGAAACGGTGGAACGACGCGCTGGCCGAGATGATCGCGGTGCAGGCCGAGTGTGCCGCGTGGTTCGAAGCCCTGCGCGACAGCGCCACCGCGACGGCGCTTCAGGAACTGATCGATCTCGATCGTTATGGCCTTGCCGGCGCGGCCACCAACTGCCTGCAATCGACCGCCCAATGGTGGGCAAGACTGAACGACACCTCACACACAGAAATTCCGACAGTCCGCCGCCGCGCTTCCTTGCGCCGTCGTCATTCCGTGCTCTGCAGGCGTGCCAGCAGCGCCGGCGAGGGCATGCCATCCACCGGCAAGCCCACCGCCCGCTGGAAATTGCCGATCGCGGCGCTCGTCTGCGGCCCCGCCACTCCATCCGCCGGCCCTTGCAAATAGCCGAGCCGGATCAACTGCACCTGAACCGACTGCGTGAGCGAGCCACCGGCGGCAGCCGGCCCTGCCGACGGCGCAGCCATCGGCGGTGCGAATCCCGGCACCTGGTTGCCCCTGGTAAACATGCATTGCGCGAACGCGTTGTTGTACTGATCCTGGATCGAGGCCTGGGCGTTGGAACTGGTGGCGGCACCGATGCCGGCGCCGCCGAGCGCGCCGCCCGCGGCGCCTATTCCCGCCCCG
>JASHOF010000032.1 GCA_030041255.1 Acetobacteraceae bacterium
GCGATCACCCAGATCGCCGCCGAGGAACTGGACCTTCCCCTCGATCGGGTCAGCGTCATCCAGGGCGACACTGCCCTGACCCCCGACCAGGGCCCCACCTGGGGCAGCCTGTCGATCCAGGTGGGCGGCATGCAGATCCGTCACGCCGCCGCCACCGCCCGCCAGGCACTTCTCCAGATGGCGGCAAAAAAATTCGGAGCGAAACCGGACCAGCTCGTCATCGCCGACGGCGTGATCCGCCCCGAGCTGGGCGGCGCAGAGGTTTCGTATGCCGAACTCGTCGGCGGCCAGCGTTTCCTGCTCGCGCTCGACCAAAAGGCGCCGACCAAGCCGCCGGGCGCCTACTCCATCGTCGGGCGGCCGATCGCGCGCCTCGACATCCCCGGCAAGGTCACCGGCCAGTTCACGTACGTCCAGGACGTCCGCGTGGCCGGGATGGTGCATGGCCGCGTCGTGCGACCGAGCGGCGTCGGCGCCAGCCTCGAGAGCGTGGACGAAAGTTCGATCGCGGATATTCCCGGCATCGTCAGGATCGTTCGCGAGCAGAATTTCCTTGGCGTGGTCGCAGAAACCGAATGGGCCGCCATCAAGGCCTCGCGGCAGCTCAAGGCAACCTGGTCGAACTGGGAGGGGCTGCCCGACGAAACGAAGCTCTGGGAATGGGTACGCGGCAGCACGATCGACAAGGATCTGGTGACGAGCGACAAGGGCGACGTCACGAGCGCGCTCTCCCGGGCTGCCAGAAAGCTCAGCGCAACCTACGACTTCACCATCCATACCCACGGCTCGATCGGCCCCTCCTGCGCCGTCGCCGAAATCGCGGACGGCAAGCTCACCTGCTGGACGCCATCGCAGGATACGCATCGCCTGCGCCCGGCGCTGGCCAACATGCTCGCCATGCCGGTCGAGGACGTACGGTGCATCTACGTCGAAGGCTCCGGCTGTTACGGGCGCAATGGCCACGAGGACGCGACCGCCGATGCGGCCCTGATGGCGCGCGCCGTCGGCCGGCCGGTCAGGGTGCAGTGGATGCGCGGCGACGAGCATGGCTGGGATCCGAAGGGCCCTCCGACCCTGATCGATCTTCAGGGCGGGCTCGATGCGAGCGGCAACGTCACCGCATGGCAGTCCGGGTTCTTCATTCCGAATGGTGACGCCGGCACCGTGCCGCTGCTCGCCGCCGAGTTGGCGAAGCTGCCGTACGCGGCGCTCACCTCGCCCGGCAACATCACCCGGGATTCGGACATTCCCTATAGTATCGCGAATGTCCGCACGACCTGCCATCTCCTGGATCGCACGCCCTTGCGGCCGTCCTGGATCCGCACCCCCGGACGGATGCAAAATACGTTCGCTAACGAATCCTTCATGGACGAGCTGGCGGCGGCGG
The DNA here is from genome assembly GCA_030041255.1 of Acetobacteraceae bacterium. Taxonomy (GTDB): domain Bacteria; phylum Pseudomonadota; class Alphaproteobacteria; order Acetobacterales; family Acetobacteraceae; genus JAKAWQ01. The sequence continues at coordinate 1,388 of JASHOF010000032.1, forward strand.
CGGGCGCAGATCCGCTCCAGTTCCGCTTGCGATACCTCGACGATCCGCGCGGCATCGAACTTCTGCACCGCCTCGCCCGGCTCGCCGGATGGGAGACGCGGCCTTCGCCCGACAGGAATGCCGGCAGCGGCGATATCGCCACCGGCCGCGGCCTCAGCTACGTGAAGTACGAACTGGTCCGCACCTATATCGGCGCGGTGGCCGAAGTCGAGGTCGATCGCAAGAGCGGCCGGATCCGCGTGCCGCGCTTCTTCGTCGTGCATGACTGCGGGCAGATCATCAATCCTGACGGCGTCAGGAACCAGATCGAAGGCAACGTCATCATGACGGTCAGCCGCACGCTCTTCGAGCGCGTCACCTTCGATCGCTCGCGGGTGACCAGCCTCGACTGGGCGAGCTACCCGATCCTGACCTTCCCGGATGTCCCGACCGTGGTCAGCGACCTGATCGACCGCCCGGACCAGCCGCCATGGGGCGTGGGCGAACCCACGGGCGCCGTCGTCCCCGGCGCGATCTCGAATGCGGTGTTCGACGCCGTGGGCGTCCGCCTGAGATCCGTCCCCTTCCACCCGGACAAAGTAAAGGCGGCACTGCAGCCGATGTGAGCAGTGCTGACGCCACCGATCGGCACTGTCGTTCCCGATCGCATTCGTTCTCAATCTGCACTGAATAGGGTGTCGTCCCGCTCGCCCGGACCCCAAGCGCGCCCGGGCGCCATCCCCGGCAAGGAATCAAAAAGAACCAATCTGAGCCTCCTCCCCCCGTTGGTTGACTCGCCCCGCGCAGTGCCACATGTCTCTTCGGCCAGACGGCCGGACGGCCGCCGGCGCGCGCTCGAAAAGCCCGCCGCCGGAGGAAAGTCCGGGCTCCACGGGAACACGGTGCCGGCTAACCGCCGGCGGGGGCAACCCCAGGGAAAGTGCCACAGAAAACAAACCGCCCGGACCGCCTGCCGGTGCTCCGGGCAAGGGTGAAACGGGGCGGCAAGAGCGCACCGCGCCCACGGCAACGCGGGCGGCACGGCAAACCCCACCGGGAGCAAGACCGAATAGGGGCGGTGGGCAGCGCAAGCCGCCAGGGACGTTTCCGACCCGCCGCCCGGGTTGGTCGCACGAGGCGCACCGCAAGGCGCGTCCCAGAGGAATGGCCGTCCCGCCCTTACGGGGGCGGACAGAACCCGGCTTACAGGCCGTCTGGCCCGACCCCCCGCCTCGCCCCAGGCGCCTCGCCCCGGCCCCGCCTTTGCAGAGACGGAACAAAACCAGAATTCGTGTCATGCTCGTGTCCAAGCGCATCCGCTTGGAGCAGTTGTTAAGAATACGTTGACAACCGCTTGACGATGACACCGAGACTGCACTGCACGCTGGCGCAAAAAACCGTTCGATGAACCCTATGCGCCCGGAATCTCTTTGACGCTCCATATTAGCCCATGATATCCCACGTACTCCCATAGCGCGCTTCGCGCGCGGGTCGCGCCGGGCCCTCGGCACGGCCACATGCTTGGAGCGAACGGGCCCCGCCGGATGACGCAGTTCCTGGGCACGCATCAGAACAAGCGCGACACCAAGGGCCGCGTTTCCATACCGGCCCCGTTTCGCTCTGCGCTCAAGAGCCCGCTGGACTCCGAGGCCCCGATTTCCCTCGTGGTCCGCCCCTCGCACAAACATGCCTGCATCGAGGCCTGGCCGACCGCAGAGTTCCAGCGCCTGGCAGGGCCGCTCGAGCAGTACGAGACGTTCAGCGAAGAACAGGAAGACCTCGCCGCCGTCATCTATCCCGAAGCAACGCGCCTCGAATGCGATCGCGAGGGCCGTGTCCTGTTGCCCGAATCACTCGTTCGCCACGCGGGCCTGGGCGATCTCGTCACCTTCCTCGGCCTCGGCCAGAATTTCCAGATCTGGGAGCCGGCCGCTGCTGAACACCGCCTGATCGAGGCCCGAGAGCGCGTGAGAACGCGCGGCCTCACCCTTCCTGCCCTCGTTCGCGCATCGCTCCCGCCCGCCGCGAGGCCCGCATGACCCACATTCCCGTCATGCCGGCCGAGGCGTTGGCGTTGCTCTCCCCGCGGGACGGAGGGATCTATCTCGATGCCACCTTTGGTGGTGGCGGGCATGCCGCGCTGATCCTCGAATCCGCCGCCTGCATCCTCTTCGCCATCGATCGGGATCCAGCCGCGATCGGCCGCGGCGCCGCACTCCTCGCGCGCTATCCCGGCCGGCTGACCCTGATCGAAGGCCGCTTCGGCGCCATGCTCGAACTGCTCGGGAAGGTCGGCGTCACCCGCCTCGACGGCGTGCTGATGGATCTCGGAATGTCCTCCTTCCAGCTTGCGGAGGCCGCCCGCGGCTTCAGCTTCCGCCTCACCGGGCCGCTCGACATGCGGATGGGCCGCAATGGCCCTACGGCCGCCACGCTCGTCAACACCCTGCCGGGATCGGAACTCGCAAACCTGCTGGCCGGCTATGGAGAAGAACGGCACGCGAGAAGGATCGCGCGCGCCATCATGGCCGCCCGCGCCCAGGCACCGATCGCGAGCACGACCGAACTCGCAGGCATCGTCAGGGCCGGACTGCCGCCCTCTCAAGAGCGCATCGATCCGGTCACGCGCACCTTTCAGGCGCTGCGGATCCGCGTCAACGACGAGTTCGACGAGATCGTGCGCGGCCTCGCCGCCGCTGCCGACCTCCTGTCGCCCGGCGGGCGCCTGGTCGCGATCGCCTTCCACTCGCTCGAAGACCGCCTGGTCAAGCGCTTCATGCTCGAGGCCGCCGGCCGAACGCCGAAACCCTCGCGACACGTCCCACCATCCTCACGCCCGGTGCCGCGCTTCCGCCTGCTCACTCCGCGCGCGCTCCGCCCAGAGCCCGCCGAAATCGCCGCCAATCCGCGCGCCGCCTCGGCGCGTCTGCGTGCCCTCGAGTGCCTGGCGCCCGCCGCATGATCCGCCCCTTCACCCTCCTCACCGCAGCGCTTGCCGTCGGCAGCGGTTACTACCTCTACCAGGCGAAGCACCGCACCAGGTTGCTCGACGATGAGGTCGAAGCTGTCGCGCAGCAGACCGCCGCCGCCGAAACCCGGATCGCCGTGCTGCGCGCCGAATGGGCGCTTGAGAACGCGCCGACCCGTCTCGCCGATCTCGCCTCGCGCTATCTCCTGCTGGCGCCGATGCAGCCCGATCAAGCAGTCTCCATGACCGATCTCGCCTCCCATCTGCCGCCGCCGTCTGCGCCCGGCGCCGCCCCGCCGCCGGTTGCAGAGCCGGATCTTCCATTGCTCGCCGGCCTCCCCGAGCCCGGAATCTACGCCGGTCTCGATGATTTCACGCGGGCGGGCAGCGAAACGCCCCCCGCATCCTCACCGCTCGCCGTCGCCGCGGTGCCCGCACCCTCCTTTCCGCCCTTTTCCACTGCCCTCCCGGGGTCGGCTCCCACGACCCGGCCAGGCACTGCCACGACCCTTTCTCCAGCCTCCGCGCCCGCGCCTGCCCCGGCGCAGACTCTGCCGCCGCAATCCGTCCGGGCGGGTCATTTCGGTGCGGCCCCGGAACGGCTGGCGCTCCCCCGCCTGCGGCCTGCCCCGGTCCTGACCTCGGCCCTCGGCGGTGCCTATCCCGATCTCCCGCCGCCCGCGCCGCTCTCCGGCTCCCATTGACCTCGCCGATGCGCGACCATCAGCCCGATCCCCCGAACCCAGGTGCGCTGGCCCACCGCAGGGAGGCAGGCGCCGCTCCGGCTCGCCCGCCCGGCACTCCGCGCGACGGCGCGATACCACGCCTTGAAACGGTCCGCGTCACCGCGCCCGATCTTGCCCGCCGCGCGACCCTGGAAACGAGCCGCCGCCGTCTGCTCGGTGCCGCCGCCAGTTTCACCGCCCTCTTCGCAGCCCTTGCCGCCAAGCTCACCGACGCCACGATCCTCGATCCCGTAAAGCCGCCACCGCCGCCGAAGAACACCTTCTCGACCGCAGCCCGCCCCCTCCCCACGGCCGACCGGACGCGGGCGATGATGGTGGACCGCAACGGTGAAATTCTCGCCGTCTCCCTTCCCACCGCCGCCGTCTATGCCGACCCGCGGCAGATGATGGACCGCGCCGATGCCGTCCGCCGCCTGCAAAGCGTGCTCCCCAACCTGAACGGCCCTGCCCTGCTCGCCGAGTTCACGGCCCCGCACCGGGAGTTCGTCTACGTCGCCCGCGAGGTCGGGCCGGAGCAGGAACTCCGCATCAACGACCTCGGCATTCCGGGCGTGAACTTCCTTCCCGCCCAGGCCCGGCACTACCCGCAGGGGCGCATCGCCGCCCAGACCATCGGTGCGGTCGATATCGACGGACACGGGATCGCCGGTCTCGAAAAATCCCAGAACCGCCGCCTGCACGAAGACCCGAACCCGCTCCGGCTCGCGCTCGATGTGCGCGTGCAGGCCGTCCTGCGCGACGAGATGGCCAAAGCTATCGACGATTTCCAGGCCATCGGCGCCGCCGGCATCGTCATGGACGTGCGCACCGGCGAAGTGCTCGCCATGGTGAGCCTGCCTGACTACAACGCCAACGATTTCGCGTCCGCCGCACCCAAGGCCCGCTTCAACCGCGCCGCCACCGGTGTCTACGAGCCGGGCAGCGCCTTCAAGCTGCAAACAGCCGGCATGGCGCTCGATCCGGGCCTCATCCACGTCTGGGACCGTTTCGACACCACCCACCCGATCGATATCGGCCGCTTCGTGATCAAAGACTACGAGCCGGTGGACCGCTGGCTCTATCTTCCTGAAATCATCGCCTATTCCTCGAACATCGGCGCCTCTCGAATCGCCCTCATCGTTGGCAAGGCCCGCCAGCGGGCGTGGCTCCGCAAGCTCGGCTTCTTCGAGCGTTGCCCGATCGAGCTCCCCGAAGCGGCGATGCCGCTGGTACAGCCCGACGCCGAGTGGAGCGCGGCCACGGTGATGACGGTCTCGTTCGGCAACGGCATCGCGATGACACCGCTCCATCTCCTCAATGGGACCGTCGCGCTGGTCAATGGCGGCGTGCTGTTCGCCCCCACCCTTCTCTATCAGGACCCCGCCACCCCGCGCCCCGGCAGTGCCGTGATGCAGCCGGACACCTCCGATACGATACGCAAGCTGATGCGCGATGTCGTCACCCACGGCACCGGCACATTCGGCCGGGTTCCCGGCTACTTCGTCGGCGGCAAGACCGGGACTTCGCAGGTGGTCCGCTCCGGCGGCTACCGCCAGCACACCAATCGTGCCGGCTTCCTGGCCGCCTTCCCGATCGACGCACCGCGCTACGCCTTCTACGTCATGCTCGACTCGCCGCACGCCAATGCCCTTTCGCAGGGCTTCAGCACCGGCGGCGAAATCTCCGCGCCCGTGGTGGCCCGAACCATCGCCCGCATCGCTCCGATGTTCGGGCTCCTGCCGGTGACCGATCCCGCCGAGGAGGCCGCGATCGAGAGAGAGATAGACCTGCCCCTCCAGCCTCGGCCGCCGCCCGGGGCGATCGCGCTCGGGCCCGGGCATCCCTATCCGCCCGGGGCGGCAGACGCCCCAGATAACCTCAGCCATAACCTCAGCCATAACCTCAGCCGCAAGCGGACACCGGCTGCAGGCGGTCACTCTCTCGCTCCCGGTGCGCCGCGCCGCTACGCATCCTCCCATGCACCCGATCAAGGGCGCTGAGCTGATGCAGCGCCTTGCCCCGGAACGCCGCCCGACTGCCGCCAAGGGCAACTGGCGCGCGCTTGCCGGGCTCACGCTGGCCGGCATCGCCGCCGACAGCCGCCGTGTGCGGCCAGGTTTCCTGTTCGCCGCATTGCCCGGCCTCTCCGCCCGCTCTTCCCACCGCGATGGCCGGGCCTTCATCGCCGACGCCGTCGCCAACGGCGCGGCCGCCATCCTCGCCCCGCCCGGCACCGCCTGGCCGCCCGGCGTCCCGCCTCGCCCGCTGATCGAAGACGTCGAACCCCGCCGGCGCCTGGCCGAACTGGCCGCCGCCTTCGCCGGCCCCGCCCCGCACACCATCGCCGCCGTGACCGGGACCAACGGCAAGACCAGCACGGTCGAATTCCTGCGCCAGCTCTGGCAAGAGGCGGGCCATTCGGCCGCCAGCCTCGGCACGCTCGGCCTCATCACCGCCGATGATCACCTCCCGGGTGCTCTCACCACCCCGGATCCGGTGGCACTCGCCGAAACCATGGCCTCTCTCGCGGAGCGATCCATCGACCACGTAGCGATCGAGGCCTCCTCGCACGGGCTCGACCAGTTCCGCCTCGACGGGCTGCGCCTCGCCGCCGCCGGCTTCTCGAGCTTCAGCCGCGACCATCTCGACTATCACCGCGACATGGAGGCCTATCGCGCCGCCAAGCTGCGCCTGTTTGCCGAGCTTCTTCCCGAAGGCGCTCCGACGGTCGTTTCCTCCGGGCTCGAGCGCACCACGCTTGCCGCCCTGTCGGTGATCGCCGGGCGACGCCGGCTCCACCTCGAAACGGTAGGCGAGGAAGGCAGCCTGATCCGCCTCGAACGAGTCGTTCCGGTTCCCGAAGGCCAGCATCTGACGGTCTCCGGCACCGACATCCTGCTTCCTCTCCCGGGCCGTTTCCAGGCCGGGAACGCATTGCTCGCCGCCGGCCTTGCCCTGGTGCTGGGCGGCGGGAGCCCGCTCGAAAGCCTGAGCCGCCTCCGTCCCGTGCGCGGCCGGCTGGAGCGCGCGGCGACGCTCGCCAACGGCGCCGCCGCCTACGTCGATTATGCGCATACGCCCGACGCGATCACGAACCTGCTCGCGGCGCTGCGCCCGCACACCAAACACCGCCTGGTGATCGTCTTCGGTGCCGGCGGCGACCGCGATCCGGGCAAGCGCCCGGCCATGGGCCGCGCCGCTGCCCGTGGCGCCGACCGCATCATCGTCACCGACGACAATCCACGGAGCGAGGATCCCGCGCTCATCCGCGCCGCGATCCTCACCGGCTGCCCGGGCGCCATCGAGATCGGCAGTCGCGAACAGGCGATCGCTGCCGCCCTTTCCGATCTCGCTCCTGGCGATGTGCTCGCCGTCGCCGGAAAGGGCCACGAGCAGGGCCAGATCGTCGGTGACCGCGTCCTGCCCTTCGACGACGCGACCGTGATTCGCCGGCTCGCAGGCTCCGCATGAGCGCCCTTTGGTCGCCCGATACGCTCGTCATCGCCGCCGGCGGGCGCGCCACGCAGCGGTTTGGCGCGGACGGAGTCTCGATCGACAGCCGCACCCTCCGCCAAGGCGATCTCTTCATCGCACTCCAGGGCGAGCACCGCGATGGCCATGAATTCGTGGCCGATGCACTCGCTCGCGGCGCCGCCGGCGCAATGGTCAGCCGCGTCCCGCCGGCACTTCCGCCCGCGGCGCCGCTCATCCTCGTCGCCGATACGCTGGCAGCGCTCCATCGCCTCGGCGAATTCGCGCGCGCCCGCTCCCGCGCCCGCCTCACCGCGATAACCGGCAGCGTCGGCAAGACGACCACCAAGGAAATGCTGCGGCGGGTGCTCGAGGCCGCCGCGCCCGCCGCCGTGCATACGGCCCGCGCTTCCTACAACAACCAGTGGGGCGTGCCGCTCACTCTCTCCGCATTGCCTCCGGACGCCGCTTACGCCGTCATCGAGATCGGCACCAACCATCCGGGCGAGATTGCGCCTCTCGCCGCCCTCGCTCGCCCCCATGTCGCCGTCGTCACCGCCATCGAAAAGACGCATCTCGGTCAGTTCGGAAGCCTCGAGGCGATCGCCGACGAGAAGGCTTGCATCCTCCCTGCGCTGGAGCCGGAAGGGAGCGCGATCCTGCCCCGCGACACGCCCTTCCTGCCCCGCCTCATGGCCCGGCTGCCATCCGGCCGGCGCCTCGTCACCTTCGGCGCCGGGCCACTCGCCGAGTCCCGGCTGATCGAGGCCGAGCCCGTCGAGGGCGGAACCGACGTCCTCGCCTCTGTGCTCGGCCGGATCGTCCGCTTCCGTCTCGCCGCCGCCGGGCGGCACCTCGCCATCGATTCGCTGGCCGCCCTTGCCGCCGCCGCTGCGCTCGGGCTCGACCCCGAGGCCGCCGGGGCGGCACTCTCCGGATTCACCGCCCTTCCCGGCCGCGGCGCTCGCCGCCCGCTCCGGCTGGCCGGCGGCGAGGCGCTTTTGCTCGATGAAAGCTACAACGCCTCGGCTGCCTCCGTCCGCGCTGCGCTTGCCGTGCTCGCTCTGGAGCGGGGCCGCCGCATCGCCGTGCTCGGCGACATGCTCGAGCTCGGCGAAATGGCCGCCGAGGAACATCTGGGCCTGGTGCCGGACCTCACCGAGGCCGCCGATCTCGTCTTCGCCTGCGGGCCGATGATGGGCCTCCTCTACGAAGCTTTGCCGCCACGCCTCCAGGGCGCCACAGCCCCGGACGCGGCCACCCTCGCCCCGGTCGTCGCCGCGGCACTTGCTCCCGGCGATGCCGTGCTCGTCAAAGGCAGCCTCGGCAGCCGGATGCGCCTCGTCGTCGATGCCCTCCCGGGCAGCTTCTCTCACCCACCCCCTGGCGCCTGATGCTCTATCTCCTCACCCATCCCTTCGCGCAGCGGGTCCTGTTCTTCAACCTGCTGCATTACCTCACATTCCGCTCCGGCGCCGCCTGCCTCACCGCGCTCGTGGTGAGTTTCGTCCTCGGACCCGCCCTGATCCGCCGCCTCCGCCAGGTACAGGGGAACGGGCAGCCGATACGCGCCCTCGGCCCGGAGCGGCACCTGGTGGAAAAGGCCGGCACGCCGACCATGGGCGGGGTATTGATCCTGATCGCCCTGATCGTCTCGACGCTGCTCTGGGCCGACCTCGCCAACCCCTATGTCTGGGTGGTCCTGGGTGTCACTCTCGGTTACGGCCTGCTCGGCGCCGCCGACGATCATCGCAAGCTCGTGCTCCGCAACCACCACGGCGTGCCCGGCCGGATCAAGCTCCTCATCCAGGCGCTGATCGGCCTCCTCGCCAGCTACGCGATCGCACGCACCACGGGCGGCGCGCTCGGCACCGGACTGGCAGTGCCGCTCTTCAAGCACGCGATCATTCCGCTGGGTCCCGCCTTTCCTGTCTTCGGCACGCTGGTGATGATGGGCTCTTCGAACGCCGTCAACCTGACGGACGGGCTCGACGGCCTTGCCATCGTCCCGACCATCATCGTCGCCGGCGTCTTCGCCCTGATCGCCTACCTGGTCGGCAACCGCATCTTCTCGGCCTATCTCGAGCTCGACAATGTTCCCGGCGCCGGCGAACTCGCCGTCTTCTGTTCCGCGCTGATCGGCTCCGGCCTCGGCTTTCTCTGGTTCAACGCGCCGCCCGCCGCGGTCTTCATGGGAGACACGGGCTCGCTCGCTCTCGGCGGCGCCCTCGGTGCCGTCGCGGTCGCCACCAAGAACGAGATCGTGCTCGCCATCACCGGCGGCCTCTTCGTGGTCGAGACCGTATCCGTCGTCATCCAGGTCTTCTGGTACAAGCGCACCGGCCGGCGCGTCTTCCTGATGGCTCCGCTTCACCATCACTTCGAAAAGAAGGGCTGGGCCGAACCCACCATCGTCATCCGCTTCTGGATCATCTCGATGATCCTGGCGCTGGTCGGCCTGGCGACCCTGAAAATCAGATGAGCGGCCAGGCGACCATGGGGCGCCCGTTCCCTTCCGTCTTCGCCGGCCAGCGCTTCGCCGTGATGGGGCTTGGCAAGAACGGCCTTGCCGCCGCCTCGGCGCTCATCGCCATGGGCGCCGCCGTCTCCGCCTGGGACGACAGCCCCGCCCCCCGCGAGGCCGCGGCCAACGCCGGCATTCCGCTCTCCGCCTCGCTCCTCGAGCCGCCGTACCCGCAGGCGCTCCTGCTCTCGCCCGGCATTCCCCACGCCCTGCCGACGCCGCATCCCTTGGCCGTGCGCGCCGGGAAACTGGGCATACCCATCCTCTCCGACGCCGAGCTTCTCTTCCGCGCGGTGCGCGCCGCCGGCGCGCGCGCCCGCTTCATCGGCATCACCGGCACCAACGGCAAATCCACCACCACCGCGTTGCTGGCGCACATGCTCGACGCCTGCGGAATCCCTTCTGCTGCCGGCGGCAACCTCGGCCCGGCCGCGCTCTCGCTGCCGCTGCTCGCGAACGGCGAATGTTACGTCCTCGAGATGTCATCGTACATGTTGGAGCGAATCGACAGGCTCGGCTTCGATGTCGCGATGCTGCTCAACCTCTCGCCCGACCATCTCGACCGCCACGGCGGCATGGCAGGCTACATCGCGGCCAAAAAGCGCATCTTCGCGCACCGCGCGCCGGGCGGGCTGGCCATCATCGGCATCGACGATGCGCCCTGCCGTGACATCGCGGCCGCCCTCAACCCCCCCGTTCTTCGTATCTCCGCCACGCGACCCGCCGATGTCTGGTGCGACGGAGAAATCCTGCGCGACCGAAGCGGCGCCCTTCTCGCGATGCGCGAGGCATCCGCTCTGCCGGGCGCCCATAACGCCGAAAATGCCGCCGCCGCCGCCGCCGCCGCCCTTCATCTCGGCCTGCCGCGCGCGCGCATCGCTGCTGCCCTCCGCACATTCCCCGGCTTGCCGCACCGCCAGAGCCGCATCTTAGCGATCGACGGCATCGCCTTCGTCAATGACAGCAAGGCAACCAATGCCGACGCCGCCGCGCGCGCGCTGGCCTGTTATCCGCGCCTCGTATGGATCGCCGGAGGCATCGCCAAGGAAGGCGGCATCGAACCCCTCGCACCCTTCTTCCCGCGCATCGCCGAGGCGTTGCTGATCGGCCGCGACGCTCCGCTCTTTGCCGCCACCCTCGCCCGCCACGGCATCCCGCACCGGATCCTCGCCACCCTCGAGGCCGCCGTTCCGGCCGCCTTCGCCGCCGCCCGCGCCTCGGCGGCCCCGGTCGTCCTCCTGTCTCCCGCCGCCGCGAGCTTCGATCAGTTCCGCAACTTCGAAGAGCGCGGCGAGCGCTTCGCCTCCCTCGCCCGCGGCCTCGCTGCTGCCGAAGCCACGCCCGCTCGCCCGCCGGCAGGGAGGGCCGCCTGATGCCCGCCCTCTCACACGCCGACAATTCCCTGCTCGGCCGCTGGTGGTGGTCGGTCGATCGCTGGACGCTCTTCGCCGTTTCGACGCTGCTCGGCTTCGGCTACCTGATGGTGCTCTCGGCCAGCCCATCGGTCGCCGTGCGGATCGGCGATCCGCGTGACCTCCTGATCGTCAAGCAGATCATCTTCCTCGCCCTCGCCGGGGTCGAGATCGTCATCGTCTCCCTGCTCTCGCCAAGGGACATCCGTCGCATCGCGCTCGCGGGCGGGATCGTCACCTTGCTGCTGACGGCCCTCACCCTCGTGCACGGTGTCGAGATCAAAGGTGCGAAGCGCTGGATCGATATCCTCGGCGTCTCCCTCCAGCCAAGCGAGTTCCTGAAAGTCTTCTTCATCATCGTGAACGCCTGGCTGCTCTCCGAACAGCGCCGCCGCCCTGGCCTCAATGGCACGGCGATCGCGCTTTGCCTGTTCGCGATCATCGTCCTCCTGCTCAAGGCGCAACCCGATGTCGGCATGATGGCGCTGATCGGCGCGATCTTCCTCGCCCAACTCTTCCTCAACGGGCTCAATCTCGCCTGGGTTGCCGTCGGCGGCGCCCTCTTCTGCGCCGGCGGCGCCGGTTCCTACATCATCTTCCAGCACGTCCGCGAGCGCGTGCAGGACTTCCTGCATCCGAACGCAACCGGCGCCTATCAGGTGCACGTGGCACTCGAGGCCTTCGGCAACGGCGGCCTGCTCGGTACCGGGCCCGGCGAAGGACGGATCAAGGACATCCTGCCTGACGCTCACGCCGATTTCGTGTTCGCCGTGGTTGGCGAGGAGTTCGGCCTGGTCATCTCCCTCCTCGTCGTCGGCATCTTCGCCTTCATCGTGCTGCGCGGCCTGCTGCGCCTGGTCGTGGAACACGACCTTTTCACCCTGCTGGCTGCCGGCGGCCTCCTGATGAGCTTCGGGCTCGAAGCGTTCATCAACATGGCGACGGCACTCTCCCTCATCCCCGCCAAGGGCATGACTCTCCCCTTCATCTCCTACGGCGGTTCCTCCATGCTCGCGATCGGCCTCGAAATGGGAATGCTGCTGGCGCTGACGCGCCGGCGGCATCACGCCGATCCATGATCGCGATGGCCCGACGCCGAAGCCAGGCGACGCCGATCCCCGGAGCCTCCCACCGCGCACCGGGTTCAGCGGACGCAACGGCAGAGGCAGCACCCATCGTCATCGCAACCGGTGGTACCGCGGGGCACGTCTTCCCCGCTGCCGCTCTCGCCGCCGTGCTCCGCGCGCGCGGCCTCCGCCCCGTCGTTCTCACCGATGCCCGCGCCGCCGGGCAGGACTTCGCCGGCGCCGAATGGCACGTGATTCCAGGGGCCGGCATTGCCGACCGCGGCCCTCTCCGCGCGCTGGCCGCTCTCGGCGCCATCGCCTCCGGAACCATCGCCGCCCGGCGCCTGCTGGCAGGTCTTCGCCCGGCAGCCATCGTCGGTTTCGGCGGCTATCCGTCACTTGCCCCGGTGCTGGCCGCGCGCCTGCTCCGCCGCCGCCCCGTGATCCTCCTGCACGAGCAGAACGCCGTGCTCGGCCGCGCCAACCGCGCGCTCGCCCCCCTCGCCGACGCCGTCGCCGTGAGCTTCGCTTCGACCCGCCACGCACCCCCCGATGCGGTGCGGACCGGCAACCCCGTGCGCGCCGCGGTCGCCGCTCTTGCCGACCGCGGCTACCAGCCTGCCACCCCCGGACAGCCGGCCCGCCTCGTCGTGCTCGGCGGCTCGCTCGGCGCCCGCGCCTTCTCCGACCTCGTGCCCGCCGCGCTCGCCCGCTCGCCCGATCTTTACCGTCTCGAACTGACCCAGCAATGCCGACCCGAGGATCTCGCCCGCGTCGAGGCAGCCTACGCCGCCGTCCGCATCCGCCGCGCCGAAGTGGCCGCCTTCTTCAGCGACATGCCCGCCCGCATGGCCGCCGCCGAGCTTGTCATCGCCCGTGCCGGCGCCTCCACCGTGGCCGAGCTTGTCGTGATCGGCCGGCCCTCCATTCTCCTGCCGCTGCCAGGCGCGATCGACGATCACCAGCGCGCCAACGCTCGAGCACTTGCCGCCGCCGGCGCCGCGCTGGTGCTGGAGGAGCCCGGCCTCACCCCGGAGCGCCTGGAAGCCGACATCACCGCCCTCCTCAACGATCGGCCACGCCTCTCCGCCATGGCGACGGCGGCCGGGCGCCTCGGCCGGCCCGGCGCCGCGGACCTGCTCGCCGATCTCCTGCTCACCCTGGCGGCGCGGAGGCGCGGCCAATGAGGGCGCTGCCGCTTTCCATCGGCCCCATTCATTTCGTCGGCATCGGCGGCATCGGCATGTCCGGCATCGCCGAGGTGCTGCACAATCTCGGCTATTCGGTGCAGGGCAGCGACATCGCCGAAAACGCCAATGTCGGCCGCCTGCGCGCCGCCGGAATCCCGCTTGCCATCGGCCACGCCGCCGAAAACCTCGGCGCCGCGCAGGTCGTCGTGGTCTCCAGCGCCGTGCGCCCCGACAATCCGGAAATCCTCGCCGCTCGTCAGCGCTTCCTGCCGGTCGTCCGCCGTGCCGAGATGCTCGCCGAACTGATGCGGCTGCGCTGGTCGATCGCGATCGGCGGCACCCACGGCAAGACCACCACGACCAGCCTGATCGCCGCCGTACTGGAGGCCGCCGGCCTCGATCCGACCGTGATCAACGGCGGCATCGTCAACGCCTATGGCACCAACACCCGCCTCGGCGCCGGAGACTGGATGGTCGCCGAAGCCGACGAAAGCGACGGCAGCTTCCTCCGCCTGCCGGCCGTGATCGCCGTCGTCACCAACATGGATCCAGAGCATCTCGACCACTGGGGTAGCGTGGAGGCAATGCAGGAGGGCTACCGGCAGTTCGTCGCCAACATCCCGTTCTACGGCTTCGCCGTGCTCTGCCTCGACCATCCGGGCGTGCAGCAGATGATCCCTACCCTCTCGCATCATCGCCTGGTGACCTACGGCTTCTCCCTCCAGGCCGATTTCCGCGCCGAACGCGTCATCACCGACCGGCTCGGCGCCACCTTCGAACTTGCCGCCACCGACCGCCAGACCCGCCGCACCCGCCGGCATGGCCCGTTCCGCCTCCCCATGCTCGGTTCGCACAACGTCCAGAACGCACTCGCGGCCCTCGCCGTCGGCCTCGAAATGGAGATCCCGGAGGCGACCTTGCAAAGCGCGCTGGCCGCCTTCCGCGGCGTCAAGCGGCGCTTCACCAAAACCGGCGAGGTCGGCGGCATCACCGTCATCGACGATTACGGCCACCATCCGGTCGAAATAGCCGCCGTGCTCAAGGCCGCCCGCCAGGCCGGCGCGCGGGAGGTGATCGCGGTCGTCCAACCGCACCGTTACACCCGCCTTTCCTCGCTCTACGACCAGTTCTGCACTTGCATGAACGATGCCGACACGGTGATCGTCGCCGAGGTTTATCCGGCCGGCGAGGCGCCGATCCCCGGGGTCACTCGCGACGCGCTGGTCGAGGGCCTGCGCGCCCGCGGCCACAAGAGCGTGGTTCCGCTCTCCGGCCCCGAGAACCTGGCCGAGATGGTCCACGCGATCGCGCGGACCGGAGATTTCGTCGTCTGCCTCGGTGCCGGCTCCATCACCCAGTGGGCGAACGCGCTCCCGGCCCAGTTGACCCTCCTGCAGGCAGCACCGCGTGCCGCTCTGGCAGCCAGACGATGAGCGCAGCCCTGGACTCCGCCATGCTCATCGACAGATTGCCCCGGCTCCGGGGTCGCCTCGGCGCCGCCTCTCCGCTCGCCCCCTTCACCTGGTTCCGGGTCGGCGGTCCGGCGGAAGTGCTGGTGCGACCCGCGGACGCCGAAGACCTGGCCGCCTTCCTCGCGGCACTCCCTCCGGAGGTGCCGCTCACGGTCATCGGTGCCGCCTCCAACCTCATCATCCGCGACGGCGGCGTTCCCGGCGTCGTCATCCGCCTCGGCGGCCGAGGCTTCGGCGCCGTGACGGTCGATGGCAGCGGGGTACTCGCCGGCGCCGCGGCACTCGATGTCGGCGTCGCTGAAGCCGCCGCCGCCGCCGGCCTCGCCGGTCTGGAATTCCTCTCCGGCATTCCAGGCAGCATCGGCGGCGCCGTCTCCATGAACGCCGGCGCTTACGGCGGGGAGCTGAAAGACGTGCTGGACTGGGCCGAGATCGTCAGCCGCTCGGGCGAGTGGATCAGGCTCTCCGCTGCCGACCTCGCACTCGCCTACCGCCGATCCTCGCTGCCGGCCGGCGCCGTCGTGGTGCGGGCCCGGCTGCACGCCCATCCGGGCGACCCCACGACCGTCGCCAGGCGCATCGCCGACATCAAGAATGCGCGCGAGGCAACCCAGCCCGTGCGGGCCCGCACCGGCGGCTCCACGTTCCAGAACCCCCCCGGCATGAAGGCGTGGGAGCTGATCGCCGCCGCCGGCTGCCGTGGCTTGCGGCGCGGCGCGGCGGAAGTCAGCGAGCAGCACTGCAACTTCCTGATCAACACCGGCGGCGCCACCGCCGCCGACCTCGAGGCCCTCGGCGAAGAGGTGCGGGCGCGCGTGCGCGCCGCGACCGGCATCACCCTTGAATGGGAGATCCGCCGCCTGGGAATCCCCTTCCGGGAGCAGGAACGATGAAGCGCGTCGCCGTGCTCCAGGGCGGCATCTCCGCCGAACGGGAGGTCAGCCTCTCGACCGGCGCCGAGGTCACCGCCGCCTTGAGCGAGGCAGGCTTCGACGTGGTGCCCATCACCGTGGGCCTGGACCTTCAGCTCCTGGTCACCGCCCTGACCCCGCCACCCGACGTTGTCTTCAACGCCTTGCACGGCCGTTTCGGCGAGGACGGCACGATCCAGGGCGTGCTCGACTGGCTCGGCATTCCCTACACCCATTCCGGCGTCCGTGCCTCGGCGCTCGCCATGGACAAGATCGCCGCCAAGGCCGCCTTTGCCGCCGCCGGCCTTCCGGTCGCCCGCCATGTGCTCATCGCCGTGGAAAGCCTCGCCGATGGCGACCCGATGCCGCGCCCCTTCGTCGTCAAACCGCCGAACCAGGGCTCCTCGGTCGGGGTCGCCATCGTCCACGAAGGCGACAACCGGCTGGCCGAAATCACCGCCGGCTGGGGTTTCGGCCCGCTCGCCCTGGTCGAGGAATTCATTCCGGGCCGGGAACTCACCGTCGGCGTCATGGGCGGCGAGCCGCTGGCCGTCACCGAAATCCGTCCGGTCGATGGCTTTTACGACTATGAGGCCAAATACGCCCCTGGCGGCTCCCGCCACGTCATCCCGGCTCCGTTGCACCCGGCGGCTTACGCCCAGGCGATGGAAATCGCCGCCGCGGCCCATGACACCCTCGGCTGCCGCGGCGCCTCCCGCGCCGACTTCCGCTACGACGACACGCAAGGGGAGCCCGGCCGGCTCGTCCTGCTCGAGATCAACACCCAGCCGGGCCTCACGCCCACCTCCCTCCTGCCCGAACAGGCGGCCCACCGCGGCATGAGTTTCCCCGACCTCTGCACCTGGATGGTGGAGGCCGCGTCGTGCCGCGCGTGAGCCGCTCCCCGCGCAACAGCATCAAGGATCGGCCGCGGAGGCTGGCGCTGGTGCTGCGCCGCCAGAAGGGCCGCCTCCGCGCACTCACGCTCGTCAGCGCCGCCGTCCTGGTCCTGTTCGGCCTCTCCTCCATCCTGCGCGCCATCGCACCGGCCTCCAGCCTGGTCGGGCTGCGCGAGCGCTTCGGCAGCCTCGCCGCGCTCGCCGGCTTCCGGGTTCGGAACGTCATCATCCTCGGCCGGGACCATACGCCGCCCGCCCTTCTGCAAGCCGCCCTCGGCGTCAGGCCGGGCGATCCGACCTTCGGCATCTCCTTGGCCGCCGCCCGTGAGCGCGTGGAAAGCCTGGCCTGGGTCAGGAGTGCGGTCATCGAGCGCCGGCTGCCGGATACCATCGTCGTCTCGCTGACCGAGCGGCGCCCCTTCGCGATCTGGCAGGATGGCGGCCGCTTCACTGTCATCGACCGGCTCGGCGACACGGTCGACGAGAGCGACTTCAGGGCCTTCCGCGGCCTGCCGCTGGTGGTCGGCCCAGGCGCCCCGCAGCACGCCGCCACCCTTCTCGACGCCCTCGCCCGCCTGCCGGCACTGCAAAAGCGCCTCGCCGCCGCGGTCCGCGTCGGCCGGCTGCGCTGGAACCTCGTGTTCAGGAACGGCACCACGCTCGAACTGCCGGGCGGCCATGCAGCCGAAGCCCTGCAAAGGTTTGCCGAGCTCGAGGCCCGCTACGGCCTGCTCGAGAGACCGCTCGCCGTCGTCGATATGCGCCTGGGCGACCGGCTGGTGCTGCGCGCCTGGCCGGAGCACCCCGCCTCGCCTGCCCGCCACCCCTCGGATCACTCCGGTTGAGAGGCAGAGCGGATGAACGATTTCTCCCCTCGCCGTACCTTCCCCCCGGATGCCGCCGCCGAGCCGCCACGCAAGCTTGCCCGCGGCGGCCTGTTCGGGGTGCTCGATCTTGGCTCGACGAAGATCACCTGCCTCATCGGCCGTGCCGAATCGGACGGCGCGCTCCGTGTCATCGGCTTCGGCTGGCAGAAAGGGCGCGGTGTGCGCGGGGGCGGCATCACCGACCTTGCCGACGCCGAGAAGGCAATCCGCGCCGCCGTCGGCCAGGCCGAGGACATGGCTGACACCAGCCTGCGTGCCGTCACCGCCAATCTTTCCTGCGGCCAGCCGGAGAGCAGGCTCTTCAATGTCCAATGGCCGGTCGGCGGGCGCGCCGTCAGCGCCGAGGACGTGCAGCGCGTCGTCTACGAAGCCCGTGCCCGCGCCCTGTCCGAAGGCCGCGAAACGATCCATGCCCTGCCGCTCGGCTTCGCGGTGGACGAGACGAGCGATGTCGCCGATCCGCGCGGCCTCTTCTGCGACACCCTCACCGCGCGTTTGCACATCATCGACGCCGCGACCTCGGCACTTCGCAATTTCGGGGTCTGCCTCTCGCACGCCGAACTCGATATCACCGAGATGGTCTCCGCTCCGCTCGCCGCCGGCCTCGCCGTGCTGGTCGAAGACGAGCGGACACTCGGCACGACCGTCGTCGATATGGGCGGCGGCACCACCGGCATGGCGGTGTTCGGCGAGGGGCAGCTCCTGCACACCGCAAGCCTGCCGGTCGGCGGCATGCACGTCACCAACGATCTGGCGCGCCTGCTCTCGACACCGGTTGCGCATGCAGAGCGCCTGAAGACGCTTTACGGCAACGCCGAACCGAGCCCCGACGACGAGCGCGAGATGCTGCCCGTGCCGTTGGTCGGCGAAGAAGAGCACCAGATCGCACGCGTGCCGCGCTCCATGATCGTCAGCATCATCCGCCCTCGCCTCGAGGAAACCTTCGAGATGGTGAGGGAACGGCTCCAGGCGAGCGGGCTCTCCCGCATCGCCGGCACCCGCGTCGTGCTCACCGGCGGCGCCGCCCAGCTCTCCGGCGCGCGCGAGATGGCCGCGCGCATCTTCGGCCGCCAGGTCCGGCTCGGTCGCCCGCACGGGCTGCGCGGCCTGCCCGAAGCCGCCTCCGGCCCCGCCTTCGCAACCGCCGCCGGCCTCCTCGCCTGGGCTGCTGGCGCCGGCCAGACCATGCCTGACATCGACCTCACCCCCGAAGCCTCGCGCGGCTTCGTCAGCCGCCTCGTCGACTTTCTCAGGCAGCGCCTCTGATGCCTGCCCTTCCCTCCAACCCGGGCGCCGGTGCCCGTCGATTCTGAGAGAACCCCGCCATGACACTCAACCTCACCGTCCCGAAACAGCTTCACACCGACTTCACCCCGCGCATCACGGTGATGGGCGTGGGTGGCGGCGGCACCAATGCCGTCGACAACATGATCGCCTTCAATCTGCAGGGCGTCGATTTCGTGGTTGCCAACACTGACGCCCAGCAGCTCATGCATTCGAAGGCGGATCGGCGCATCCAGCTCGGTCCGCATCTGACGCAGGGCCTCGGCGCCGGTGCCAAGCCCGAAATCGGCCGCGCCGCCGCCGAGGAAGCCGCCGACGAGCTCGAGCGCCACCTCGAGGGCGTGCACATGCTCTTCGTCACCGCCGGCATGGGCGGCGGCACCGGCACCGGCGCCGCTCCGGTGATCGCACGCATGGCCCGCGAGCGCAACATCCTCACCGTCGGCGTGGTCACCAAGCCCTTCACCTTCGAGGGTGTCAGGCGCGCTCGTGCCGCCGAGGCCGGGATCGAGCAGCTTCAGCAATATGTCGATACCCTCATCATCATCCCGAACCAGAATCTCTTCCGTCTCGCCAACGAGCGCACCGGCTGGCGCGAAGCCTTCAAGATGGCCGACCATGTGCTCTACATGGGCGTGCGCGGCGTCACCGACCTCATCGTCTCCCCCGGCCTCGTCAATCTCGACTTCGCCGACATCCGCACCGTGATGGCCGAGATGGGCAAGGCGATGATGGGAACCGGCGAGGCCGAGGGCGAGAATCGCGCCGCCCGCGCCGCCGAGGCCGCGATCAACAATCCGCTCCTCGAAGACACCAGCATGTCCGGAGCCAAGGGCCTCCTCATCAATATCACCGGTGGCGAGGACATGACCTTGTTCGAGGTCGACCAGGCGATGAACCGCATCCGCGAGGAGGTGGACGAGGAAGCGAACATCCTGTTCGGCTCCGCGATCGACGACAACGCCCAGGGCCGCATGCGCGTCTCCGTGGTGGCGACCGGGATCGACCGGCCGCAAGCCGAGCGCCCGCGCCTGGTCGCCGTCGGCGGCGGCCTCGCCGTCGAGGCGATCGGACCCGAGACGAGTTTCGTCGGCCACGCAGCCTCACCCGCCGCCGATCCCGCTCTGCGCCCCGCACCCGGCTCTCGCCCGCTCGGACTGCCCTCGGCCGGCACCCCCGAACTGAGGCAACTCAGCCTGGTGCAGCCGCTCCAACCGGCCGCGCCGTCGCTCGCTTCCATGCCGTCCGCTGCACCGGCCATCCCGCCCGCGCCAGGCGTCCAAGGCACTCCGCCAGCGCATCCCCATGCGCCGCTGCCCGGTGCGACCTTCCCGGCAGCGCCCTTCGCGGCCGGCCGTCTGCTCGCCGACTCCGCCTCGCCTGCCGCGGTCGCCGCCGCACCACCGCCGCCGCGCCGGCCCAATCTCTTCCGCACCGTCACCGGCGCTCTGCTCGGGCTTCCGCCCTCCCCGCCAGTCCCGCCCGCCACCGAGGAGCCGGCCGCCCCATCGGTGCCGGAGCCGCCGCACGCCTCTGTCAGGCTCGCCGGGAGCGACGATTTCGGCTTCGATATCCCCGCCTTCCTGCGCAAGCAGACGTCCTGAAACGAAACGGGGAGCAATGCAAAAAATCCCTCAAATAGAGATGCTTAGGCGGTAATATCCCGAAATAAACTGTGTCTTCCCACCCCCCTCGGACGCCGCCTAGCATCGCGGCATGGACGGGTCGATCCACCCACTCGGAAGCGAGGTGCCGCGTCAGCGCACAGTGCGCAATCCGATTGGTTGCACCGGCATCGGCCTGCACTCCGGGCTGCGGATCGCTCTGGAACTCGCACCGGCGCCGGCAGACAGTGGCATCGTTTTCTATCGTTCCGATGCCGGCATCGATATCCCCGCCCGTTTCGATCGCGTTGTCGATGGTCACCTCGCCACCCGCCTCGCCGCCATCGGCGCGCCGGACATCGGCATCGCCACGATCGAGCATCTGATGGCGGCGCTGGCCGCGCTCGGGATCGATAACGCCCGCGTCAGCATCGATGGCCCGGAAGTGCCGGTGCTGGATGGTTCTGCCGCTCCCTTCGTGTTCCTGATCGACTGCGCCGGAACGCTGCCGCAGGAGGCGCCACGGCGCGAAATCACCATCCTGCGCCGTGTCCGCGTCACCGAAGGCGAAGCCTTCGTCGAGCTTTCGCCTGACCCCGCTGCCGGCCTCTCGATGGAACTCTCGATTGCCTTCGATGCCCCGGCGATCGGCCGGCAGGCTTTTTCTCTTTCATTGACCGAGCAAGGCTTCCGCCGCGAGCTGGCCGCCGCCCGCACCTTCATCACCGCCGATGCCATCGCCGGCCTCCGCGCCGCCGGCCTCGCCCAGGGCGGCACGCTCGATAACGCCGTCGTCGTCGAGGATGCGCGCATCCTCAACCCGGCCGGCCTGCGCATGCCCGACGAGTTCGTCCGCCATAAGCTCCTGGATGCCGTCGGCGATCTGGCGCTGGCCGGCCTGCCCATCCGCGGCCGTTTCCGCGCTTGCCGTTCGGGCCACGCCCTCAATCACCGCCTGCTCGAGGCGCTCTTCGCCGCGCCTGACAACTTCCGGATCGGCCTGGCAACGCCGCGCGACGCCCTGGCTCTCGCCGCCGCCTGAGCTTACCGCACGCTGCGGTCGGTAGGGCCCACCTTCGGGTGTCCCGGTTGCGGCTCACGAGGCCGATGCGCTTTCGCGCGCTCCTGGGCCTTCCGCTTGGCCAGATTGGCGCGCAGCGCGGCCGCCTGGCGCGCGATCTTCTCAGGGTTCGGCGGCCGATCGGCCATGGTCGATCCATCGCTGCGGGCGATGCGCTGTCAAGCCCGGCATGCTTGCCGGGGCCGCCGTCGCAAGACTATACCGCGACCCGTGCTGCTGTAGCTCAGTGGTAGAGCACTCCCTTGGTAAGGGAGAGGCCGTCAGTTCAATCCTGACCAGCAGCATCCTTTTTCCCTTGAGATTCCTGAGATTTTGCCTCGCCTTGCAAAACGCCGGCCGGCATCGCCGATCGCGCGCAGGATCGAAGGCGGCGGCTATCGCCGCGCACTCGCCTGGTACCCCGAATCAAACTTGAGTGACACAGATCCCCCGCGCCATTCGCATCATTCCCCTCTCCCTCTGGGAGAGGAGTTCCGATCGCCATCTTTTCCCTCTCCCTCTGGGAGAGGGGTAGGGTGAGGGTGAGGGCGAGGGCGAATCACTCATCCATGAAAGTCGGCACCAGCGTGTCGAAGTGACGGATCGCGAGGTCCGCATCATCGGTTCGAAAAGCAACCTGCTTCAGACGCTGGCCGCCGCAGCCGGCGTAAAGCCGGCTACGCCCGGCGCTCGCCTAAATTCGCAGTTCTGTTCCGAAGTGACGGAGAGGGTGGGATTCGAACCCACGGTACGCATATGCGTACAACGGTTTTCGAGACCGTCCCGATCGACCGCTCCGGCACCTCTCCGCTGCCCGCCCTGTGGGCTCGCGTTATAGGATCCGCGATCGCAAGCGGCAACCAGTTCCCCCGCTCAACCGAAGAACCGAAGCAACCATCCGGCCACTGCCTCCGGATCTTCCTCCGCTAGATAATGCGTCGTATCGACGGGCCCGCCGCTCAATGGACCGCTTGCGTAGCTTCCCCAGAGCGCCAGCGGATCATCGAACCGCCCGATCTTTCCCTTCTCGCCCCAGATCACCAGCAGCGGGCACGCAATCTTCAGGCCCGCTGCCCGGCTCGCCCGGTCGTGCTCGAGATCGATGCCGGCTGCCGCACGGTAATCCTCGCACATGCCCCGGATCATCTCCGGATTGCACGCCGCCGCGAGATAATCGGCCAGGGCCTCGGGGGCGAACACCTCGTCGGGCGGCTTGCCGCGCGCGGTGTGCGCGCGGAACCAGGTTTCCGGCGCCGCATTGATCACCATCTCGGGGATCGGATGCGGCTGCGCGAACCAGAACCAATGGTAATAGGCAAGCGCGCGCTTGGCATCGACGCGCGCGAAGTTCTCGATCGTCGGCACGATGTCGAGCACCGCGAGTTTCTCCACGCACTCCGGATGATCGAGCGCCAGCCGATGCCCCACGCGCGCCCCGCGGTCGTGCCCGGCCACCAGGAATCGCCGGTGCCCGAAATGCCGCATCACCGCCACCGCATCGCGTGCCATCGCCCGTTTCGCATAGGGCGCATGGTCTGCTGTCGCCGCCGGCTTGAACGAGCCGCCATAACCGCGAAGGTCCGGACAGATTACCTCGAAGCGCCCTGCCAGAAGCGGCGCCACCCGATGCCAGGCTGCATGCGATTGCGGGTTGCCGTGCAACAGCAACAAGGGCGCACCCTTCCCGCCATGTCTGAGCCGGATTCGCCCCTCCGCCGTCTCGATCTCCGCCAGCGTGAATCCCTCGAAGAACATCGAACACTCTCCCGCCGCACGATGCCCGGCTCACCCGCACATGGATAGAGATTAAATAAAGTACGCAGGCCCCTCCGCCTGTGTCTCCTCCCGGCGGCCGCGATGAAGCGGCAGCGACCGCCTCCGGCACGATCGCGGCAGGCGTCGCGAAGGTGCCGATCGCCACTTCCCCGGGCGGAGCAGGCATCGACACATCTGCAACGATTGCCGGGCGCTTGCCGATCGCCTGCCCGCATCTTACGAAGGCCGGCATTCATCTCTGTTCCGCCCGGCGCCGCGCCCGGTCCATCTCCGCCGGAGTCCGAGGAGAAAACAGCATGATCCTGCATGAGGTGAGGGTGCATCCTTCCAGGGAGGGCCTGCCGCGCGAGCAGCAGCTTGCCTGGAAGATCGCCTCCGTCGCCGCCGACCGCGTCGCACTCGAGCCCGCCGTCGAAGAGATGATCGTCAACCGGATCATCGACAACGCCGCAGTGGCTATCGCGGCCATCAACCGCCACCCGCCCACGGCCGCCCGCGCCATGGCGCTCGGCCATCCGCGCCGTCGCAGCGCTTGCCTTTTCGGCCTGCCCGCCGGACGCACGGTCAGCCCGGAATGGGCGGCCTGGGCGAACGGTGTCGCCGTGCGCGAACTCGACATGCACGACACCTTCCTTGCCGCCGACTATTCCCATCCCGGTGACAACATCCCGCCGATACTCGCCCTCGCCCAGGCCGCCGGGCGCTCCGGGCGCGATCTCCTCCGCGCTGTCGCCACCGGCTACGAAATCCAGATCGACCTCGTGCGTGCGATCTCGCTCCACAAGCACAGAATCGACCACATCGCCCATCTCTGCCCGGCTCAGGCCGCCGGCCTCGGCACGCTGCTCCGCCTGCCTCCCGCCACCATCTACCAGGCCGTGCAGCAGGCGCTGCACGTAAGCTGCACCACCCGCCAGTCACGCAAGGGCGAGATCAGCTCGTGGAAGGCTTTCGCCCCGGCCCATGCCGGCAAGCTTGCCATCGAAGCGATCGACCGCGCGATGCGCGGCGAAGGCAGCCCAAGTCCGATCTACGAAGGCGAGGACTCGGTCATCGCCTGGCTGCTCGACGGACCCGAGGCGCGCTATCAGGTGCCGCTGCCCGCACCAGGCGAACCCAAACGCGCCATCCTGGACAGCTTTACCAAGGAGCACAGCGCCGAATACCAGGCGCAGGCGCTGATCGACCTCGCCTTCCGCATGCGCCAACGCATCCCCGACCTCGGCGAGATCGAGCGCATCCTCATCCACACCAGCCATCACACCCACAGCGTCATCGGAACCGGCGCCGGCGATCCGGAGAAGATGGACCCCAAGGCAAGCCGCGAGACACTCGACCATTCCATCATGTACATCTTCGCCGTCGCCCTCGAGGACGGCACCTGGCACCATGTCCGAAGCTACGCGCCGCGCCGCGCCGCCCGGCCCTCTACGGTCGCTCTCTGGCACAAGATCGAGACCCGCGAGGCTCCGGAATGGACTGCCCGCTATCACGCCGCCGATCCGAAGGAGAAGGCGTTCGGCGGCCGCGTGGAGATTTTCCTCCGCGACGGGCGCGTCATCGAGGACGAGCTCGCCGTCGCCGACGCCCATCCGCTCGGCGCCCACCCCTTCGCCCGCCCCGACTATATCCGCAAGTTTCGCGAACTGACCGGGAGCTTGCTGGCGCCCGCCGAAGCAGAGCGCTTCCTCGCTCTGGTGCAGGAGCTGCCGCGCCTCGAGGCAGGCAGGCTCGCGCGCCTGAACCTCGCCCTGCCGAGAGGCACGCTTGCAGAGGGACGGCCCGGAATTTTCTGAGTGCCGCACTATCCTCAAATGGAGAAGGATCGATGAGCGAACCCGAGGTGCATAAGGGCCTGGTCGGCGTCTATGCCGATACCACCGCAATCTCCAAGGTGATGCCGGAGTCGAACAGCCTCACCTACCGCGGCTATCCGGTGCAGGAGCTTGCCGAGCACTGCTGTTTCGAAGAGGTCGTCTACCTGCTCTGGAACGGCGAACTGCCGAGCCGCCGCGCGCTCGCCGCCTTCGAAAAGGCCGAGCGCGCCGAGCGGCATATCACCCCCAGGCTCCGCGATCTCATCGCCTCCTTTCCCCGCCGCGGCCATCCGATGGACGCCATCCGCACCGCCGTCTCCTTCATGGCGCTCGAGGATCCGGAGACCGCCGACAATTCCGAGGCGGCCACCCGGCGCAAGGCGCTGCGCTTGCTGGCCAGGATTCCAACCGCGATCGCCGCGCGCCATCGCCTGGGCCACGGCCTCCGTCTGCCCAGGCCGAGATCGGATCTCAGCTTCGCCGCCAACTTCTTTCATCTCTGCTTCGGCCGCGTTCCCGAGCCCGAGGTCGTCAAGGCGTTCGACGTTTCGCTCATCCTCTATGCCGAGCACACCTTCAATGCCTCGACCTTCGCCGCCCGCACCGTCGCCTCCACCGAGGCCGACATCCATGCCGCGATCACCGCCGCGATTGCCGCCCTCAAGGGCCCGCTGCACGGCGGGGCGAACGAGGCGGTGATGCACATGCTGAAGGAGATCGGCCAGCCGGAACGAGCGCATGGCTGGATCGAAGACCGCCTCGACCATCGCGCGCTGGTGATGGGATTCGGCCATCGCGTCTACAAGAGCGGCGATTCCCGGGTGCCCACGATGACCCG
Source organism: Acetobacteraceae bacterium (assembly GCA_030041255.1). Classification (GTDB taxonomy): domain Bacteria; phylum Pseudomonadota; class Alphaproteobacteria; order Acetobacterales; family Acetobacteraceae; genus JAKAWQ01. The sequence goes on from JASHOF010000032.1 coordinate 27,272, forward strand.
CTATGCCGAGCGCATGGCGGGCGTCGTCGGCGACACACGGTGGATGGAGATCAGCCGCATCCTCGCCGCCGAGATGCTGGCACGGAAAAACATCCACCCGAACCTCGATTTTCCGACCGGGCCGGCCTACTACCTCATGGGATTCGAAATCCCGATGTTTACGCCGATCTTCGTCGCCTCCCGCCTTTCCGGTTGGGCCGCGCACGTCCTCGAACAGGCAAAGGACAACCGGCTGATCCGTCCGCTCTCGGTCTATTCGGGTGTTGCCGAACGCTCCGTGCGGCCGATCGGCGAGCGCTGACACATCTCGCTTTGCTCCGGCGACGCCACGCCGAAAAAGAAAATGATCGGATCCTTACGGGCAACGGTTGTTTTTGTTTGACATGCGATGGCGAGAAGGGGAATAGCGGAGTTGCTGTGCCCGCGCCCGAGTCGCACATGTGCGATCAACATTTCGCGGATGCATGCAACGAGGAAGGACGGTCCATGGACCGCAGGCTCGTTCGGACGATACGGCGCCACCGGCGTCGCGATGTCCGAACCTCTTCAGGACCACGATCGGCGAGCACGCCATTCGGCAGCGGAATCCGTGTGGTTTCGCGCTTTCGCCGTTGGCCCGGGCCTCGTCCTCATCGGACCGCCGGACTGACGGCTGGGCTTCGCGATACTGTCGCCGAGCTCGGCAACGACCGGGCATCCGGTCCTCGTCCACCCCACGGCGCAAAGGAGTTCCACCACGTGAGTAACGAAGAAACCGGCACCGAGCCCTCGCGCGCCCAGCCGATGGCGATGCGTGCCAGCACGCGCAAGGCAGCCGCGAAGAAGAAGACCACGAGGCGCAAGACCGGCGTCCGCAAGACCGGCGTCCGCAAGACCGCGGCCAAGAAAACCACCCGCCGCAAGACCGCTGCGCGCAAGACCGGCGCCCGCAAGACCGCTGCGCGCAAGACGGCAGCACGGAAGAAGGCGCCACGGCGGAAGGCAGCCACCAGGAAGGCAGCCAGAAAGACCCGCAAGACAGGCGTGCGGCGGGCACGCAAGGCCGCGCCTCCTGCTCCCGAGAGCGAACCGATGTCCTCGCCCTCGGAAGGAATGGACTGACAACTCTTTCCCGATCCCGACGCGAGACATCTTCTCGCGCGGCAAGGGCGGCCCTGTGCCGCCCTTTTTTTCGCGCGCTTACTGAATAGTCTGTCCGCCGGCGCCGGGCCGCTTCGCCAGCGCCCTCCTGAAGAAATCCCGGCCTCCGAAATTGCCCGACTTGAGCGCCAACAACAGCGGCACCGCACCGCCCTCCGCATAGGTCCACGGCACGCCGGGAGAGATTTCGCTCCCGATCCGAAGTCGCCGCACGCCAAGCCGCGCCACCACTGCGCCGGCGGTCTCCCCGCCCGCTACCACGAGCCGCGTCACGCCCCGCCGCACCAGCCCTTCCGCAATCATGGCCAGAGCCTGCTCTATCAACAGGCCCGCCTCGCTCCGTCCGAGCGCCTTCTGAACGGCAGCCACGCGCGCCGGCGGCGCCGACGCCGCGATCAGCAGCGGTGCATCGCCGGTCCGCTCCGCCGCCCACAGGAGCGCCTGCTCCGCCAGGCTGGCCGCCTCCGGTCGAGCAAGCGGATCCATCATGTAGGTCGGAAGCGCCGCCGCCGCGATCTGCTCCAGCGTGGCCGGCGAGCACGAACCGGCAATGATCGCTGCCGGCCCGGCCAGCACCGGCAGCTCGGCCGGACTTCCCGCCTCCGTCAGCAGGCCGGCGCGGCGAAAATTCTCCGCCACCCCCTGCGCTACGCCCGATCCGCCGGTGATCAGCGCATGGGTCGCCGCAGCCGCGCCAATGGCAAGAAGATCCGCGTCGGTAACCGCATCGACGATCGCATAGCGCCGCCCGGAGTCTGCCAGCGCCTGCATGGCCGATCGGATCGCCGCCGCTCCCTTCGCCACCGTGCCGTAGGCTACGAGACCGACCCCGCCCCTGGTCTGGCGGCCAAGAACCCGCACCAGATTGGCGTCGCGCATCGGCGTCAGCGGATGGTTCTCCATGCCGCTCTCGTTCAGCAGCGCCGATCCGACGAACAGGTGTCCCTGGTACACAGTCCGCCCGTTGGCCGGGAAGGCCGGGCAGGCCAGCGCGAAACGGCTCCCAAGCGCTTCCAGGAGCGCATCCGCCACCGGGCCGATATTGCCCGCATCCGTGCTGTCGAACGTCGAGCAGTATTTGAAGAAGAACTGCCGGCATCCCACCCCTCTCAGCCATGCCAACGCGGCGAGGCTTTCCCTTGCGGCCTCTGTCGCCGGCGCCGTGCGCGACTTGAGCGAGACCACCACGGCATCGAGATCCGCAGCCGTCTCGCCCTCCCGCGGCACGCCGATCATCTGCGCCGTCCGCATTCCTCCATTCACCAGCATCAGTCCGAGATCCGTCGCCCCGGTGAAGTCGTCGGCAATCGCTCCCAGCAACGGCACGGCCCTCATCCTTTTCCTTGTTGCGCTCTCCGCCCGATGCGCGATTCAAGAGAGCGCCGCAAGCAGCCGCTCGCGCACGTCCTTCTCCGTCGGCAGCAGCTTGCCGGCCTGCCACGCGGCCTCCGCCATCGAGGCCCGCAGGTCCCGATCGAAGATCAGCCTTCTCAGCGCCTTGGCAAGCTGCACATGATCGTCGGGCGGAGCGATCGCGCCGGCCGCGGCCGGAATCGCCGGTACACTCTTCGCATCGCCGGCAATCGCCACCGGCAGGCCGCGCTTCATCGCGGCGGCCGTTACCATCCCGTAACCCAGGCTCACCGCGGCGGTGGCGAAAAGATCGCTCCGCAGCCACAGCGCCTCTTCGTCGGCATCACCGGGATGGAATGCGCAACAGACGCGCGTCCGGAGGCCGAATCGTGCCGCAAGGGCAGCCAGCGTCGCCGCCTGGCGCGGATCCGTTGCCGTCGGGCCGGCGATGCACACGCGCCACTCGAGATCGAAAAGACCCGCCAGTGCTCTGAACAGCACCGCGTGCGCATGATCCGTGACCCCCGCATCGGGTGCGAAGATCACCGTTTCCCCGCCTCCCGCCCCGCCTGCGCGGGCCAGTTCCGGCGTCGGCGGCTCGACCACCGTGATCCGCTCCCGCGGCACCGCCGCACCCGCCGCGATCGCATCGGCCGCCGCCTCGCTGCTGGCCAGGATCAGGGGTGCCGACGCCAGCGCCTCTTTCTCGCTCGCTGCCCGCGCCGCATCGGCATCGGTGCACCCGGGAGCCGAGGCAGGCGGCTCATGGATCAGGATGGCCGCGCGCCGCTCGGCAAAAACGGCGGCCATCGGAGCGAAGGCAAAGAGCGCCGTGCCCGCAATCAAGGGGCGCGCATCCGCATCCAGCGCCTCCCATCCTGCCCGCGCCGATCCCCACGCTTCTCCATCCGCAACCGCCGCGCTGCCGGCGATCGGCACCACCGCCGCCCCGAGCGTCGCCGCGAGCCGCCTGGCATAAAGATCCGCCCGGCAGGGGCGCTCGCCGGCTGCGAACAGCACGAATGACATCGCGCTTCGCGCCGCCGCTCAGGTTTCCGTTTTCGCCGCGCCCGCCTTCACCTCTCTGCGATGCGCATGCAGGATCGACTCGGTATAGCCGTTCGGCTGTTCGCGCCCCTTCAGTACCAGCGCGCAGGCGGCGCGGAAGGCCGGCCCGTCGAAACCCGGTGCCATCGGACGGTAGAGCGGATCCGCCGCGTTCTGCCGGTCCACCACGGCCGCCATTCGCCGCAGCGTTTTCATGACCTGTTCGCGTGAGACGACCCCCTGATGAAGCCAGTTGGCGATGTGCTGGCTCGAGATGCGCAGCGTCGCCCGGTCTTCCATGAGCCCGACATCATGAATGTCCGGCACCTTCGAGCAGCCGATCCCCTGGTCGATCCAGCGGACCACGTAGCCCAGGATGCCTTGTGCGTTGTTGTCCAGCTCTTCCTGGATCTCCTCCGCCGGGAAGTTGGTTCCGGTTGCCGTCGGGATGCTCAGGATCTGGGCGAGCGTGGCGCGGTGCCTGCCCGTCAGCTCCGCCTGGCGCGCCGGCACATCCACCTCGTGGTAATGCAGCGCATGCAGCGTCGCCGCCGTCGGCGAAGGCACCCAGGTCGTGCTGGCGCCCGCCTTCGGATGCGCAATCTTCTGCTCCAGCATGTCCTTCATCCGATCGGGCATCGCCCACATGCCCTTGCCGATCTCCGCCTTTCCCGCCAGGCCCGAGGCCAGCCCGACATCGACGTTCCAGTCCTCGTAGGCCAGCATCCACGGCGCCGTCTTCATGGCGTTCTTGCGCAGCATCGGCCCGGCTTCCATCGAGGTGTGGATTTCGTCGCCGGTGCGGTCCAGGAACCCGGTGTTGATGAACACCACCCTCTCCTTCGCCGCCTGGATGCACCCCTTGAGATTGACCGTCGTCCGCCGCTCCTCGTCCATGATCCCGAGTTTCACCGTATTGCGCGGCAACAGCAGCATCTCCTCGACCCGTCCGAACAGCGCAGTGCAGAACGCCACCTCGTCGGGGCCGTGCATCTTCGGCTTGACGACGTAGATCGCTCCGCTCCGGCTGTTGCGGAACGCGGCCTGGCCGTTCAGGTCATGCATGCCGATCAGCACGCTGACCGCGGCATCCAGGATCCCCTCCGGCGTCTCACCCGCCGGGCCGAGCACCGCATCGGTCATCATGTGGTGGCCGACAGTGCGCACCAGGAGCAGGCTTCTCCCGGGCAAGCTGAACTCTTGCCCGTCCGGCGCGGTGTAGCTGCGGTCCCGGGCCAGCCTTCGCGCAACCTCCTTGCCGTTCTTTTCGAAGCGCGCCGAAAGGCTGCCCCGCATCAGCCCGAGCCAGTTGCGGTAGGCGAGCACCTTGTCCTCGGCGTCCACCGCGGCGATCGAGTCCTCGAGATCGATGATCGTCGTCAGCGCCGCCTCGATCAGGATGTCGGCAATCCCGGCGCGATCGGTCCGCCCGATCGAGTGAGTCGGATCGAGCCGAAGCTCGAGATGCAGCCGATGGTGGCGCAGCAGCATCGCCTCCGGCCTGGCCGGATCGCCACGGAAGCCCACGAACTGCTCGGGCGCTGCGAGGCCCGCCGTCCTGCCGTCCTCACGCAGGACGCCAAGCCGTCCTCCCTCGACGCGATAAGCGATCGCATCGCCGTGGCTGCCGAAGGCAAGCCGGGCATAGCGGTCGAGCAGCTCTCGCCCGCGCGCGATGACGCGCGCCCCGCGCACCGGGTTATAGCTGTCCCCACGCGCCGCACCTCCCTCCTCGCCGATCGCGTCGGTGCCGTAGAGGGCGTCATAGAGGCTGCCCCAACGCGCATTGGCGGCATTCAGCGTATAGCGCGCATTCATCACCGGCACGACGAGCTGCGGCCCTGCCATCTCGGCAATCTCGGGATCGACGCCGCTCGTCTCGATCGAAAAATCCTCGGGCTCAGGCTGGAGATAGCCGATCTCGCCGAGGAAGCGCTGATACTCTGCCGCATCGAACGGGCTGCCGCGCGTCGCGCGGTGCCAGCCGTCCAGGCGCGTCTGCAGCATGGCCCGCTTCTCGATCAGGGCCTGGTTCTCCGGGCCGAACTCGCCAAGCAGCCGCGCAAATCCGTTCCAGAACGCCTCCGTGTCGAGGCCGGTCTCGGGCAGCGCCTCGTCGTTCACGAACTCGTAGAGCACCCGCGCAATCCTCAGTCCGCTGGCGTTGATCCGTTGCATCCCCTTCTCCCTCGATCGCCCGCACGCAGCCGGCCCTGGGCCGCCCCAGCCGCCGGGAATGCCGGTCATGAAAAGCCGAATACGTCGCGATGGGCGTGCCGCCTGCCGGTCCTCAGCTCCCCGCCACCAGCCCGAAAGCGCTCTCTCTCTCAGCCATGTAGTCGCGGGTGATCGCAACCGAGTCGACCCGCCGGGCAAGCTGGAGCTGGAAGACCATCAGATCGTCGAAGCGGAAGCCCATCTCGCTGCCGGCCAGGTAGAACTCCCACATCCGGCAGAATCGTTCGTCATAAATGTCGCGCAGCAGTCCCTTTTTGTCGAGGAAGCGCTCGCGCCAGCAGCGCAGCGTTTCCGCATAATGCAGGCGCAGGATCTCGATGTCCGTCACCCAGAGCCCCGCCTGCTCGACCGCCGGCAGGACTTCCGAGAGGGCCGGGATATAGCCGCCGGGGAAGATGTATTTGCGGGTCCAGCTATTCGTCAGCCCCGGCCCGCTCATCCGTCCGATGGCATGGATGAGGGCCACTCCGTCCGGCTCGAGCAGCCGCGCCACGGTGCGGAAGAAGGTCCGATAATAAGGAGTGCCGACATGCTCGAACATGCCGACCGAGACGATCCGGTCATAGCGGCCGGTGACCTCGCGATAATCGGCGAGCGAGAACGTGACCCGCTCGGCAAGACCGAGCGCGGCGGCCCGGGCATTCGCTCGCGCGTGCTGCTCGCTCGAGAGCGTGATACCGTGCACAGTCACATCTTCAAGGCGCGCCAGCGTCAGCGCCAACCCGCCCCAGCCGCTGCCGATGTCGAGGATCTTCTGGCCCGGCGCCAGCAGCAGCTTCGCTGCGATGTGCCGCTGCTTGGCCGCCTGCGCGGCATCCAGGCTCATCCCGGGGGCGGCAAAATAGGCGCAGGAATAGTTGAGATCCGGGTCGAGGAAGAGACGGAACAGCGTTTCCGAAAGATCGTAATGGTGGGCAACGTTCCGTCGTGCCCGCCCGAGCGGGTTGTGCTGCTGGAACTGCCGCGCGATGGCGCGCCAGGCACGCGCCAGGGACCGCCGCCCGGCCGGGCGGCGATGGCCGAGATTCCGGCCGCAGAGCGCAAAGAGTTCGGAAAGCGTCCCCTTCTCGAGCGTGAGCGTGCCGTCCATGTAGGCTTCGCCGAAACAGAGCCCGGGATTGAGCGCCACCTTGAACAGGCTGGCGCGGCTCGTGAACCGGATCACGATCTCCGGCAAGCCCGGCTCAGGCGTGCCGAACGAGAGCGTCCTTCCGCCGGCGGTGTGAACCGTGAGGCTGCCTTGGCGAATGAAGCCCGCGAGCATGCGCTCCAGCATGGCAGTCTCCCTCCCCGGCCCGCGCTTGCCAACCAGGCCATGATACCGTCCTCTCCGCTGCCGGAATAGAGAGAGCACAAGGAGAGAAAGCCGATGAGCCGCTTGCCGCCGATCGCGCCGGAGGCACTGGATCCGACACAGCGCCGCGTCTTCGACGCGGTGCTGAGCGGCCCGCGCAAGAGCGTGCCGGCCCCGGTCAGGATCTGGCTCAGGAGCCCCGGGCTCGCCGATCCGGCGCAGCGTCTCGGCGCTTTCCTCCGCTTCGAATCCGTGCTGCCGGCAAAGCTTCGCGAGCTTGCCATCCTGCTGACCGCGCGCGCCACCACCGCCCAGTATGAATGGTCCATGCATCGCCCGCTCGCCGAGAAGGCCGGGCTCGCACCCGCCATCATCGAAGCGATTGCCGCCCGCACGCCGCCCCGCTTCGAAGACGCCGACGAAGCGCTGACCTGCGAGATCGCGACGGCTCTCACCCGCAGCGTCACTCTCGACGACGCCCTCTACGCACAGGGGCTGGCGCGATTCGGCGAACGCGGCCTCGTCGAGTTCGTGGTCCTGGTCGGCTACTACACGATGGTCGCCATGACCCTGAACGCATTCCAGGCAGACTTGCCGGAAGGGGTGAATCCACCGCTTTCCGGGTGAGCGGCGCCCGCTATCAAGGAGCGCTCCCCCGACGATCGCTCCGCGACTCCCGACAGCCATCCGCTCCAGGCACCTCCGCCCGGTGCAGGGCGACCCCGGCGATCACCAGCAGGATGCCGAGCACCTCGAAGCGGGTCGGGATCTGCCGCAGCACCAGCACGCCGATCAGCGTCGCACAGGCCGGCAACAGGGAAAGCAGCAGCGCAAAGCTCGCTCGCGGCAGGCGACGCATCGCAAGCTGGTCGCACACATAGGGAATGACCGAGGAGGATAGGCCGACACCCACCGCCGCCCCGAGCAGTGCGAGATTGGAAAATGCCGGCAGCGCCCCGCCGAAACCGAACGGCAGTTGCGCGATTGTCGCGACCAGCATCGCGCAGGCGAGAGCGTCGATGCCGCCCACTCCCGCGCTGCCCCCGGAAATGCGATGGCCGAGCAGGATGTAGCCGACGAACAGCGCACAGTTGGCGAACGCGCAGAGATATCCGAGCGGCTCGCCTTCCAGCCGGACCTCGGTCAGAAGCCCCACCCCTCCGACAGCCAGCAGCAGGGCTCCGAGGTTGCGCCCTGTCCGCACGCCGGCGGCCGCGACCACGATCGGGCCCAGGAACTCGATCGCGCCGACCGTCGCCAGCGGCAGGCGGGCGATCGCCTCGTAGAAGACCGTGTTCATGGCCGCGAGCACGATCCCGAGCGCCACGATGATGCGCCTTCCTCGGCCAGTGAGAACGGCGAAGCCGCGCCAGGGCCGCCGCCAGAATGCGAAAATGCAGCCGGCCGTGGCGATCCTGAGCCAGGCAACCGCCGCCGGCGAGAGGCTTGCGAACAGCAGCACGGCGAAGCTCGGGCCGAGATAGTGGAACAGCGCGCCGACCAGGAACCAGGCCTGCGGCGGCAGGCGGTCGGTGAGCTGCACGGCAGGACGGGTGGCGATGGGCATGCCGTGAGAATGGCAGCCGTCCGGCCACGCCTGAATGCAGAAGCGAAACCGCAATGCTATATCCGCGATCGATATGAAGCTCGCGGAGCGGAATTCCATGCAGAGTGCAAGGAGTCTGGCTGACCCCCGCAACGTCGCGCTGCTGCGGCTCCTGCGCGCGGACCCGCGCCTGCCCGTCTCCGAGCTGGCGCGCCGCGTCGGCCTCTCCGCGCCGGCCGCCAGGGAGCGCATCCAGAGGCTCGAGGAGGCAGGCGTCATCGCCGGCTATCGCCTCGACCTCGATCCCGCCGCCCTCGGCTATCCCGTCCTGGCCTTCGTCCGGGTCCGTCCGGCACCGGGTCAGGTGGCCAGGGTCGCGGAACTCGCGCGCTCCCTGCCCGAGATCGTGGAATGCCACCGCGTCACCGGCGAGGACTGCTTCGTGCTCAAGGTATACTTGCCCGGGCTCGATCGCCTCGATCAGGTGCTCGACCGGTTCCTCGCCTGCGGCCAGACCACGACCAGCATCGTGCAAAGCACGCCGGTTCCCCCGCGCGGCCTGCCACTCCCGGGGGAGGCCCGGCCCCTGGCCCCGGCGCCGATCGCGGTTCCGCCTTGACAGGGCGGAGAGGCCGTTCTCTCTAGCCCGCGGCAGCCCTCCGAAGAGGGGTGTAGCTCAATTGGCTAGAGCGCCGGTCTCCAAAACCGGAGGTTGGGGGTTCGAGACCCTCCACCCCTGCCAGTGACGGGCGGGCCGAGCTTTGCGCCCGCCGAGCGGACCGCGGGCGATCAGGGACGAGGAGAGCAAGGGTGGCAGTGGATCCTGCCCGGTTCATCCGGGAGGTGCGGAGCGAGATCGCGAAGGTCACATGGCCCTCGCGCAAGGAAACGGCCGTCTCGACGGCGCTCGTCATGGCCCTGGCCGCGGCCATCGCCGTCTTCTTCCTGATCATCGACGAAATCGTCGGCTACGGGATACACAGCCTGTTCGGATTGGGAATCTAGCCGACGTCATTGCCCTCGGGGCAAACAGGCTTCAAGGAACGAAGTGCATGGCCAAGCGTTGGTACGTGGTTCACGTCTATTCCGGGTTCGAGAGGAAGATCGCGCAGGCGATCACGGAGCAGGCGGCACAGAAAGGTCTCGGCGAGCAGTTCGAGGAGGTGCTCGTGCCTTCCGAGGAGGTGGTCGAGATGCGCCGTGGCCAGAAGGTCAATGCGGCGCGCAAGTTCTTCCCGGGCTACGTTCTCGTGAAGATGGACCTCACCGACGAGGCTTGGCACCTGGTCAAGAATACGCCCAAGGTCACGGGGTTTCTCGGCAGCCGCAACAAGCCGAGCCCGATCACCGATGCCGAGGCCGAGCGCATCCTCAAGCAGGCCCGGGAAGGCGTCGAGCGGCCACGCCCTGCCGTGCTGTTCGAAGTGGGCGAGCAGGTCAGGGTGGCCGACGGGCCTTTCACCAGCTTCAACGGCACCGTCGAGGACGTGGACGAGGAGAAGGGCCGCCTCAAGGTCAGCGTTTCGATTTTCGGCCGCGCCACACCCGTCGAACTCGAATACGGCCAGGTCGAAAAACTTTAGCTCCTGTCGCCGCCCCCCTTCACGGCATCGCTGCCAGCGCCTCCTCGAAGGTCCGTTCTTCAGCCAGGCTCTCGCCATCGCGAAAGATGGTCGCCACCGCGCACTTCCGCCCCTTGCTGAAGTAGCTCACGCGGCAGTCCCGCTCCTGCGGGCTGCCCTCGAGCTCCGCCCGGTCCCACTGCGCGGCATGGCCGACATAGGACAGCGAGACGTCGTACTGCTGGGTCCAGAAGAACGGAACGATATCGCACCGCTCACCGCTGCCCAGGATGTTGCGCGCCGCGATCCTCCCCTGCCGCCCGGCGACCACCCAGTGCTCGATCCTGATCCGCTCGCCGGAAAGCTTGTCCGGCCAGCAGGCGATGTCGCCGGCAGCGAAAATGCCCGGCGCGCTCGTTTGCAGAAAGGCATCGACAAGAACGCCGTTGCCCATGGCAAGCCCGGCCTCGGCGGCAAGCGCCGTCTCCGGCGCCACTCCGACACCGAGCAGCACCAGATCCGCTGCCACTCGCTCTCCGCCCGTCAACGTCACCGCCTCCGGCCCGATCGACGCCACCCCGCTCCCGAGATGGAACGCAACCCCGTGTTCTTCGTGCAATGCGCGCAGGAATGCCCCGAGATCCGCGCCCAGCACGCGCTCCATCGGCACCGCCTCCGGCGCCACCACGCTCGCCGCAACACCGCGCGTGCTCAAGGCAGCGGCGGCCTCGAGGCCGATGAAGCTCGCTCCGACGATCAGGGCACGCCGCCCCTCGCCCGCCTGCGCGATGATCTCCCGGCAATCGGCAACCGAGCGCAGCGTCCGCACATGCGGCAACTCCGCCCCCGGAACGGTGATCCGCCGCGCCGCCGCACCCGTTGCCAGCAGGATCGCATCGAAGCCGAGCCGCCTTCCATCGGCAATCCTGAGTTCGCGGGCATGCGCATCGAGCCCGACGACCCGCGTGCCCAGCTCGATGGTAATGGCGCGCTCGCGGTAGAAATCGGCCGGCCGCAGGAATACCCACTCCTCGGGCGCACTGCCGGCAAGATAATCCTTGGAGAGATTGGGCCGGTCGCAGGGAAGATCACCGACCGCGCTGAACATCGTGATCTCCCCGCCGTACCCCTCCGCACGCAACGTCTCGGCCGCTGCATTGCCGGCCGCTCCGCCGCCCACGATCGCGATCCTCCTGAGCGTCGGAGTCCGGCGCGGCTTCGGTTCCGCACGCGCCAGCTTCTCGCGCACGAACACCCGCCCCCCTTCCCGCTCGACCCGGTAGCACGGAATGGGATCGAGCGCCGGCGCGCGCACCGCATCGCCGGTGCGAAGGCTGAAACAGGCGTGGTGCCACGGGCAGCGGATCGTTTCGCCGACCATCAGACCTTCCGCAAGCGGCCCATGGTAATGCGTGCAGGTGGCGCCGACCGCGAACACCTCCTCGCCGCGCCGTGCCAGCAGCACCGCTTCGCCGGCGGCCTCGCCCGCCAGCAGCCCGCCATCCTTGAGATGGTCCAGCTTCACTCCGCCTGCGAAATCCGGGCCGTGATCTCCGGACGTTGCTTCGGCCATGGCGCTCTCCTCCGGCAAACCCGTTCCGGCGCGTCAGCATAGCGCCCGCTCCCCCGGCCCGGCCAGCCGCGGCCCGCTCGCCGAAACAGTGCTGGCAGGAAGTGCCCTCGAAACCTATCCTCGCCCGACTGCAGAATCAGGCGTGGCGATGGCCGGACTTTTCTTCGAGGACCTGCCGGAGGGCCGCGTGATCGATGCGGAATGGACCCGCACCGTCACCGAGGCCGACAATGTCTTCTTCTGTTCGCTCACCATGAACGTGCAGAAGCTGCATCTCGACGCCGAGTTCGCCCGCAAAACCGAGTTCGGCCGCCCTCTCGTCAATTCCCTCTTCACGCTCGGCCTGATGATCGGCATGAGCGTGCACAACACGACCGACGGCACGACGATCGCCAATCTCGGCATGACCGACGTGCGCTTTCCCGCCCCCGTCTTCGCCGGTGACACGCTGCGCGTGCAAACCACCGTCCTCGCCGCGCGCTCGAGCCGCTCGCGCCCCGACGCCGGCATCGTCACCTTCCGCCACGAGGCGTTCAACCAGGCCGGAATCTGCGTCGCCCACTGCGAACGCACCGCCCTGATGCGAAGGCGCGAAACCTCGCCGCAGCAGCCACGATGCGCCTGAGAAGCCCGCTCTTCGCACCCGGCGATTCGGAGCACAAGATCGCCAAGGCGCTCGCCTCCGAAGCGGATGCCGTCATCCTCGATCTCGAGGACGCCGTCGCTCCCGCCGCCAAGGAAACCGCGCGCCGCCTCGTCGCCGCCCTGCTCCCCTCGCTCGCCCGGCCGGGCGTCATCGTGCGCGTCAATCCGGAAGCGACACCCTGGCATCTTCCCGATCTCGCCGCGGTTATCGCCGGCCGCCCGGCGGCGATCCTCCTTCCCAAGTGCGACGCCCCGGAAACCCTGCTGCGCCTCGATCAGCGGCTCGAGGCGCTGGAGACTGCCGCCGGTCTCGAGCCGCGCGCGATCGGCGCCCTCGCGCTGGTGACGGAAACAGCCGCCGCCGTGCAGGCGCTCTCGCGTTACGGGCCGGGCCTGCCGCGACTGGTCGCGCTCTCCTTCGGCGCCGAAGATCTCGCCTCCGATCTCGGCATCCGCCCGCGCCTTCCCGGCGGCGCTTACGCCGCCCCCGTCGCCGCCGCCCGCGCGCTCACCCTGATCGCCGCCGCCGCCGCCGGTGTGCCCGCCATCGACACGCCCTTCCCCGACCCGCGCGATCCGGCAGGCTTCGCCGCCGAAGCAGCCGCCGCCGCCGCCGATGGCTTCAGCGGCAAATATCTCATCCACCCGAACCAGGTTCTTCCTGCGCACACCGCCTTCACCCCCTTGCCCGAGCGGGTCCGCTGGGCGGAAGCCGTGGCCGATCTCTTTGCCGCCCATCCGGGCGCCGGCGTACTGGCTATGGACGGGGCGATGATCGATCGCCCGCACCACCGGCTCGCGCTCCGCATCCTCGCCGCAGCCGGCCGCTGAACCTCCTTCTGTTCCCCGCTGCAGCGATCATGTAAAAAGCGTTTACATGACCTTCCGTTCGCATCGGCCCGGTGACCGCGACGCCTATCACCACGGCAATCTGCGCGAGGCGCTGGTCGAGACCGTGCTCGAGCTCATCGGCAAGCACGGGCCGATGGGCTTCAGCTATGCCGATGTCGCCCGCGCCGCCGGCGTCAGCCCGGCTGCTCCCTACCGGCATTTCCGGGACCGCGGGGCGCTGATGGCCGAGGTCGCGCGCCGCGGCTTCGAGCGTTTCGCTTCCGATCTCGAGGCGGCCTGGAACCAGGGCCGTCCCGATCCGGCTGCCGCTTTGGACGCCTGCGGCCGCGCCTATCTCGCCTTCGCCCGCCGCGAGCCTGCCTTTTTCGCCGCCATGTTCGATTCCGGTCCGGCTCCCGAGGACGATCCTGCCTTCTCGGCGGCGGCGGACCGCGCCTTCTCCGTGCTGCGGCGGGCCGCAGAGGCCGTCGCAGCTACCTTTCCCGCTTCAAATCGGCCGCCCGCCCTGATGGTGGCGCTCCATTCCTGGGCCGTCGTACATGGTATTGCCGCGCTCTTTCTTGATTCCGGCGGTCTTGCCCTGCCGATGACACCGGAGGAACTCCTCGAAGCGCACAGCCTGATTTATCTCCAGGGCCTTGCCGCACCGCCCGGCCGCGCCGGCGCCCCCTGACAGGACTCGAAAAAGGGGGACTTGCGTTCCTCTTGTAAATGTGCTTAACATTCATATCATCGCATCCCGAGAGGTGTCCGATGTTCCTCCTTGACAAGATCGACGCGATCGGCCGGCCGGCCTGGATCGCCTTGACCATCCTTGGATTCTGGCTTGCCTGGCCGCTCGGTCTGGCGGCGCTCGTGTTCGCCGGCGCCAGCGGGCGCTTCCGCGGCATGTGGTGCAGTGCACCGGGCCGCTGGTACCACCCCGGCAATCCCCAGCTATCCCGTCACGGCTGCGGCTGGGGCCGTCGCATGCGTCAGCCCGAAAGCGGCAACTCGGCTTTTGACGAATACCGCACCGAAACCCTCCGCCGCCTCGAGGAGGAGCAGCGGGAGTTCGTCGAGTACCTGGAACGCCTGCGCCGGGCCAGGGACCGTGCCGAGTTCGACCAGTTCATGGCCGAGCGCCGCAACCGCCCCGCTCCCGAACCAGCCTGACCCCTCTCCCCCCCGGAGAGCTCTTTTTTCTCCCCTCTCCCTCTGGGTGAGGGAGAGGGGGTGAGGGCCCTTCCGCTCCGCTTGCAAAACGGATCCGCCGCCCCGTCCGATTGATCCCCACGGCGCCGCAGGCGCATGATGAACGCACTGCGTCATGCTCCCGCGAAACCTATGGCCCGCACGGACTCCCTCGACGGCCTGATGGCCTGGAGCCGTCGCGCCGAATGGCGCGAGCGTTTCCAGCAGACGGTCGATCGCCACATCGGCTTCGCTTGCGAAAAATTCGCCGTCGCAGCGGATGATCTTCTCGAGCTTCTCGGCCCGATGGGCGGCACCGTCTTCGGCTGCGCATTCGAGGATTTTCTCACCCTCGAAGAAGAGGGCAGGAACGTCGTCGACGATTACCTGAAGCGCCGCGGCTGGAAGGAGGCTCCGTCCAATCGCGCCTACATCGAGGGCTTGCGCCATTCCGTGGTGAGTCTCTACGAGGCGAGCGACATCGTTCCCGGCGTTTCCGTCATGGTGCGCGATCTCGTCCGGGCGGCGATCCGATGCGCGTCAGCGAACACACGGCCACCCGCTCGCTCCGCCAATGGGACCGCATTGCCGCGCGCCTGATCGTAACCGGTGCCGAGACCGTCTTCAGCGGCGGAGTGCTCCCCTTCGATACCGAGCCCGCCACCACGGTCCTCGCCTCCCTCAGGCGCGCCGGGCGCGTTCGGAAATGCGCCGATTGCTGCACGAAAAAGGCGGCGCCATCGACGAAACCATCCTTCGCGAAGAGACGAGCGAGAGCGCCCTGCTTCGCTCATCCGCTTTCATGATCACCAATGTCTGGCTCGATTTCACGCTTCAGCGGATGCTTTCTCCTCGCCTCCCCAAGCTCGCCAACAGCGAGGGCGATCCGCTCCTCTTTCTCACCGCGTACTATCCCTTGAATCCCGCCACCACCCCGGCCCAGGTGCGCGAGCGCCTCGCATCCCTCCCGGCGCTCCGCCCATACCCCGCACCAGCACGAGCTTTGCCTCGACGATGGAAGACGGCTCTCTCCTCCTCGGAACGATCGAGCTCGCGGGGAAAAAACTCACCCTCGGCGTGAATTCCGATCGTCGCCTCGAGCGCGCCCGGGCACTGATCGAACCGGTGCTCGCCGGCCTCGTCGGTGAGCCAAAAATCCTGACCGAGACGCTCTCCCAGTTCATGGCTTCCGAGCCGCTGCTCCCTCCCGACGAGGAGCGGCGCATCACCCAGGCCGCCCTCGAGCGCCACTACCGGGAAACGCTCGATTCCCCCATCCCCGTCCTCGGCAATCTCTCCCCCGTGACGCCGCGCGCACTCCGAAAGGTCGCGCCAAGGTCGCCGACTGGCTCAAGATGCTCGAAAACCACACCGCCCGCCACGACCCCGCAAGCCCGATCGGAAGCTACGACTTCGCCTGGATGTGGGAAGAACTCGGCCTCTCCGACCTGCGGCGCTAACCCCTCCATTCATGGTATCGCTGCCGTCAACGACAGCAGGCGGAAATGGCCATGCCCACGAGCCTCTCAGTTCGCAATCTCGACGATGACCTGATTGCCCGGCTCAAGCGTCGCGCCGCCCGCCACGGCCGATCGGCGGAGGCAGAGCATCGCGAGATCCTGCGCCAGGCGCTTGCCGGCGAAGGCGAGCCCTCATTCGACCGGCTGGCGGCCGAGCTTCGCGCGCTCACTGCCGGCCGGAAGGCAACCCCCTCGGAGGTGCTGCTTCGCGAAAGCCGGGACGAACGTTGAGCGGATTCGTCATTGACGCGAGCATTGCCGTCAAATGGGTCATCGAGGAGCCGGGAACTGGGCTTGCCCTCGCACTCCGCCACCGCCCGCTCATCGCACCCGAACTTCTCGCTGCCGAGTGTGCGAACATCCTCTGGAAGAAAGCACACCGCTCCGATGTCGAGTTGCGCCCGATGCGTCCGCTCATGGCCGCCGCGACAGCCCTGGCGATCGCGCTCGGCCATCCCGCCTGCGATTGCGTCTATCTCGCTTTGGCCGCAGCAGCAGACCTGCCGTTCGTCACTGCCGACACCCGGCTCCTCAGCCGCATCGCACGGGACGATGCCAGCCGCTTCACCGGACGAGTACTCGGCCTGCCCGCCGTCGCAGCGTCCCTCACCCGCGAGGCTGAATAGCCCGATCAACTGTGGCTTCGAGCAGACGCCGATGCCCCACTCGTCGCCACCGCTCATCCTGGTACCGGCGCTCGCGCGGCCCGATCTCAGCGCCCAAGCAATGACGACGAAATGTTACGAGCACACTGGCTTCAACTCGCCGCCACCTCGCCGGTCGCCACCGCCGCAACCAAGTCCTTGACATAGTCCGTCAGAGGCGCAAGTCGCTCCGGACTGTGCTCAACGACATGCCTCAAAAGAAACAGCGAATCTCTCTTCTTTTCGAACGGAACCCTCTGCCCGGAGAGGGTCTCACAAATGGCGGCAATGAGACCCGCGGCATCGACCCGGGCGAGCCACCCTTCATCGGAGATGTCATCGCTCCATTCCGAAACCCAAAACGGACGCTCCGCCGCAGCCTCCCTCAAAGCATCCTCGACCCGCGCCTGCGTAACAGTACCGGCGGACGCAGAGTCCTTGCTCACGATGAGCGCCGCAATCGCAGCGGGGTCCACGAGGTAACATTCGAGGTGCCGTCTCGGCAGGAAACGGAGCGAGCCGCCCGCATCCCGCTGCATTTCCTGCTTTTCGGCATCGGTAAGCTTTTCTGTGTCAAAGCTGAACACCACAGACACAACCAGGGCCGCAGTTGCCGCACATAAGCGATGATAGACCTCGTACACGATCTCCCGATCGCGCCGTCTCGTAAAGTCACCTGTCGCAACGACTGACGTAAAAGCCACACCTCGCGGCAGCGCCCCTACAAGCTGCTCGTAAAGATACGGAAAACACAGCTCCTCAGTGGGTCCTTCCACCCAGATGACCCGGTCGGCAGCAAACACGTCCGTCATCGAAACACCCAAGTGCTGCGCGACATCTCGGAGCTCCCCCACCTTGGCGAGATCCAGACGCTTGACCGACGATTCATATCCCGCACGCTTCACGAGATGGATCGTCTTCGGATTACTGAAGCTGATCACCTCCGGCGAATGGGTCGATATGATGTACTGGTGCTGCGAGTACCGCGTCTGAATGATACGAAGCAAGGCCTTGACCGCCGCGGGATGCAGAAAACTGTTGATTTCGTCGATGATGATTATGGCATTGTCGATAGTCATGACTGCTGCAAGGATCGCAGTAACTTGTGCCACACCCGTTCCGCTGGAGTTAAGCGGAAAGCTCAGCTCAACCTGCTCCATTGCCTCAGTCGGCCAGACACGAACCTCGAGAGGGTGGCCGCCTGCGGACTTGGTCCTGACACTCAGGTTGCCCACGGTCGCGAAGATGTCGCCGAGATGACCAACCAGCCGCGTGAACACGTCTCCCCGCTCACCGCTTAGCGTATGAAGGACGTTCGGAAGATTGCCAGCGTTTGGCAGCAGCCTGTCGGCGCGGCCGGGCGCTGCTTCGCCAATCGTCATCCGCTCCGCGGCGAAGTAAAACATGTCGCGTCCCCAAGCGGGCCACGCAAGCCCCGGCAAGGAGTCGTTGGGGGTCACTGCCGAACTTATCGTCAGCTCGCCGTCATTGCTCTTCACGACAGTCGCGAACCTCTGCTTTCCAGGAACATCGGGGAAAAGCTGGTGCGATGGATACGACTCAGAATTGAAATTGGAACCCGCCGTCCGACCGACAGGGATAAGAACGCTCGAAAGCCCAAAGAACTCGTTCATAAAGGTTACTGCCCACTCCTGCCCCCCCGTCGGTGTCGGGATGTAATGCGTCCCATTAGAACGCAACAGCCAGTCGCGGACCTCGTTTCCGCTCACGTCTATTGTGAGGGTGATCTCGGGCCTCGGCAGCCTGAATGACTCCCATTTTTCGGGCGTCCGGTGCCGGTCATCTGGGAGCTGCGGAAGCAATGCCCGCAACAGTGCGCTCTTTCCAGCATTGTTCTGCCCGATTATGAGATTGATACCCTCCGCAAACTCAACCTCCCCGGAATCGCCGAACGGCTGAAATCCCCGAACTCGTGCTCTTTTCAATCTCATCCCATCCTCCACGGCAAAAGTTCTCGCCTGCCCTCCCAATCGCAGGAACCGCCGAGGCCTTGAGCCTGCCGCTCGTTTCGCTCCAACCGGCGCCCAGCAACAACCGCCTAGACCCACGCTGGGACGCACGCCAGCGCACCAGAGAGCAGCCCATCAGCCCGGCCCCCGCCCCACCATTCGCTCGCTGATCCGCCGCTGATAGCCGCATTCAGACCAACCCCCCACAACCCGCGCCATCGCCCCTCGAAGCCGCCCCACCCCGCTGTTCCGCCGCTGTTACCAGCGGCGCCGCCCGGCCCGCACCCTCCCCGCCCCCAACGCTTCCCTTGCCGCAATGGCATTTTCCCCCGCATTATGGAGACACGATCGAGACCGCCGTCGCGGCGCGCGGCGCCCCGCGCGGCCTGTGCTATAAACACCGAGGCGGCCGGGCAGCCGCAACTGCCCCGCCCATCGGAGGAAGCACGCCATGCAGCTCAGCCAGGCCGATATCGAGAAATTCCACCGCGAGGGCTTCCTCTTCTTCCCCGACGTCTTCACCCCCGCCGAGGTCGCCCTCCTCGCCGAGGAAGCCGTCGCCATCTTCGATCACGACCGCAAGGAAATCTGGCGCGAGAAATCCGGCGCCCCGCGCACCGCCTTCGCCGCCCACACCTACAACGAAGGCTTCCGCCGCCTCGGCGCCCATCCGCGCCTGATCCGCCCCGTCGAGCAGATCTTCGCCGACAAGCTCTACATGCACCAGTTCAAGATCAACGCGAAGGCCGCCTTTGACGGCGATGTCTGGCAGTGGCACCAGGATTACGGCACCTGGATGCGTGATGACGGCATGCCCGAACCGCGCGCCATGAACATCTCTGTCTTCCTCGACGAGGTGATGCCGATCAACGGCCCGCTGATGCTGATCCCCAGGAGCCACCGCCACGGCACCCTGGCAGCCGGACACGATCTCGAAACGACATCCTACCCGCTCTGGACGCTCGACAAGGAAGTCGTCACGCGCCTCGTCAACGAAGGCGGCATCGTCGCCCCCACCGGCTTGCCGGGTGCCGTCCTGATGTTCCACGGCAACCTCGTGCACGGCTCGGCCGGCAACATCACGCCATTCCCGCGCAAGATCGTCTATCTCACCCTGAACGCGGTCTCGAACTTCATCCGCACGCCCACGCGCCC